>NZ_JBNWUK010000001.1:338472-713130 GCF_050563205.1 Zafaria sp. Z1313
TGTTGGGGTGGTTAGGGGTGTCCGGGCGCGGGCCCTGCCCCCCCCTTTTCCCCCCCCCCCCCCGCCGCGGCACGGATTGGCACTGGTGCGCGGGAGCCTGCTAGAGTTTTGTTCGCTTCATTCCCCCGTAGCTCAATTGGCAGAGCATTCGACTGTTAATCGAAGGGTTACTGGTTCGAGTCCAGTCGGGGGAGCGTTCCCGAAAACCCCCGCCTTGGTCCTCGAGGCGGGGGTTTTCCCGTCCCCGGGCCGCGACGTGGCGGCCCGCCTCATCCCGGGGTCGTACGCCCGGAGGCTGAGCCGATCCCACGTGACGCAGTGGTAGCTTTGGTGTGGATCGGCCCAGGGTGGCCGGGAGAGGATGGAAGCGGACCATGGCAGGAAGCACCTCCAACGGCCAGTCGGCATCGCTCATCGGACTGCTCAAGGACGCGGGCCGGTTGGCACCCAAGCAGTTGAACGACGAGATCCAGCTCGCCGTCGCCCAAATGAAGTCCAAGGGGATCCACGTCGGCATCGCCGCGGCCCTGGCCGTCGTCGCGCTCGTGTTCGTGGCGTTCGTCGTCGTGGCACTGCTGGTGGCGGGGATCCTGGCGCTCGGCCTCGTCGTCGAGCCGTGGCTCGCCGCGCTGCTCGTGGCCGCGTTCTTCCTGGTCCTCGGCGGACTCCTCGGCCTCATCGGCTTCGGGCGCGTGAAGAAGGCCATGCCGCTCGTCCCGGAGGACGCGATCCGAGGGTTCAAGCACGATCTCGGCGTGATCGCCGAGGGATCGGCCTTCGACCCCTCCGTCCTCGACGAGCCCAAGCCCGAGAAGGAGGAGGACTCCTCCGGGGAAGACGCCAAGGAGAAGAAGCCCAAGCCGGAGCCCGTCCCCTACGACGAGCTGCTGCGCCGCTCGGCCGAGCGCCGCGACCACCTCGCCCGCCTGCGCGACGAGATCGGCCCCAAGGTCGACGTCAAGACCCGGGCCGGGCACGGCGTCGAGCGCCTCATGGGCTTCGCCTCCCGCGGTGCCGAGCGGGCCTCGCAGACCGTGTCCGACGCCGGGTCGGCAGTGGGCGACGACGCCGCGCGCCTCGTGCGCGAACGGTGGCAGCCCCTCGCGGTGATGGGCGCCTCCCTCATCGCCCTCGCCGTGTTCCTCAGGCGCCTGACCAAGGGGTAGGCCCCGGGCGCCGCGCCGCCACCGAGCACAAGAAAGGGGGAGCCACGTTGCGGATCTTCGGCGCCGGCCACCGCGACGACATCGAGTACCGCGTCCTCGATTCGTTCTGGACCGTACCCAATGTCATCACCGTCGGCCGGTTCCTCCTGGTCCCGGCGTTCGTCTGGCTCGGCGCCACCGGGCAGTACCTGGCCGCGACGGTCGTCCTCGTGGTCCTCGGCAGCACCGATTGGATCGACGGATACCTCGCGCGGCGCCTGAACCAGGTCTCCACCGTCGGGATGTGGCTCGACCCCCTCGCGGACCGCCTGGCGCTGATCACGGTGGCGGCCACGTTCGTCGTCACGGGAATCGCCCCGGCGTGGCTCGTCTATTCCATCGTCGTGCCGGACGTCATCCTGATCGTCAACTCGCTCCTGCTCTTCGGCGGCAGTCCGGGCCTGCGCGTCTCGCGACTGGGCAAGACCCGCACGGCCCTGATGCTCGTCGGCGCGCCCCTGTTGCTGCTGGGCCGCGTCCCCGGCCTGGAGGAGAGCGCCATCGGTCCGACGGCGACCGTGCTGCTCGCCATCGCCTGCGCACTGCACATCGCCGCCGCGGCCGGCTACTTCGTCAAGGCCCACCAGAAGGCCAGGGCACGACGTTCCGGGACCGCATGGTCTGGGTAGCCGTCTGCTGCGCGATCGCGGCGGCCTTCTTCCTGGCCTTCGGCACGCAGCGCCAAGGCGGTGCGGTGCGGGCCAGCACGGGCGGACTGAGCGTCACCTCGCGTGGCATGGTCCGCCTGCTGGCCAACCCCCGCTGGGTCTTCGGCCTGCTCCTGATGGTCATCGGCATGTCGCTCAACGTCTACGCGCTGGCGACGGCGCCGCTCACGGTCGTGCAGCCCATCGGGGCGATCGCGCTCGTGATCACCACGATCGTGAACTCCCGAGAGCTCGGCATCCGGATCAACCGCCCGACCGTCCTGGCCATCACGGCATGCATGGTCGGCAGCATCGGATTCGTCCTCATGGCCATCAATGCGACGGCCGAGAACCACAGCGTCACGCGGGAGCAGGAACTGACCACGGTGCTGCTGCTCGTGCTGGTCGTGGCCGCGTTCGGAGGACTCGCTTCCGTCTTCCGGCACCGGCTCAACGCCTTCTTCTACATCGTCGGCGCGGGCGTGCTGTTCGGCTTCGTGGCCGTCCTGGTCCGGACCATCGCGATCGCGCTCATGGACCCGAACGGGCTCTTCCTCGCCAACGTCTCCTGGTATGTGGTGCTGTCCGTGGCCGCGGCCGGACTGCTCGGGACGTACTTCGTGCAGAACGCCTACTCGAGCGGCCCGCCGGACCTCGTGATCGCCGGTCTCACCGTGATCGACCCGATCGTGGGGATCGCGATCGGGATCTGGATCCTCGGCGAGCTGCGCCCCGACGTGCATCCGGTCACGGCGATCTCCATGGCCGGGGCCGCCATCGTTGCTATCGTGGGGGTCGTTGCCCTTTCCCGGCACCACCCGGACGTCCTGCAACGCCAGGCCGAGGCGCGTCGGAAGCATCCCGACGCCTAGCCGGTGCCCGTCCCACGGGCCGCACGTCCCGCCAGCCGCTTCCCCCGAACGACGCAAGGAGCCCGCCACCGTGACCGGTGACAAGCCACTGAAGATCCTCATCGCCGCGGACACGTATCCGCCGGACGTCAACGGGGCGTCGGTCTTCTGCCACCGGCTCGCCACGGCGATGGCGGCGCGCGGCCACGAAGTGCATGTCGTGGCGGCCCGCGCCTCGAAGGGCCCGGGCTACGTCGAGCAGCGTCCGGAGGCGACCGTGCACCGGCTGGCCTCGCACGCCGTCCCGACGCACCCGAGCTACAGGATCGTCTTCCCGTGGGATGCGGCCCGGGACCTGGCGCGCATCATCGACGACGTGCGGCCCGACGCCGTCCACGTCCAGTGCCACTACATGGTGGGCCAGGCGGCGGTGAACCAGGCGGTGAAGCGCGGGATCCGGACCATCGCGACGAACCACTTCATGCCGGAGAACCTCGACCCGTTCCTGCCGTTCCCGCGGTGGTTCAAGCGCATCGTGGCCCGCAATTCGTGGCGGGACATGGGCAAGATCATGGGTCGGGCCGACGTCGTCACGACGCCGACGCCGCTGGCGGCCCGTGCGATGAAGCTCCACGCCCGCCTCGACGAGGTGCTGCCGCTGTCCAACGGCATCGATTCGAGCCACTACGAGCTGGCGCCGGGGGAGGAGGTCGTGAAGGACCCCTGGCCCCTGGTGTTGTTCGTGGGACGCCTGGCGGTGGAGAAGAACGTCGACGTCCTGCTCGAGTCGCTGACGCGGATGAAGACCGAGCCCGCTCCTCACCTCGAGGTCATCGGCGGCGGAGAGCAGCGCGCCAACCTCGAGCGGCGGGCCGCGGAGCTCGGCATCGCGGACCGCGTGGCGTTTCGCGGCCACGTGGACGACGACGAACTGCGCCGCGCCTACCTGCGGGCCGACGTGTTCTGCCAGCCGGGAACCGCCGAGCTGCAGTCGCTCGTGACGCTGGAGGCGCTGTCCGCGTCCCGTCCCGTGGTGCTGGCGGACGCCATGGCCCTCCCGCATCTGGTGGACGACGGCGGGAACGGCTACCTCTTCACCCCGGGGGACGCGGAGGACCTGGCCGGGAAGATCGACCGCGTCCTGGCCGCCTCGGATGAGGAACGCGCGGCGATGGGGGAGGCCGGCCACCGGAAGGCCGTGTTCCACAGTGCGGAGAAGACGATGAACACCTTCGAGGCGCTCTACCGTGGCGCCACGGCGCAGGACGTCCTCGGCGCATGAAGCCCTCCGGCCGTCCACTAGGATGGTTGGTGCTGCCCGGCGCTCCGCGGTGCCGCGGCCGAGGGGCGGTAGCTCAGTTGGTTAGAGCAAGGGACTCATAATCCCTGGGTCGTGGGTTCAAGCCCCACCCGCCCTACCACGGGCGGTTCCGGTGTACCGGGACCGCCCTTCGGGGCACGACAGCAATCCGTAGGGAGGTGCCGCATGGACCGGCCGCTGCACATCGCCATGTTCGTGGACCAGCATCCGCAGTCCCTCGGCGGCATGCAGACCTCCGTCCGCCTGCAGCGCAAGTACCTCGAGCGGCTGGGCCACCAGGTCAGCGTCGTCGCTCCGCCGGCGCGGCACGGCCAACCCGAGGGCGCCGCCGTCATCGAGCTGCCGGGCTTCGGCGTGCGCGGCAGCGAGTACTCGGTGAGCCTTCCGGGCCGCCGGGCCGGTCGCGTGCTCGACGAGGCGCTGGCCGGCAGCGCCCCGGTCGACGTCGTCCACGTCCAGGCCGACTTCTGGCAGGCCGCGACCGGATACCGCTTCGCCCACCGGCACCGCCTGCCCGTCGTCCACACCATGCACAACCGCCTGGACGTGGGCCTGCGCGCCACGGTCCCGTTCCCCGACGTCGTCGAGCGGGCCATGGGCCCGGCGATGCGGGCGATGCTGCCCGGGCCGACGCCGCCGGCCAGGGACGCCTGGGGCTATCTGCGGGTCATGACCGAACGGGCTGCCGTGGTCACGGCCCCGTCCAGCCACTTCGCCCGCCTCCTCGAGGAACGCGGAGTGTTCGACTCCGTCCGCGTGGTCCCCAACGGCTTCGACGACGACCTCGCCGCCGAACTGCTCGCCGTCCCGCGGCCGCAGCGATCGGGCCGCCCGCGCCTCGTGTGGATCGGCCGCTTCAGCCCCGAGAAGCGGTTGCTCCCGTTCCTCGATGCCGTGCGGCGCTCCGGCATCGACGCCGAGGTCCACGTCTTCGGCGACGGGGCCGAGAGGGCGCGCGCCGAGGCCGCGGTGCGGGGGCTGACGACGCCGGACGTCGTCTTCCGGGGCACCGTCCCCTACGCGGCCATGCTGGGGGAGCTGCGGGCCGCCGATGCGCTGGTGCAGACCTCGCTCGGCTTCGAGACGCAGGGCATGACCGTCTTCGAGGCGGCGGCCCTCGGCACGCCCACGATCCTCAGCGACGCCCGGATCGCCGAGGACCTGCCGCCGGGCTCGTTCGTCCAGGTGCCGTCCGGGCAGCACGCCGACGATGTCGAGCCGCTCGCCACCGCGTTGCGGTCCTCGGTCGCCGCGCTGAAGGACGGCCGCCTCGGCCGCGTCGAGGGCATCGACCCCGAAGCGGTCCTGCAGTCGCGGCAGACCCGGCTCATGCTCGACGCCTACGTCTCGGTCCTGATCCGCCGCTGACGCCCACCGGTCGCCGGCCCCTCCCGGCCTCCCGTCCGATCAAGCCCCGGGTCTCGGACCTTCCGGTGCGCCGCCGGCCGGGGCCGTCCCGGTCGCTCGTCCGCAGCCGCCATGGTCCTGCGCGGCTCACCGCCCTCCCGGCGGGAGGGGGAGCAGGACGGACGGCCTCCGGTCGCCGACCGTGTCTAGCGGGTCGATGTACTCTCCGTCCAGCCGCAGTCCCCAGTGGACGCAGCTGCTGCCGCAGTGGCCGCCGGATCCGACCGCGCCGAGCGGTTGTCCCCGGGCGAGCACGGCTCCGACCTCGAGTTCCGTCTCCACCGGTTCAAGGCTCGTGACGAGTCCGTTGCCGTGGTCGACCGTGACGACGGGCCGGTCGACCACGATGCCGGCGAACGCCACCCTGCCTGCGGCCGGGGACACGACGGGCGTTCCCGGCGACGAGGCCAGGTCGGCGCCGCGGTGCCCTGCCATCCAGTCCTTCGGCGGCGGATCGAAGCCCTCGAGGACGCGGGGACCGGCGGGCCCGCCGACCGGCCAGGCCCAGGAACCCGTCGGCGCGGCCGTCGGCTCCGAGGGGGCCGCGGCCGAGGCGGTACCGAGGAGGGCGAGGGCCGCGGCGAGGAGGACCGCTGGGGCCCGGCGCCCCGCACCCGGCATCCTGTTGCCGCGATGCCCGGTCCGCCAGGGGCCGGGCGGGCGGCTGTTCCCGCCCGGCGGAACCGCCTGCCGGTGCTCGACGACGCGCATGCCGCCCTCCTGTTCCGCTCTGCCGCTTCCGTTGTGGTCCGCCGGCTCCCGGCGCCTTCCGAACCAGTCTGGACGGCCGCCGCCCGGGTGCCCGTCCGGCGTCGTACTCCTGTGGATCCCTGCCCGACCGCGGCGCTTGTGGAGGGCGGATCCGCGCGGCCGGGACAGGCTGTGGGGTGGGCCCCGGGCGGCGCCGGGACGCGGTCCGGGCCGCGGCGGCGCTGTAGTACACTTGGGGGTGCAGTTTTGTGCGTCGATGATCCCTGTCCGGATCCCGGCCGCGGAACTGACTTCGCGCATCGCGCATCCACCACCGGAACCCTCGGGAACGGGTGTGGACCGCGCCGCCTTCGGTCCGGAATACCGGTGGGGCGGCGGGGCCGGGACACCGGGGCCGATGCCAGGGGCGCCGTCCACCAGGGGCGGAGGCCGACAACCGATAAACAACAGGCAGTTACCGCAGCCCCACGGGCTGGTCCGCCACTGCCGGAAGGAGTGACGACATGCCCGTCGTTACCATGCGCCAGCTGCTCGACAGCGGAGTCCACTTCGGTCACCAGACCCGCCGCTGGAACCCGAAGATGAAGCGCTTCATCTTCACCGAGCGCAACGGCATCTACATCATCGACCTCCAGCAGTCGCTGTCCTACATCGACCGCGCCTACGAGTTCGTCAAGGCCACCGTCGCCCACGGCGGCACCGTGCTCTTCGTCGGCACCAAGAAGCAGGCCCAGGAGGCCATCGCCGAGCAGGCCACGCGCGTCAACCAGCCGTACATCAACCACCGCTGGCTCGGCGGCATGCTGACCAACTTCTCCACCGTCGCCAAGCGCGTGCAGCGGATGAAGGAACTCGAAGAGATCAACTTCGACGACGTCGCCGGCTCGGGCCACACCAAGAAGGAACTGCTGCTGCTCAAGCGCGAGCTCACCAAGCTGCAGGCCAACCTGGGCGGCATCCGCAACCTCACCAAGACCCCGTCCGCCATCTGGATCGTGGACACCAAGAAGGAGCACCTGGCGGTCGACGAGGCCAAGAAGCTGGGCATCCCCGTGGTGGCCATCCTCGACACCAACTGCGACCCGGATGAGGTCGACTTCCCGATCCCGGGCAACGACGACGCCATCCGCTCCGTCAACCTGCTCACCCGCGTGATCGCCGACGCCGTTGCCGAGGGCCTCATCGCCCGCAACAACAAGGCCGCCGGCAACACCGAGGCCGCGGCCGAGCCGCTGGCCGAGTGGGAGCGCGAGCTGCTCGAGGGCAACGCCGAGGAGGCTCCGGCCGCCGAGGCCCCCGCCGCCGAGGTGCCGGCCACGGAGGCCCCCGCCGCCGAGGCCCCGGCCGAGGACGCCAAGTAACCATCCGAGTTTCGAGCCGGCGGGCGTGAGCCCGCCGGCCCGGGTCAACCGGGTGCGGACCATTCCGCCGCGCCTGGAACATCAACGAACCACACAGAATGGGGTTGCACATGGCCAACTACACCGCCGCTGACATCAAGGCCCTGCGCGAACGCACCGGCGCCGGCATGATGGACGTCAAGAAGGCCCTCGACGAGGCCAACGGCGACGCCGACAAGGCCGTCGAGATCATCCGCATCAAGGGCCTCAAGGGCGCCACCAAGCGCGAGGGCCGCTCCACCGCCGAGGGCCTCGTGGCCGCGACGGTCGTCGACGGCACCGTCGGCTACATGGTCGAGGTCAACTGCGAGACCGACTTCGTCGCCAAGAACGAGAAGTTCATCGCCCTGGCCAACAAGGTCCTCGAGGTCGCCGTCGCTTCCGGCGCCGCCGACCTGGAGACCCTCCTGGCCGCCGACGTCGACGGCAAGACCCTGGGCGACTATGTCGTCGAAGAGGGCGCCGTGCTCGGCGAGAAGGTCGTCGTGCGCCGTCTGGCCCGCGTCGAGGGCGCCACGGTCGACGCCTACCTGCACAAGACGTCCAAGGACCTCCCGGCCCAGGTCGGCGTGCTCCTGTCCGTCGACGGTTCCGGCGAGGCCGCCCAGACCGTCGCCCACGATGTCGCCGTGCACACCGCCGCGATGGCTCCGACGTACGTCTCCCGCGACGAAGTCCCGGCCGAGACCGTCGAGAACGAGCGCCGCATCGCCGACGAGACGGCCCGCGCCGAGGGCAAGCCCGAGGCCGCGCTGACGAAGATCGTCGAAGGACGCCTGACCGGCTTCTTCAAGGAGATCGTCCTCGTGGACCAGGCGTTCGCCAAGGACGCCAAGAAGACCGTCGGCAAGGTCCTCGACGAGGCCGGCGTTGCCGCTACCGGCTTCGCGCGTTTCCGCGTAGGCTCCTAGCAGGACCAAGGCGGCCGGATACCGCCCGCCGCGCAAGGCAGCAAAGGGGGTGGCCACCACACGGTGGCCACCCCTTTTCCCTGCCGTCCCGCCCCTTCCGGCGGGCCGCCCACCACAGACCACCCAGCAGCGAAGACGACGGCGGATCCCGGGTCCGCGACAGGAGGCACCATGGAAGCCACGCAGGAACAGGCAGCACCGCTCACGGCCGAGGAGACCGCCCCGCAGCGTCGGCGCGTGTTGCTGAAGCTCTCCGGCGAGGTGTTCGGCGGCGGCAAGCTCGGCGTGGATCCCGAGACCGTGCGCGGCATCGCGCGCCAGATCGCCGAGACCGTCGGCCAGGTCGAGACCGCGATCGTCGTCGGCGGAGGCAACTTCTTCCGCGGCGCCGAGCTGAGCCAGTCCGGCATGGACCGCTCGCGTGCCGACTACATGGGCATGCTGGGAACCGTCATGAACTGCCTCGCGCTGCAGGACTTCCTCGAGCAGGCAGGCGTCGAGACCCGCGTCCAGTCGGCGATCTCCATGGCCCAGGTCGCCGAGGCCTACATTCCGCGCCGCGCCATCCGCCACCTCGAGAAGGACCGCGTCGTCATCTTCGGCGCCGGCGCCGGCCTTCCCTACTTCTCCACCGACACGGTCGCCGCACAGCGCGCGCTCGAGGTGCGCGCCGACGTCGTCCTCATGGCCAAGAGCGGCGTCGACGGCATCTACACCGCCGATCCGAAGAAGGACCCGTCCGCCGTCAAGCTGGACACCCTGACCTACGACGAGGCGCTCATCAAGAACATCCGGGTCATGGACCAGACCGCGATGACGATGTGCAAGGACAACAGGCTCGAGATGATGGTGTTCGGGATGGAGGGCGACGGCAACGTCACGCGTGCCATCCTCGGCGAGGAAATGGGAACCCGCGTCACCGTCTGAGCAGGTGGCATAGGATGATCCAAGAGCCCGTTCAAGCCCCGGGGACCGTGACTTCGCGGCCCGGATCCCGAAGGAGAAGACAGTGATTGACGAAACCCTGCTGGACGCCGCGGACAAGATGGAGCGTTCCGTCGAGGCGGCGAAGGAAGACTTCGCCACGATCCGCACCGGCCGGGCAAACCCCGCCCTCTACTCCAAGGTCCTCGTGGACTACTACGGTTCGCCGACGCCGCTGCAGCAGCTCGCCTCCTTCGGCGTCCCGGACGCACGGACCATCCTCATCACCCCCTACGACACCTCCGCGCTGCGCGAGATCGAGAAGGCGCTGAGCGATTCGGAGATCGGCGCCAACCCGTCCAACGACGGCAAGGTCATCCGCGTGGTCCTGCCCGAGCTCACCGCGGAGCGGCGCAAGGAATACGTCAAGGTCGTCAAGGGCAAGGGCGAGGACGCCAAGGTCGCGATCCGCAACCACCGCCGCAAGGCCAAGGACGCCCTGGACAAGCTCGTCAAGGACGGCGAGGTCGGCGAGGACGACGGCGCGCGCGGCGAGAAGGAACTCGACGCCCTGACCAAGAAGAGCACCGACGCGATCGACGAGCTGCTCAAGCGCAAGGAAGCGGAGCTGCTGGAGGTCTGATGACGACCCCGACGCAGCCGGACGTCCCTCCGCCGGACGCCGGGCCACCGCCCGCCGCCCCGACGCGGCGTTCGATGCGAGGCGGCAAGCAGTCCCGGGCGGGACGCGACCTTCCGGCCGCGATCGTTGTGGGCGTGCTGCTCCTGGCGGCCGTCCTGCTGGGCATGTTCCTCCTGCCGCTGGCGTTCGTGGTGACGATCTCGTTATTCGGCGTCATCGGATGCTGGGAGATCAGCCGGGCGCTGACGGCCGCGAAGGTCCAGGTTCCGCTCGCACCGCTGGCCGTCGGATCCGTGGCGATGCCGTTCTCGGCCTACTACGCCGGGGCCGAGGGGCTGGGGTTCGCCCTGGCCGGGACGGCGGTGCTCGCCCTGCTGTGGCGGGTCATCGAAGGCGGCCCCGGGGCCTTGCGCTCCGTGATGTCCTCCGTGTTCATCGCGCTCTGGGTGCCGTTCCTGATCAGCTTCGCGGTGCTGCTGCTGAACGAGGACCACGGGCCGTACAAGGTGGCCACGTTGCTGCTGCTCGTGGTCGCCAACGATACCTTCGGCTACCTCGTGGGTGCCTTCCTCGGCAAGCATCCGATGGCGCCGAAGATCAGTCCCAAGAAGTCCTGGGAGGGCTTCGGCGGGTCCGTCGCCGGGGCCGTGGCCGTGGGCATCCTGGCCACGGTGTTCCTTCTGGACCAGCCCTGGTGGGCCGGCGTGCCGCTCGCGATGGCCACGGTTGCGGCCGCGACGGCCGGGGACCTGTCGGAGTCGATGGTCAAGCGCGAGCTCGGCATCAAGGACATGAGCAACCTCCTGCCGGGCCATGGGGGAGTCATGGACCGCCTCGATTCGGTGGTCTTCGCGGCTCCCGTCTCCTACATCCTGTCGGTGCTGCTGCTGCCCGGCGGCGGATAGGCCGCCCGGCGCAAGGGAATCACCAGGAAGGGCCTCGGCTGATGCCGGGGTCCTTTCCCGTGTTGCCCGCCGGGCCGGTTGTGGACAACCGGCTGCGGGCCTGATTTCGCGATAGGATGTTTTTACTTCTGGTGTCAACATTCTGTGAGGTCCCCATGCTGAGCCGTTCGATCGCGCGGTCGCGCCTCCTGGCCGTTCCCCTGGCCGTTGCCCTGCTCGCGGCCGGGTGTGCTGGCGGCGGGGATGCCGAACCCGGGGCACCGGAGACCTCCTCCGGGGCGGCTCCCACCTCGTCGGCAGCGCCTTCATCGAGCGCGGCACCGAGCAGCGCTTCGCCGACGCCCGTCCCGGCGAGCTCGACGGGCCCCGCCGAGAACTGGCCCGTTCCGGAGATGCCGGCGGAGGCCAAGGAGCAGACGGCGGAGGGGCTCAAGGCCTTCGTCGAGTACTACTTCGACCTCATCAACTACACGGGGCAGACTCAGGACTCGGCTCCGCTCAAGGCCGTTACGTCGCGTTCCTGTGAGCTGTGTGCCACGGCATTCATCGACGTGGCCGACCTGAACAAGGAAGCGGGCGCGTGGATCGTTGGCGGGGAGCACGATGTGACGGTGTTCACCTCCCACAGCGAGGAAGCGGGCACTGGAATCGCGACATTCGGAGTGGTGGTCGCACCGATGACGATTTACAACAGCGATGGGACGCTCAACGGCGAGGCCGAGGAGGAAGAGGACATTCTCGGCGCCATTTCGACTGAGTTCGACGATGGTTGGACCGTTGTGGGGTTCGATGTCTCGGAAGACTCCTAGCCGTGAGTTGTCGATTCAGCTTCCTGAGGATCGCCGTTTGCCTCGTGCTGGTCGCGGCCGGCATCTCGCTAGCGGGCGTTCATGAGGCAGCTGCCGCCGCGAACTGCGGCCGGGGATATGGCCTGAGCGGTGGCAACGCGCACGCCAAGACGACAGGGTGTACTACGAAGAAGCCAGGGTCGGCCGGATGGGCTGGGACGACTTCTGATCACATTGACGTAGGCCCTAAGCTCCAGTATCGAGTCGTGTACATTCAGGGTTGCTCTGCCGAACAGGCCGCGTTGGGTTCATGTATCGCCTTGAGCGAGGTGCCATGTGCCGACGGCTCGTACATGACGACGCGTCGGGTGTTTGCGCTGAACGGTCCGCGCGAAGGCCAGGTTGTCGAGACGCGAACCTACTGCCGCGACGAACCCGATCCGACCATCGTGGGCCTGGAGCAGGACATCGCCGTGGTCACGCCGGAGCGCTTCCAGGAGTTCCCGATCCTCGCGTCGTCGGTCGTGAGCCAGCCGGACGGGTTCTCGCTGCGCAATGGCCACGCGCATCTCTACGCGGAATCGGAGACCCAGACGTTCAGCGTCACGATCTTCGACCAGGACGTGCGGGTGCGAGCCATCCCGACGACGTGGGTCTGGGACTACGGGGACGGCGAGACGGTGCGCCGCGACTTCGCCGGAGCGCCGATGCCGGACCACGACCTGGCGGTCGAGACTCCGAGCAGCCACGTCTACACGGAGACCGGCGACTTCCAGGTCCGGTTGACCACCCTCTACCGGGGCGAGTACTCGACCGAGGGCGGACCGTGGACTCCGATCCCCGGGGTCGCCGGCGTCCCGAGCGACCCGCTGACGATGAGCGTCTGGCGGACCAGGAAGCTCATGGTCGCGGAGGACTGCACGGCCAATCCGGACGGACCCGGCTGCGCCTCGCCGTTCGTCGGCGACGACGAGTGACGGCGGACGCCCCTGCCGGCGCCGGGGACCGCCGGCCCCGGAGCCACGACGTCCGCACGCCTCCGGCGCCGGGTGGGAGCCGCACTTGCGACTGCTGGGTAAGATGGTCTGAGCGGTCCGCCCCGGCGGCCGCGCTTTGATGAGCATCCAGTCCGAGCGGCGCCGGCCGAAGTTGAGGAAGACCGTAGTGAGCCACGAGACCACATCGACGACGCAGACGCCCTTCGAACGTGTCCCGGCCCAGGAGTTCGGCTACAACATCCGCCAGGTGGACAACTTCCTGGCCCGCGCCCGGGCGACCTTCAACGGCGCAGGCGATGACGAGAGCATCGTGACAAGCCACCTGATCCGCCGCACCGCGTTCGAGCCTCAGAAGGGCGGCTACGACGCCCGCGAGGTCGACCTCGCGCTGGACCGCCTCGAGGACGTCTTCGCCCAGCGCGAGCGCGAGGCGCTCATCGAGGGCCAGGGCGAGGAGGCCTGGCTCCAGCAGGTCGGACGGCTCTCCGCCATCCTCCGCGGCCGGCTGCACCGCGAGCCGGGAGAGCGCTTCCGCCGCCCCAGCCGCCGCGGCGCCCCCAGCTACAACGTCGAGGACGTCGACGAGCTCTGCTCCCAGCTCGTCGACTACTTCGAGAACGACACTCCGATGAGCGTCGACGTCGTCCGGCGCGCGACTTTCCGCGAGGCGCGGGGCCACGAGGGCTACGAGGAGAGCCAGGTCGACGCCTTCCTGGACCGCGTCGTGGAGCTCATGGCCTCGATCGACTAGGACCCTCCGGCCCGGGCATCCGGGCCTTCGGCGCATGCAGCCGGGCCATCACGGCGCCCACGTGCGCGGCCGGCCTCCCGGCCCGCGACACCACCACCATGGTCAGGAACGCGAGCGGCACGGTCCAGGCCGCCGGCTGCTCCAGCAGCTGGACGACGCCGGAGGGCAGCCCCAACGGCAGTCCGGCGGCCACGAGCGCCCCGCCGCACGCGACGGCGCCGGCGACCATCCCGGCGACCGCACCGGCCGCCGTGAGGCGCCGCCACCAGATCCCGAGCAGCAGCAGGGGACAGATCGTCGAGGCCGTGAAGGCGAAGACCGAGCCGATCGCCCCCGCCAGCGCGAAGCTGCTCGTCCCCACGGCGAGCAGGAGCGGGACCGCGCACGCCGCCACCGTGGAGATCCGGAACCCGCGCACGGTGCCCTTGAAGAGCCCCTGGCTGATCACGCCCGCGAGCGAGACGACGAGGCCCGACGTCGTCGACAGGAAGGCGGCGAACGCGCCCCCGATGACGAGCGCGGACAGCACGTCTCCGGCGGTCCCGCCGACGATCCGGCCAGGCAGGAGCAGGATCGTCGCGTCCGCGTTTCCGCTCGCCGCGAGCTCGGGGGTGAAGGTGCGTCCGAGGACGCCCAGCATGGTGGGGAAGAGGTAGAACAGGGACAGCAGTCCGAGCACGATCACCGTCGTCCGCCGGGCCGAGGGGCCGTCCGGGTTCGTGTAGAAGCGCACGAGCACGTGCGGCAGCCCGAGCGTCCCGAACAGCAGCGCCACGATGAGCGAGATGGTCCCGTAGATCCCGAGCCCGGTCCCGGGGCCGCGCTCGAACGCCCGGCCTCCCGCGGTCGCCGACTCCCCGGCGAGGCCCAGGTGCAGGAGCAGGAAGACCGCCGGAACGGCAAGGGCCAGGAGCTTGAGCCAGTACTGGAACGCCTGGACGAACGTGATCGAGCGCATCCCGCCGGCCAGGACGGTCACGCACACGATCACCATGACCAGGACGGCCCCGAGCCAGCCCGGCAGTCCCGTCGTGATGCCGAGCGTGAGCGCCGCCCCGTGGAGCTGCGGGACGATGTACAGCCATCCGACGACGACGACGAGGCCGCTCGTCACCTGCCGCGGCGTCATGCTCCCGAGCCGGGCCTCGGCGAAGTCGGGCAGCGTGTAGGCGCCGGAGCGGCGCAGGGGCGCGGCCACGAAGAGCAGCAGCATCAGGTACCCGGCCGTGTAGCCGATGGGGAACCACAGGGCATCCTGGCCGGAGACCACGATGAGGCCGGCGACGCCGAGGAAGCTCGCGGCGGAGAGGTACTCGCCGCCGATCGCCGAGGCGTTCCACCACGGCTTCACGGTCCGCGAGGCCACGTAGAAGTCGCTCGTCGTCCTCGACAGGCGCAGCCCGTACACGGCCACGAGCACGGTCGCGGCGGTCACGAGGACGACGGCGGCGAGCGCCGTGGACGGGTTCACGATCCCCCCGGGTCGGCGAGGTCCCGGTAGCGCTCCTCGTTGCGGGCGGCGGCCCGGTTATAGACGAATGCGCCGAGCAGGATGATCGGGTACACGCCGATGCCCAGCACGAGCCAGGGCAGCGGGACGGTCAGGAGCCGGATGTCGTGGATCTGCGGCCATGCGGCCACGAGCACGGCGAGGCCGACGAGCAGCAGGAGGAAGCCGATCGCGACGGAGAGGGCGAGCCGCAGCTGGGAACGGATGAGGGACCGCACGTAGAAGTCCCCGCTCGGATCCGCTGCCCCGCGCCCCGTCCGGGGTACCCGGGCGTCGGCGGGCGCGGTGACCCGGACGCGCTCCGGGCGCGCCGGCCGGCTCACAACGGGCGCACCCGGTTGGCGGCGAGCCGCTCGCGCAGGGACGGCAGGGCGCGCCGGCTGACGGGCAGCTCCGTGCCGGCGACGAGGACGCAGGCGCGCCCGGTCTGGAGCTTGACCTGCTCGATCCGGTCCATGGCCACGAGGTAGCTGCGGTGGATGCGCACGTAGCCGGCGGACGCCCACTGCTGCTCGAGGTCGTTCAGGGGCACCCGGATGAGGTAGCTGGCCTCGGGGGTGTGCAGCCGCGCGTAATCGCCCTGGGCCTGGATGTGGGTGATCTCGTCGCGGCGGATCATCTTGGTCACGCCGCCCTGGTCGACGGTCACGAGCTCGGGGTCGGCCGGCGCCTCGCCGGACATCTGCTCGCTGATGCGCCGCACGGACTCGGCGAGGCGCTCGGGTCGGATCGGCTTGAGCACGTAGTCGATGGCCGCCAGCTCGAAGGCCTCGAGGGCCTGGTCCTCGTCCGCGGTGACGAAGACGACGGCGGGGGGCCGGCTGAAGCGGGAGATGACGCGGGCGATGTCCAAGCCCGAGAGGGCCGGCATGTGGATGTCGAGGAAGAGGGCGTCGACCTCGAACTCCTCGAGGGCCTTGAGGGCCTCGGCACCGGACGTGGCACGGTGGATCTGGCCGATCCTCGCGTCCTGGGACAGGAGGTGCGCGAGCTCCTCGACGGCGGGGAGCTCGTCATCGGCGACGACCACGTTGATCATGGCTGCAATTCTAGGCCGTCGCCTCCACCTGCTCCGCGGCCCGCCCGCGGGGAGGCGTCGTGGCGGGGCTGGAACTTGGGGATCCGCAGGGTGATCAGCGTTCCGGCGCCGGGGGCGGTGTCGATGACCAGTCCGTGCTCCTGGCCGTAGACCTGGCGCAGCCTGACATCCACGTTCCGCAGCCCTACGTGCACGCCCTCGACGGTGCCGGCGAGGGTTGCGCGCAGCGCCTCGGGATCCATGCCGACGCCGTCGTCCTCCACGGTGATCTCGGCGTACTCCCCGGCATCGGTGGCCGTCAGCGTGATCAGCCCGCCCTCCGCGACGCCCTCGAGTCCGTGGCGGACCGCGTTCTCGACGAGCGGCTGCAGGGACAGGAAGGGGATCACGGTGCTCAGGACCTCGGGCGCGATCGAGAGGCTGACCTGGATCCGCTCGCCGAAGCGCGCCTTCTCGAGGAGCAGGTAGCGGTCGATCGCCTGCAGCTCCTCCGCGAGCGTCGTGAAGTCCCCGTGGCGGCGGAACGAATAGCGCGTGAAGTCCGCGAACTCCACCACGAGCGCTCGGGCTCGCTGCGGATCGGTGTTGATGAACGAGGCGATGGCGTTGAGGCTGTTGTAGATGAAGTGCGGGCTGATCTGGGCCCGCAGGGCGCGGACCTCCGCCTCCATGAGCAGGGCCCGGGACTCGTCGAGCTCGGCGAGCCCGAGCTGTGCCGCCACCCACGCGGCGACCTCCGTCGCCGCGCGGACCAGGCCGGCGTCCGCCCGGTCCGTGAAGGCGATCACCGCACCGGCGATCCGGTCTCCGACGACGACGGGCGCGCAGACGGCGTCGACATCCCCGACCCGGACCATTTCCGTGCGTCCCGTGGCCAGGGCGCCCGCGGCGATCCCCGGCAGATCCGCGCCGGGGACCCGGCCCTCGGTGGCGAGCACCGACGTCGTATCCGTCATCGCGAGTCCGTCGCAGGCCAGCAGCCCGCGCAGGTGCCGCGCCGCCTTGCCGGCCCCCTCGGCCGTGAGGCCCGCGCTGAAGTGGGGCGCCGCCAAGGAGACGGTGTGCAGGGTCTCGAAGGTCGCGCGGTCGGCGTCGGTGCCCAGATCGCGGGAGGAGCGGACGATCCGGTAGCCGATGAAGAGCACCACGGCGACGGCCACGAGGACGATCGCGGCGATCAGCGTGGTCTCCAGCGCGGTCGACATCATGGACCCAGCGTAGACGGCCCGCCGGGGCCGCGCGCGGCGCCCCGTGGGGCCCCGTCCGGGCCCCGCCGTTCGTCGGGTGGCGGTGCCGCTCGGCGCACGCCCGGCACCGTTCGGCCCTCGGCAAATGTGACGCCCTTCACACCACGCGGGCGCCTGCCACAGAGTGATGGCAGTCACGTTCCGCACAGGCGGAACGCACCCACGAGGAGGAATCATGGGCAACCCACCACCGGACAGCGGTCCGGAGCAGGAGGGCTCGCCGGTCGCCACTGACCGGCCGGCCGCCGACTTCCAGCAGACGCAGGCCACCGACGAGTTCAAGGAACTCCGCCGCACCCACCGGAGCTTCGTGTTCCCGATGGCCGTGGTGTTCCTGCTCTGGTACTTCGCCTACGTGCTGCTGGCCGCCTACGCGCACGACTTCATGTCGACCAAGGTCGTCGGCAACATCAACGTGGGCCTGGTCCTGGGCCTGCTGCAGTTCGTCTCGACGTTCGCCATCACCGCCGCCTACGTGCGGTTCGCCAACAAGAAGCTGGACCCGAAGGCCACGGCGATCCGCCACGAGCTCGAAGGCGATCCGGAAGGAGTCCGCCCGTGATCCACGCATCCCTGGCCCCGTTCGCGGCGGCCGCCACCGAGTCGACGAAGGTCGGCAATCCCTGGATCAACATCGCGATCTTCGGCGCGTTCGTCGCCGTCACGCTCGTGATCGTGCTCCGCGCCAGCAAGAACAACAAGACCGCCGCCGACTACTACGCGGGCGGGCGCTCGTTCTCCGGCACGCAGAACGGCACGGCCATCGCCGGCGACTACCTGTCCGCCGCCTCCTTCCTCGGCATCGTCGGCGCCATCGCCATCAACGGCTACGACGGCTTCCTGTACTCAATCGGCTTCCTCGTCGCCTGGCTCGTGGCCCTCCTGCTCGTCGCCGAACTGCTGCGCAACACCGGCAAGTTCACCATGGCCGACGTGCTGTCCTTCCGGCTCAAGCAGCGCCCCGTGCGGATCGCCGCGGCGATCAGCACGCTCGCCGTGTGCCTGTTCTACCTCTTGGCGCAGATGGCCGGCGCGGGTGCGCTCGTCTCGCTCCTGCTGGGCATCGACGACCGGCTCGGCCAGTCGCTCGTGATCACGATCGTCGGCGGGCTCATGATCCTCTACGTACTGGTGGGCGGCATGAAGGGCACCACCTGGGTGCAGATCATCAAGGCCTGCCTGCTCATCGCCGGCACGTTCGTCATGACGGTCTGGGTCCTGGCCATCTACGGCTTCAACCTCTCCGAGCTCCTCGGCGCCGCGGTCGAGACCGCCGGGGACCCGAACATCCTGAATCCGGGCCTGCAGTACGGCGTCAGCGAGACGGCCAAGCTGGACTTCCTCTCCCTGGGCCTGGCCCTCGTGCTCGGCACGGCCGGCCTGCCTCACGTGCTGATGCGCTTCTACACGGTTCCGACGGCCAAGGATGCCCGCAAGTCCGTGGTCTGGGCGATCTGGCTCATCGGCGCCTTCTACCTGTTCACCCTGGTCCTCGGCTACGGCGCCGGTGCCCTGATCGGCGCGGACCGCATCCTCGCGGCCCCCGGCGGCGTGAACTCCGCGGCGCCGCTGCTGGCCTACGAGCTCGGCGGCTCGCTCCTGCTGGGGCTGATCGCGGCGGTGGCGTTCGCGACCATCCTCGCCGTCGTCGCCGGCCTGACCATCACCGCGGCGGCGTCCTTCGCCCACGACGTCTACGCGAGCGTCATCGCCAAGGGCCGGACCACCCCCGAGAAGGAGGTCAAGGTCGCACGGCGCACGGTGCTGGTGATCGGCGTCCTGTCGATCCTGGGCGGCATCGGCGCGCAGGGCCAGAACGTGGCCTTCCTCGTGGCCCTCGCCTTCGCGGTCGCGGCCAGCGCCAACCTGCCGACGATCCTCTACTCGCTGTTCTGGAAGCGCTTCTCCACCCAGGGCGCGCTGTGGTCGATGTACGGCGGACTGGGCTCGGCCCTGATCCTGATCGTCTTCTCGCCGGTCATGTCCGGCGGCGAGACGGCCATGATCCCGAGCGCGGACTTCGTCCTCTTCCCGCTCAAGAACCCGGGCATCGTCTCGATCCCGCTCGCGTTCTTCCTGGGCTGGCTCGGCACCATGCTGGACAAGGGCCGCGAGGACCGGGCCACCCAGGCCGAGATGGAGGTCCGTTCCCTCACCGGTGTCGGCGCCGAGAAGGCGGTGCAGCACTAGCGCGGCACCCGGTTCCTCCCGCGTAGGGGGAACCGGGTACGACGCCGGACGCCCCACCGGGCGCGCGGCACCGAATGCAGCGGCGGGGGGGGGGGGGGGGGGGGGGGGGGGGGGGGGGGGGGGGGGGGGGGGGGGCGGTAGGACCGGGCTTCGAATAGCGGATCCCCCGCGGGATGGGGAGACAGAGGGACGGGGGTGCCTTTCTTTCCCCCCCCCCCCCCCGCTGCATGTTCCCCGAAGCCTTGCTCCCCGATGTCCTGCTCCCCGACGCCCCGCATCCCGACGCCCCGCATCACGCGGCGTCGGGGAACGTGTTGGAATGCGGCGCGCTGTCGAGCACCTACCCCGACACGGCCGGGGAGCGTCTTGTGCCCCTGCGGTTCGGGGAGCGTTCCCTGGGGCGGGGGTCAGGGGAGCGTCTTGTGGCCTGAGGGCCCGGGGGACCGGTGCAGCAGCGGGCGCATGCGGTGGGGGATGAGCTCGGCCATGGACAGCGAGGTGTCGGCCCGGTCGACCCCCTTGATGGCGAGGATCCTCCCGTTGACCGCGAAGAGCTCCTCGGCGCTCGCCGCGACGACGCGGGCGAGGATGTCGGCCGCGCCGGTGAGCCCGTGGGCCTCGACGATCTCCGGGATCCCGGCCAGCTCCCGCACGATGTCGCCGAGCCGGCGCTGCTGGACGTGGATATGGACGAAGCTCGTCAGGGGGTATCCGAGGGCGGAGGGCGCCACGCGCCTCTCGAAGGGGAGGAACGTCCCGCGTTCCTCGAGGCGCGCGAGCCGCGCCTGGACCGTGTTGCGGGACAGCCCCAGCTGTTGGGCCAGTGCCACGACGGTCGCCTTGGGATCGTCGCAGAGCGCATCCACGAGCCGGACGTCGGTGTCATCAAGGTGCGGCATAGTGCGCAAGATTAGCACGATGCGCCGTTCGGAGGCAGAGCAGAGTGCTCAGTTCGCCGCGCCCCGGTTGTGCGAGGTGATCCCTGTGAGTATCGTCACAGTACAGGTGCGGCGACGGCGCCCCGCCTCCGGGGAACCGCCCACGGCCACCGCCGGATGCCGGCTTCCCGACCAACGACGAAGGGTGCAAACAGTGTCCTGGCAACATCAACAGGAATCCTCCGGCAGTGGGCGGGAGGAGATGGTCCAGCTGATCGGGCCCACCGGCGAGCGCAGCGCCCACGCCGCGTTCGACGCGGTCCTCGGGGACGTCGACGACGCCTTCCTCGAGGCGCTCTACACGGACATGGTCGCGGTGCGCCGCGTCGACAACGAGGCCACGGCCCTGCAGCGCCAGGGGGAGCTCGCGCTCTGGCCGCCGCTGCTGGGCCAGGAGGGCGCGCAGATCGGGGCGGCGCGCGCACTGCGCGACGACGACTTCGTCTTCTCCTCTTATCGCGAGAACGCCGTGGCCTATTGCCGTGGCGTCGACTTCGAGGACATCCTGCGGGTCTGGCGCGGCAACGCCTCGAGCGGCTGGGACCCCTTCGAGCTGAACATGGCGACCCCGCAGATCATCATCGGCGCCCAGACGCTCCACGCCGTCGGCTACGCGATGGGCATCAAGTTCGACGGCGGGGACCAGGCCTCCATCACCTTCTTCGGCGACGGCGCCACGAGCCAGGGCGACGTCAACGAGGCCCTCGTCTTCGCCGCGAGCTACCAGGCACCCGTGGTCTTCTTCTGCCAGAACAACCACTGGGCCATCTCGGAACCCGTGGAGCTGCAGACGCACGTGAAGATCGCCGACCGGGCCGCTGGCTTCGGGATGCCCGGCCTGCGCGTTGACGGCAACGACGTCCTGGCCTGCCTCGCGGCGACGCGGATCGCCCTGGACCGGGCGCGCAGCGGCAACGGCCCGACCTTCATCGAGGCCGTGACCTACCGGATGGGCCCGCACACCACGGCCGACGACCCCACCCGCTACCGTGACGCCAACGAGCTCGAGGCCTGGCGGGCCAAGGACCCGATCGACCGGCTCGAAGCGCACCTCGCCTCGAGGGGCGTGGATCCCGAGGGCCTGCGTTCCCGGGCCGGCGCCCACGCCGACGCCGTCGCGGCGAAGCTGCGGGCCGGCGTCATCTCGATGGCGGAGCCCGGGGCCATGGACGTGTTCGAGCACGTCTACGCCGAGCCGCACAGCTGGCTCGACCGCCAGCGCAGCCACTACGGGCTGTACCTCGACCAGTTCGCCGCCGACGCGGCCTCGGAAGGAGCCGGACGATGAGCACGCTGACCTTCGGCAAGGCGATCAACGCCGGCCTGCGCCGGTCCATGGAGAACGACCCCAAGGTCGTGTTGATGGGCGAGGACATCGGCCAGCTCGGCGGGGTCTTCCGCGTCACCGACGGGCTGCAGAAGGACTTCGGGCAGCACCGCGTCCTGGACTCGCCGCTCGCCGAGTCCGGGATCGTCGGGACCGCCGTCGGCATGGCCTACCGCGGTTTCCGCCCCGTCGTGGAGATCCAGTTCGACGGCTTCGTGTACCCGGCCTTCGACCAGATCGTGAGCCAGATCGCCAAGCTCCACTACCGCACCAAGGGCCGCGTGCGGATGCCCCTGACGATCCGCATCCCCTACGGCGGAGGCATCGGATCCCCTGAGCACCACTCCGAGTCGCCGGAGGCGTACTTCGCCCATACCGCGGGCCTGCGCGTCGTGAGCCCCTCGAACCCGCAGGACGCCTACACGATGATCCAGCAGGCGGTCGCGTGCGAGGATCCCGTGATCTACTTCGAGCCCAAGCGCCGCTACCACGAGAAGGCCGAGGTCGACCTCGAGGCTGCTCCGGAGCTCCCGCTCGGCTCGGCCCGCGTCGCCGCGGCCGGATCCGATGCCACCCTCGTCGCCTACGGGCCGCTCGTGAAGACGGCCCTCGACGCGGCCGTCGCGGCCTCCGACGACGGCGTGTCCGTCGAGGTGATCGACCTCCGTTCCCTCTCGCCCATCGACTTCGCGGCCGTCGAGGCGTCGGTGCGTCGCACCGGCCGGCTCGTCATCGCGCATGAGGCCGGTCAGCACGGGGGCCTCGGCGCGGAGATCGCGGCGAGCATTACGGAGCGCTGCTTCTACCAGCTCGAGCACGCCCCCGTCCGCGTCACGGGGTTCGACATCCCCTACCCGGCGTCGAAGCTCGAGTTCCACCACCTGCCCGATCTGGACCGCATCCTGGACGGCGTGGACCGCGTCCTGGGCCGCCCCCATTCCCTGAGCTCCCTGGAAGGCTAGATGAGCGCCATGTTGAAGGTATTCAGGCTCCCCGACCTCGGCGAGGGTCTGACCGAGTCGGAGATCCTCGTCTGGAAGGTCGCGGTGGGGGACACCGTGGCCCTGAACCAGGTCATCGCGGACGTCGAGACGGCCAAGGCCGTCGTCGAGCTCCCGTCGCCGTACGCGGGAGTCATCGCCCAGCTGCACGAGGAGCCCGGGACCGTGGTGGAGGTCGGCAAGCCGATCGTCTCCTTCGAGGTCGCCGACGAGCCGGGTGCCCCCGCCCCGGATTCGGCGGACGACGCCGGGGCCCCGGCGAAGCGCGAGCCGAACCTCGTGGGGTACGGGGCAGCCGTCGAGACGAAGGGCCGCCCGGCGCGCCGCGCGCGGCCGGGCGCAGCGGCCGGATCGCCGTCGGCCGCCCCGGCCGGTGGCGAGCGGCCGGGCGCCGCGGCCGGCGGTGCCCAGGGCAACGCCGTCCCCGGGCCGCTCACGGCCGCCGCCGCGCCCCCCGCTGCCGCCGCCGCGTCCGTCGCGGCTCCGGCTCCGGCGGCGGAACGACCCCGTTCGACCCCGCCCGTGCGCAAGCTCGCCCGCGACCTCGGTCTCGACCTCGCGTCCGTCGCGGGCTCCGGCGACGGGGGGCTCATCACGCGCGGGGACGTGGAGGCGGCCGCGCGGGCCGGCACCGGCGGCGTTCTGACCGCATCCGCGGGGCCCTCGGGGGACACCCCGGGCGCGGCCCCGATCCCGGGAGCCGGCCCCGCGCCGGTGACGGTCGGCGGCACCGGGCCGGGCCCCGGCGTCGTCCGCACCCTCGGCGGGAGGCCCAGGGAGGAACGGACCCCGATCAAGGGCGTGCGCAAGCACACCGCCGCCGCGATGGTCGCGAGCGCCTTCACCGCCCCGCACGCGACCGAGTTCCTGACGATCGACGTCACGCCGACCATGGAGCTGCTCGAGCGCCTGCGCTCCGGCCGCGCGTTCGCGGGAGTGAAGCTCACGCCCCTGGCCGTCGTCGCGAAGGCCGTCTGCATCGCCCTCGAGCGCACGCCCTCGCTCAACGCCCGCTGGGACGAGGCCGCCCAGGAGATCGTGCAGCTGAACTACGTCAACCTCGGGATCGCGGCCGCGACGCCGCGGGGCCTGACCGTGCCGAACATCAAGGACGCGCAGGCGCTCGACCTCGCCGGCATGGCGCAGGCCGTGCGTGTCCTGGCCGAGACGGCGCGCGAGGGACGCACCGGTCCCGCGGAGCTGTCCGGGGGGACGATCTCGATCACCAACGTCGGGGTCTTCGGCATCGACGCCGGCACCCCGATCCTGAACCCGGGCGAGGCCGCGATCCTGGCGATGGGCCAGGTCCGCCGCATGCCGTGGGAACACCGGGGCGGGATCGCGCTGCGCCAGGTGATGACGCTGAGCCTCTCCTTCGACCACCGGCTCGTTGACGGGGAGCAGGGCTCGTGCTTCCTCGCGGACGTCGGGACCATCCTGGCCGATCCGGGGATGCTGCTCACGATGGTCTAGCCGCAGTCCACCGCGGTCCCGCGGTAGACGCCCATCCGGACCCCGGGCCGGGTCCGCCAGCCGGCGGATCCGGCCCGGGGTCCCCGCGCCGCCGCACGCCCCGCCGGGGCCGTGCGGCGACGCTGTCGTGTCCGGTCCCTTCCGTCCCGGCCGGCCTCGCCTCGCGGAGGCCGGGCCCCAGACCAACGACGAGGTGAAATGTGACGCTTGACACGTGTCAGGCGTCCCTCTACTCTTGACGATCAGAAGCCTGACACGTGTTAGGAAAGGTCATCATGGAGAAACCACACAACGCCGGCCGCGCGGGGCAGCTCACGCGCCGCGCGCTCCTCGGAGCGGCGGGCCTGGGCCTTGCCGGCGCCACGATCGGCGCCTGGCCCCGCCTGAGCGGGACCGACATCCCGGGGCGCGGCGGCAGCGAGCTGAGCATCGCCATCCTGGGCACGTCGGCCGACGCCGCCGCGCGCCAGGGGCTCGTCGAGGCCTTCCGCAGGGCGCACCCGGACATCCCGGTGCGGCTCCAGGCCATCCAGGGGGCGGACTGGCGCGACTTCTTCGCCAAGATCCTCACGATGGTCGCGGCGGGCAACCCGCCCGACGTCGTCTACGTGGCCACGGAGGGCGCCCAGCTATTCGCCGAGAAGCTCGCCGAGCCGCTCGACGCGTTCGTGCGGCGCGACGCCGCCGAGATGGCGGACTACTTCGACGATGTCCACCCGAGCCTCATCGAGGCGTTTATGTACCGGGGGAGCCTCTACCAGCTTCCGCTGGACTGGAACGCCGCCAACATGTACCTGAACACCAGGAACCTGGAGGAGGCGGGCCTCGAACGCCCCGCGGACGACTGGAACCGGGACGACTTCGCCGACGTGCTGCGCGCCATGAAGCGGACGCAGCCCGCGGGATTCACACCGTACTACTGGACCAACCGCCTCTTCGGCGGGGTCGTGCCGTGGCTCTACGCCAACGGCACGTCCTTCCTCACCGAGGAGAAGGCGCCCGGCGGGGACTGGCTCTGGGACCGCTTCTATCCCGGCGACCCCGCCCGGTCCGGCCGCGGCGGCGGCTACCTCTGGGAAGGGGCAAACGCCACCGACGAGTTGGTCCTGGACACCTTCGACTACCTGCGCGAACTCGTCGGCGAAGGGCTCGGCGTCCGGCCCGAGGAAGGCGGCGGCAGCGCGCTCGTCGGCCTCTTCGCGAGCGGGCGCATCGGCGCCGCGCCGGCCGGCGGCTACTGGGTGCAGGGCCTGCACGAGGCCGGCATGGGAAGCGGGGACTTCGACGTCCAGTTCTTCCCCCGGGCCCGCACGCAGCGCCACCAGTTCGGCGCCGCCGGCTACGCCGTCATGCGCACCGCACGCGACAAGGACGCGGCGTGGGAGTGGGTCAAGTTCTGCGCCCGGCGGGAGTCGATGGAGCTCGTCTTCCCCACGCCCAACACGACCCCGACGCGGCGTTCCCTCGTCAACGAGGGGCTCTACCGCGAGACCGGTCCCAGGCACTGGCAGGTCTTCTACGACACCCTGGACCGCTTCCCGGACTCCGGGCCCATCCCGGCCCCGCCCCAGCAGGCCGCCGTGGAAACGGCCCTGATGAAGAACGTCTCCTCCGCCGTCGGCGGGGGGCCCGCCCAGCTGCGGCAGTCCATGGGGCTGCTCCAGCGGGACCTTGAACTAGCACTCGGGAGGAAGTCATGAGCACCGCACCGCCACTGGCGGTCCGGGAGGCCCGCAGGAGCCAACAGGCCCCGGCCGCACCGGAGACCGTCCGACGCTCCGGCTACCGGCTGCTGGCCTGGATCCTGCTGGCGCCCACCCTGATCGGCATGGGGGTGTTCACGCTCGTGCCGATCGCCGGATCGGTGGTCCTGGCCTTCTTCCGCTGGGACATCATCTCCGCGCCGGAGTTCGTCGGCCTGGCCAACTTCGCCGAGATCGCCACCGATCCGACCGTACGGGTCAGCTTCCTGAACACCATCGTGTTCGTCGTCGTCGCCGTGACGCTCCAGCTCGGCATCGCGCTCGGCCTGGCCGCCCTCCTGCAGGCCCGGATGCCCTCGTGGCTGCGGATGTTCTTCCGCTCCACCTTCTTCTTCCCGCTGATCCTCTCCGCCGCGTCGGTCTCGATCTTCATGCGATACCTCTTCAACGAGCAGTTCGGCGTCGTCAACTGGCTGCTCTCGCTCTTCGGGATCCCGGCGGTGCCCTGGCTGACGACCTCCCAGGGGGCGGCGGCCGTCGTCGTCCTGGTCTACGTGTGGCAGAACTTCGGGTTCTCCTTCCTCCTGTTCATCGGCGGCATGGCCTCGATCCCGAAGGAACTGAACGAGGCGGCCTCCATCGACGGGGCCACCGGCTGGAAGCAGTTCCGCAACGTCACCCTGCCCCTGCTGAGCCCGACGACGCTCGTGGCCTCGGTCATGGCCGTGATCAGCGCGCTGCAGGTCTTCGACCAGCCCTACGTGCTCACCCGCGGCGGTCCCGGCGACAGCACACGCACCGCCGTCATGGTCATCTTCGAGTCGGCCTTCCAGCAGCTCGAGTTCGGCCGGGCGTCGGCGATCGGGCTCGTCCTGATGCTGCTGATCATGGCCGTCACGTTCGTCCAGTTCCGGCTCAGCCGCCGATTCGTCTTCTACCAGTGAGGCCATGATGCACACCCAAGCCACCGCCCCCGCGGCCCCCACCGCCACGGCGCCGGACGGACGCCGACGGTTTCCCTGGACCACCGTCGGCCGGACGGCCCTCCTGGTCCTGGCCGCCGTGCTGACGCTCGGCCCCGTGATGTGGACCCTGTCCACCTCCCTGCGGACTCCGGCCGAGTCGTTCGACCTGCCGCCGCAGTTCCTGCCCCTGGACCCGGACTTCTCCTCCTACGCGGAGGTGTTCCGGCAGATCGACATGGTCCGGCTGGTCCTGAACTCCGCGCTCGTCACGGGGCTCATCGCCGCCGGGCAGATGATGACGGCGGCGATGGCGGGCTACGCGTTCGCCCGCCTGAGCTTCCGGGGCAAGGGGGCGCTGTTCTCGATCGTCCTGGCCACCATGATGGTCCCCGTCCAGGTCACGATCGTCCCGGTGTTCATGCTGATCCGCGGCATGGGCCTGTCCGACACCCTGCTCGCCCTCATCATCCCCGCCATCCCGACGGCGTTCGGCACCTTCCTCATGCGGCAGTACTTCATGGGGGTGCCCGCCGAGCTCGCCGAAGCGGCACAGATCGACGGCGCGAGCCCGTGGCGCACGTTCTGGTCCGTCTACCTCCCGCTGGCCACGCCCGGCATGGCGATCGTCGGCATCCTGGCGTTCAACTTCCACTGGAACGAGTTCTTCCGGCCGCTCATCCTGACGATCTCCGAGGAGAACTTCACGCTTCCCCTCGGCCTCGTCTCGCTGCAGGGCAACATGGGCACCGGGAGCATCTCCGTGGTCCTCGCCGGCGTCGTGTTGTCGATGCTGCCCGCCCTCGTCGTGTTCCTCTTCGGCCAGCGCAGCCTGCGCGAAGGCCTGACCGCCGGGGTCGGCAAGTAGCCCCGCCCGGACCCGTCCACCACCGCCTCCGGCCCCGTCCGGATCCCCGTTTCGCCGGCGACGCCCGGCCATCGACACCCCAGGAGCAGATCACCGTGACATCCGCCGCCGCCAGCGCCACCCGGGCACCGGTCCGAGACCTTCCCACGATCCACCCGCGGCCCCGGGCCGGCTGGATCAACGACCCGAACGGCATCATCCGGCACGAGGGCCGGTACCACGTCTTCTTCCAGCACAACCCCGGCTCGGCGCGGCACGGGGACATCGTCTGGGGCCACATGAGCTCCGCCGACCTGCTGGCCTGGGAGCAGCATCCGCCGGCCCTGCGGCCCCAGCCAGGGGAAGCCGACGCCGCCGGCTGCTGGTCCGGAGTAGCCGTGCTGGACGACGCCGGCCGCCCGACCGCCGTCTACACGGGGGTCACCGCCGACGGCGGAGCGTCCTCCGTGATCGTCGCGACGGGACGCCCGGGACTGGCCGGATTCGAGCAGCCCGGACGCCTCGCCACCGGGATGCCACCGGGCGAGCCGTTCACTGACGTGCGGGACCCGTTCGTCTTCCACCACGGGGGGCGCCGCTACGCGATCCAGGGAGCGGGAAGCCCGGGCGGCGACCCCGCGATCCTGCTCTACGACGCCACGGTCCTGGACGACTGGGTCTACCTCGGCACGCTCCTCGACTCCACCGATCCGCTGGCCGCGCGACTGGCGCCGGCCAACATCTGGGAGTGCCCGCAGCTCCTCGAGATCGACGGAACGTGGGTGCTCATCCTCTCGCTGTGGCGCAACGACGGCGGCGAACACCGCCTGAGCGGCGTGAGCTACCTGCACGGAGCGCTCGAGGCGGTCCCGGGGCAGGAGCCCGCCGGGCTCTCGCGGGCCGCCGTCGGTGCCGGTCCCGAGGTGGCCGGCCCGGCCGCGCCGGCCCTGCGCCTCGTGCCCGCCGGCGGCGGGGAGGTCGATTCAGGACCCGACTTCTACGCCCCGCAGGTCCTGCGCGAGGACGGGAGGGCGCTGCTCTGGGGCTGGTCCTGGGAGGGCCGGCCGCAGGAGGAATCCGACGCCGCCGGCTGGGCCGGGATGCTGACGCTGCCCCGCGAACTGGGGTTCTCGGGCGGCCGGCTCGTATCGGTGCCCGCCGCCGAGAACGCCGGATTCCGCCGCGGCCCGCTGGACTGGCGGGCCGGGGGAACGGTCCTGCCCGACGCGGCCGAGGTCCACCTCGACGCGGCGGACGGCGATGCCGAACTGGTCCTGGAGGGACCCGAAGGCACCGTGACCGTGGCGCGGCTGCCGATCGGGGACGGCCTGCGGATCGTCGTCGACGTCTCGATCGCCGAGGTCTTCCGGACGGGCTCGGTGCCGCACACCGTCAGGGCCTATCCGGGGGCGGGCCAGGCGTGGGCCGTCCGGGTCCCGGCCGGCGCCACGGGCCGGGCATGGGAGCTCGCGGTCCCCTCGGCGGACTGAGCCGGGCCGGGTTACGTCCGCGGCGGGGCCGTCGAGGCGCGTACCACGAGCGGGCACGGCACGCGGATGAGCGGCGCGCCGGCCCCGGCGCCACCCCGGGGGCCGGCCGCGGGCCGGCCTTCCAGCGCGTCCAGGAGCAGGCCCGCCGCGGCGGCGCCCATCTCCGCGTGGGGCAGGGCGACCGTGGTCAGGGACGGCACGAGGTGGGCGGCGAGGTGCTGCTGGTCGTCGTAGCCGATGACGGACAGCTCGTCCGGAACCGAGATCCCGTGCCGCGCGGCGTAGAGCATCACGCCCACGGCCACGCGGTCATTGGCGCAGACGATCCCCGTCGGGCGTTCCTCCGGGGAACCGCCGAGCAGGCGTGCGGCGGCCGCGTAGCCGTCGTCGACCTCCCACCCCGCCTCGAGGACGGTTCCCTCCGGAAGGCCGGCGGCGGAGACCGCGCGCCGGTAGCCCACGACGCGCTCGGGGCCGGCGTCGTTGTCGTCGCCCGCGGCCATCGCCAGGCGCCGGTGGCCGAGCGAGATCAAGTGGGCCGCCGCCGCCTGCCCGCCCTCGACCTCGGCCGGGACGACGCCGGGAAGCCGCCCCTGCGCGTCGCGGCAGTTCGCGAGGGCGGCAGGCTGGGAGAGCAGGCCGGAGGGCACGTCGAGGGTGCGGAGGGCGCCCGTGGCGTAGATGATCCCGTCCATGCGGCGGCGGACGAGCTCGGCGATGAGCTCCTGCTCCCGTTCCGGATGCCGGTCGGAGTCGGCGACGACGACGAGGTAGCCGCGCTCGGCGGCGGCGCTCGAGGCTCCCGAGACGACCTTGCCGGCGAACGGGCTGGAGACGATCTCGTCCGTCACGATCCCGAGGGTGAGGGAGCGCTGGTTGCGCAGGCTCACGGCCACGGGGTGCGGCGTGTAGTCGAGTTCCGCGGCGGCAGCCCGGATCCTCGACTGGGCCTCGGGGGCGACGTTGCCGTCCGCATGGCCGTTGAGGACCATGGAGACGGCGCTGCGGGACACGCCCGCGAGCTTGGCCACGTCGAGTGCCGTGGGGCGCCGCGCCTTCATGCCGAGCGCTCCCTCCGGGTCAGGACAGCTCCATGATGTATTCCTTGACGACCGCGGCACGGGCGTTGGCGAAGCCCTCGGCCTCGCCGACCACCTCGAAGCCGCGGCGCGTGAGGACCTTCTGCGAGCCGATGTTGTCGGTCACGACGCGGGCCCGGATGGGGCGCTGCGTGAACTCGGCGAGGAACGCGTCGACGGCGCTCGTGGTGATGCCCTGGCCCCAGAACTCCTTGGCCGTCCAGAAGCTGATCTCCGGCACCCCGTCGTTGGGGTAGGCCAGGACCGAGCCGACCACGCGCCCGTCGTGTTCGATGGTGCGCACCGTGATCTCAGGGTCGTTCAGGATCAGTCCCCAGTGGTGGTCGAACACGCCGCGGTCGGCGGGGTTCTTGGCGGTGAAGGCGGCCATGAGGTTGGCCTCGGGGTCCTGCTGGTGCTCGAAGAACCAGTCAAGGTCCGTGGCCTCGACGGGGCGTAGCTTCACGGTGGTTGCCTCTCTCGATGCGGTGGTGGGGTCCTTCGTCCTAGGGTACCGGCGCGGAGAGGGCGGCACGCGCCATCGCCGTCAAACGGAGTCTCCGGGCGTCGGGATCGCTGTCCGTGCGGTGGGTCGAATGCGGAGTCGAGTTCAGCAGGCCGAAGACCGCCTGGGCGCGGAACCGGGCGGCGGCCCGGTCCTCCCGTGGGTGCAGCCGCAGCAGCTCGTCCGCCCACACGTCGATGTAGGCGCGCTGGAGCCGGCGGACCTCGGCGGCGTCGCCGTCGGACAGGCTGGCGAGGTCCCGGTCCTGGACGCGGATGACGTCCCGGTGTCCCAGCGCGAACTCGGCGTGGAAGTCCACGAGCCGGGCGAGCACCTCCGCGGCCCCTCCACCCGCTCCGGCGACCGAGCGTCCGCCGTCGAGCAGGTCCGCGCTGACGCCCGTGAGCAGGGCGCCCAGGACGGCCGACTTGCCGGGGAAGTGGCGGTAGACGGCGGGGCCGCTGATGCCCGATGCCGCGCCGAGGTCCTCGATCGAGACCCCGTTGTAGCCGTGGAGCGCGAAGAGCCGCGCGGCCTCGGCGAGCAGCGTCGAGCGGCGGCTGGCCTTGGCGCGGCCGCGCTCCGTGGGGGCCTGGTCGGTGTCGGTCATCGCGTGTCCTGCTCCTTGCGTCGTCGGGCGCGGCCGGATGTGGCGCGCGCCACGAATCCGGCTGGACATTCCAGTTAGCGACCACTAACCTCGATTTCAGTTAGCCGATGCTAACCGAATGTCCCGTGCGGTCATCCTACGCCCCCGCGGCGCGGGCGCCCCCACTGCTACAGGAAGACGTCAATGGAGACCCTGGTATCCCGCGTCGACGCCGGCTCCGGCGGCTTCGCCGCCAACGACGAGGCCCAGCGCGGCCTGGTCCGCGAGCTGCGCCAGCGGCTCGCCCGCGCCGCGCTCGGCGGACCCGAGGCCTCCCGGAAGCGCCACGTCGAACGCGGCAAGCTCCTGCCGCGGGACCGCGTCGACGCCCTGCTCGACGACGGCTCGCCGTTCCTCGAGATCTCGCCGCTCGCGGCCGAGGGCATGTACGACGGCGACAGCCCGGGCGCGGGCGTGATCGCCGGCATCGGACTGGTCCACGGCCGCCACGTCATGGTCGTGTGCAACGACGCCACGGTCAAGGGCGGGACGTACTACCCGATGACGGTCAAGAAGCACCTCAGAGCGCAGGAGATCGCCCTCGAGAACGGGCTGCCGTGCATCTACCTGGTCGACTCGGGCGGGGCGTTCCTGCCCAAGCAGGACGAGGTCTTCCCGGACCGCGACCACTTCGGCCGGATCTTCTACAACCAGGCCAACCTCTCCTCCCGCGGGATCCCGCAGATCGCCGCCGTGCTCGGCTCCTGCACCGCCGGTGGCGCCTACGTCCCCGCGATGAGCGACGAGACCGTGATCGTCCGGAACCAGGGCACGATCTTCCTCGGCGGGCCGCCCCTCGTGAAGGCGGCGATCGGGGAGGTCGTCACCGCCGAGGAGCTCGGCGGTGGCGAGCTGCACGCCCACGTCTCCGGCGTCGTCGACCACCTCGCCGAGAACGACGCCCACGCCCTGCAGATCGTCCGGGACATCGTCGAGACGCTGCCGCCCGTCCCCGAGCCGGCGTGGGAGATCACGGCCGCCCAGGCACCGGCCGCGGACGAGTCCGAGCTGTACGGGGCGGTGCCCGTGGACGTCAACGCGCGCTACGACGTCCACGAGGTCATCGCCCGGATCGTCGACGGCTCGGGCTTCCACGAGTTCAAGGCCGGCTACGGCGACACGCTCGTCACGGGCTTCGCCCGGATCCACGGGCACCGCGTGGGGATCGTCGCCAACAACGGCGTGCTGTTCTCCGAGTCCGCGCAGAAGGGCGCCCACTTCATCGAGCTGTGCGACCAGCGTGGCATCCCGCTCGTCTTCCTGCAGAACATCTCCGGCTTTATGGTCGGACGGGACTACGAGGCCGGCGGGATCGCCCGCAACGGCGCCAAGATGGTGACGGCGGTGGCGACGTGCCGCGTGCCCAAGCTGACGGTCGTCATCGGCGGGTCCTTCGGCGCCGGGAACTACTCCATGTGCGGCCGCGCCTACTCGCCGCGCTTCCTGTGGATGTGGCCCGCCGCGCGGATCTCCGTGATGGGCGGGAACCAGGCCTCGTCCGTGCTGGCGACGGTCAAGCGCGACCAGATCGAGGGCCGCGGGGGCTCCTGGAGCGCCGAGGAGGAGGACGCGTTCACCGCGCCCATCAAGGAGCAGTACGAGTCGCAGGGCAGCCCCTACTACTCGACCGCCCGGCTCTGGGACGACGGGGTCATCGATCCCGCCGACACCCGCCGCGTGCTCGGCATGGCCCTGGACGTCTGCGCCCAACGACCCCTGCCGGAGACCTCCTTCGGCGTCTTCCGGATGTAGGAGATGCCCTCCATGACCCAGCAGCTGTTCCACACCGTCCTCGTCGCCAACCGGGGCGAGATCGCCGTCCGCGTCATCCGCACCCTGCGGCGCCTCGGGATCACTTCCGTCGCCGTCTACTCCGACGCCGACGCCGGCGCCCTCCATGTCCGCGAGGCGGACCTCGCCGTGCGGATCGGACCCGCGGCGGCCGCGCGGAGCTACCTCGACATCGCCGCCGTCGTCGAGGCCTGCCGGGCCACGGGAGCGCAAGCGGTCCACCCGGGCTACGGCTTCCTTTCCGAGAACGTCGACTTCGCCCGCGCCCTCGAGGACGCCGGGATCGTCTTCATCGGCCCCGACGTCCACTCGATCAACCTCATGGGCGACAAGATCCGGTCCAAGAACCACGTGGCCTCCCACGGCGTGCCAGTGGTGCCGGGGATCGCGGAGCCCGGGCTCTCCGACGACCAGCTCGTCGAGGCCGCGGCCGGGGTCGGCTACCCGCTGCTCATCAAGCCCTCGGCCGGCGGCGGCGGCAAGGGCATGTTCGCCGTCGAGTCCCCGGAGGAGCTCCCGGCCGCCCTCGCGAGCGCCCGGCGCACCGCCCGCGGCGCGTTCGGCGACGACACGCTGTTCCTCGAGCGGCTCGTGCGCAGCCCACGCCACATCGAGGTGCAGGTCCTCGCCGACCGGCACGGGCACACCGTCCATCTGGGCGAACGCGAGTGCTCGCTGCAGCGCCGCCACCAGAAGGTCATCGAGGAAGCGCCGTCCCCGCTCCTCGAGGGCCTGGCGGACGGTCCGGCGCTCCGGGAGCGCCTCGGAGCCGCGGCCGTCGACGCCGCGCGGTCCGTCGGCTACGTCGGCGCGGGAACGGTCGAGTTCCTGGTCTCCGACGAGGAGCCGGGGGAGTTCTTCTTCATGGAGATGAACACCCGCCTGCAGGTCGAGCATCCCGTCACCGAGGAGGTCGTGCGCATCGGCGGCGGCCGGATCGACCTCGTCGAGTGGCAGCTCCGCGTCGCCGCCGGGCAGGAACTGGGCTTCGGGCAGGACGAGATCGGGCTCGAGGGCCACGCCGTGGAGGCGCGCGTCTACGCGGAGTCGCCCTCGAACGGCTTCCTGCCCTCCATCGGCGAGGCGTTCCACCTCGAGGAGCCCTCGGAAGACGGCATCAGGGTCGACTCCTCGCTCGGGACGGCCGGATGGGTCAGCGAGCACTACGACCCGATGATTGCCAAGGTCATCGCCTGGGGCCCAGGCCGCCCCGAGGCGCTGGACCGCCTCGACCGCGCGCTTGCCGCGACCGTGGTCCTCGGCGTCGAGACCAACCTCGAGTTCCTCCGCTCGCTCGTCGCGGACCCGGACGTCGCCGCCGGCCGCCTCGACACGACGCTCATCGACCGCAAGGGCGTCGCACCGAAACGCGCGATCACCGGCTCGGAGCTCGCGGTCGCCGCGGCCCGATTCCTCGCCGACGAGGCGGGGCGGACGCCGGCCGGCGGGCGCGGCGGGCAGCCGGGACCGTGGGACGGGAACGACGACTGGCGCGTCGCGGGCCGCCGCTGCCGGGAGCTGCTGATCGACACGCAGGACGGCCCCCGCACGGTGCTGCGCCGCCCGGCGCCGGCCGGCCGCGGGGAGGTCCTGGAGGTCGACGGCGTCGAGTACGTCGTCGCACCCGCGGCGCCGGACGGACGGGCCCGCGTCGACGGCCGCGCCGTGCGGCTGACGGTCCGGACCACCGCATCCGACGGCTTCGGCGACGCCTGGGTCTCCGCGGAGGGCTGGAGCACCGTGGTCCGCCGCCCGGACCGCCGGGAGCTGCTGCACCGCGCCCTGTCGGCGATCGAGCGGGGGGAGTCGGCCGGGGATCCGGAGGCGCGCTCCCCGATGCCCGGAACGGTCGTCTCCGTCTCCGTCGCCACGGGGGACCACGTCGTCGCCGGCCAGCAGCTGATCGGCGTCGAGGCCATGAAGATGGAGCACCCGCTCACGGCGGCCGTGTCCGGCGTCGTCACCCTCCATGCCGCCGTCGGCGAGCAGGTCCGGAAGGACCAGGTCCTCGCCACCGTCCACCCCGACCCCGAGCCCGAACCGGATCCGGCCACCGCCGGCGCCGCGCAGCAGACCACCACCACAGGAGCCTGAGCATGCCGAACCTTGAACTCGAAGACGAATACCAGGACCTCGTCGACACCGTCCGCGACTTCGCCGACCAGGTCGTCGCCCCCGTCTCCGCCAAGCACGACGAGGAGCACAGCTTCCCCTACGAGGTCGTCGCGCAGATGGGCGAGATGGGCCTGTTCGGGCTGCCCTTCCCCGAGCAGTACGGCGGCATGGACGGGGACTACTTCGCCCTGGCACTGGCCCTCGAGCAGCTCGGACGCGTCGACCAGTCCGTCGCGATCACGCTCGAGGCCGGTGTCTCGCTCGGCGCCATGCCCGTCTACCGCTTCGGCACCGAGGAGCAGAAGCAGGAGCTCCTGCCTCCGCTCGCGGCGGGCACCGCGTTGGCCGGCTTCGGACTGACGGAGGCCGAGGCGGGATCCGACGCCGGCGGCACCCGCACGACGGCCCGGCTCGAGGACGGCGAATGGGTGCTCAACGGCACCAAGGAGTTCATCACCAACTCCGGCACCGACATCACCCAGCACGTCACCGTCACGGCCGTCACCGGGACGAGCGAGCGGCCCGACGGCACGGTGAAGAAGGAGATCTCCACGATCGTCGTCCCGGCGGGAACGCCCGGATTCACCGCGGAAAAGGCCTACAACAAGGTGGGGTGGAACGCCTCCGACACGCACCCGCTGACCCTGAAGAACGTCCGCGTCCCCGAGGCCAACCTCCTCGGCGAGCGGGGCCGGGGCTACGCGAACTTCCTGTCCATCCTGGACGAGGGCCGCATCGCGATCGCCGCCCTCGCCACGGGCGCCGCGCAGGGCTGCGTCGACGAATCGGTCCGCTATGCCAAGGAGCGCAGCGCCTTCGGCCAGAACATCGGCAAGTACCAGGCCATCGCGTTCAAGATCGCCCGCATGCAGGCCCGCGCCCACACCGCCCGCCTGGCCTACTACGCCGCCGCTTCGAAGATGCTGGCCGGCAAGCCGTTCAAGACGGAGGCGGCGATCGCCAAGATGGTCGCCGGCGAGGCCGCCATGGACAACGCCCGCGACGCGACCCAGGTCTTCGGCGGCTACGGCTTTATGAACGAGTTCCTGGTCTCCCGCCATTACCGCGACTCCAAGATCCTGGAGGTCGGCGAGGGCACCACGGAGGTCCAGCTCATGCTGATCGCCCGCGAGCTGGGGCTCTAGGGATGGGCGCGGGGACGACGCCGGAGCGCGGCCCGTCGGGCGGGCGGCGGATCGAGCAGCGGGGCCTGTACCTGGACGAGCTGGAGGTCGGGGCCGTCTACGTCCACGGCCCCGGGCGCACGGTCACGGAGGCGGACAACGTCCTGTTCACGACGATGACCATGAACACGCAGGCCCTGCACCTGGACGCCGCCTGGAGCGCTGGACAGCCGTTCGGCCAGCGCCTCGTGAACTCCATGTTCACCCTCGCCACGGTCGTCGGCCAGTCGGTTGCGCAGCTCACCCAGGGCACGATCGTCGGACAGCTGGGGCTGGACGACGTCCGCTTCCCGCACCCGCTCTTCCACGGAGACACCCTCTACACGGAAACGGAGATCCTCGCGGCCAGGCCCTCGGCGTCCCGGCCCGGGCAGGGGATCGCCACGATGCGCCACACGGGACGCAAGCAGGACGGCACGATCGTCGCCGAGGCGACCCGCAGCTGCCTCATGTGGACCTCGGAGGGCCACCGGGCCGCGCTGGCGGGGGGCCGGCCTGCCGCCGGAAGCGGGTCCGCCGGGGGCGGGCGAGGTGCGGCGGGCAGGGGACCGGAGGGCAGCGCGCCATGAGCGGGTTCGCGCTGGGCCCCGCCATCCTCTTCGTGCCCGCCGACCGGCCGGAGCGCTACGCCAAGGCGGCCGAGCGCGCCGATGCGGTCATCATCGACCTCGAGGACGCCGTCCTGACGGAGGCCCGCCCCGCCGCCCGGGAGGCCGTCGCGGCGAGCCGGCTGGACCCCGAGCGGACGATCGTGCGCGTCAACGAGGCCGGCAGCCCCGACTTCGCCGCGGACCTCGAGGCCCTGGCCCGGACCGGCTACACCACGGTCATGCTGCCCAAGGCCGAACGCCCGGAGCAGCTCGAGTCCCTGGACGGCTACCGCGTCGTGGCCTTGTGCGAGACGGCCGCGGGCGTGGTCAATGCCCCGGCCCTTGCCGCCGCCCCCCACACCGTCGCGCTGATGTGGGGAGCCGAGGATCTCATGGCCTCCCTCGGGGGGACATCCAGCCGCTTCGACGACGGGCGCTACCGGGACGTTCCGCGCCACGCCCGGGCCGCCGTCCGGCTGGCCGCCGGCGCCCACGGCAAGGCCGCCATCGACGCCGTGTTCCTGGACCTCGAGGACCACGGGGGCCTGCGCGCCGAGGCGCTCGACGCCGTCGCGAGCGGTTTCGCCGCGACGGCCTGCATCCATCCCGGCCAGGTACCCGTCATCCGCCGTGCCTATGCGCCGACGGCCCAGGAGCTCGACTGGGCCCGCAGGCTCCTCGCGGCCGCCGGGGGCCGCCAGGGCGCGTTCGGCTTCGAGGGGCGCATGGTCGACGAGGTCGTCCTCAAGCGCGCTCGCCTCATCGCCCACCGCGCCGGGGACTGAGCCGCGCCGGGGCAGCGGGCCCGGACCAGCCCGCCCCGCACGCGAGCGCCCCGGCGGTGTTCCCGGACGCCGCGGGGAAGCGGACGCCGACACGGGCCGGGCCATGGGGGACCGCGCCATCTCCCCGCGTGGCGCAGAATGGCAGGCATGGATTTCGATGACGCCGAGGGCCCGGATACCAGCTACACGACGCTCGAGGGCGTCCCGTACGTCCGGCTCGTTCCCGAGGAGGGGCCCAGCCCGGTCTGGGCCTGGGAGGCGATCGGGTACGACGTCCTCTCGCCCGCCCCCGAGCTGGAGCGCCGGCTGCGGCGATGGCACGAGACACACCTGGCGGAGGGGTCCGGCGGGGCCGGAACGACTGCGGGCGGAGGGACAAGTGCCGTCCTCCAGCGCCTGCGCGCCGAGGGCATCCTGATCGCCCAGGAGCTCGCGGCGCACCTCGGCTCGCCACTCGCCGTGGAGTTCGGCGCCGCCGACCCCTCGTGGGACCCCGACGCGGCGGCGCACCAGGCGGGCGGATCGCCGTGGGAGGCCGGAAGCGGCTGGGACGGGGCCGACGGCGAAGGCCGGCGGCCCTCCCTGATGGATCCCGCACTCTTCCACGCCCGGACCTTCCCGGCCGACCCGGCCGCCAGCCGGCGGATCGCCTGGATGCTGTCCCACCCCTACGAATCCCCGGACCACGGGGCGGCCCCGGACGGAGCCGAGGAGGACTGGGACTGATCCGGCGGTCTGGAAGAATGGGCCGGTGAGCACCACCGAGCAGCACTTCACCCCTCCGCCCGCGGACCGGCCCCGCCGCGTCGTCTTCCTGGGATCGACCGGTTCGATCGGCACCCAGGGCCTCGACGTCGCCGCCGCGGCCCCGGACCGCTTCGAGGTCGCGGCGCTCGCCGGCGGCTCCAACACCGCCCTCCTCGCGGAACAGGCCGTCGCCACGCGCGCCGGCGCCGTCGGATCCGCCGCGGGCACCGTCGACGGCCTCGCCGCCGCCATCGCCGAGCGCGCCGCGGCCGAGGGCGTCCGCGGCTACCGCCCCGAGCTCTTCGCCGGCCCCGACGCCGCGGCGCGCATCGCCGCCTGGGAGGGCGCCGACGTCGTCCTCAACGGGATCACGGGCTCGATCGGGCTCGCCCCCACCCTCGCCGCCCTCGAGGCCGGCCGCCTGCTCGCCCTCGCCAACAAGGAATCGCTCATCGTCGGCGGGGCGCTCGTCAAGGACGCCGCCGCCGAGGGACAGCTCGTCCCCGTCGACTCCGAGCACTCCGCGCTCGCCCAGGCGCTCGCCGGCGGCACGCGCGCGGAGGTCGCCCGGCTCGTCGTCACCGCCTCCGGCGGCCCGTTCCGCGGCCGCAGCCGCCCCGAGCTGGCCGCCGTGACCCCCGCCGAGGCGCTCGCCCACCCCACGTGGGACATGGGCCGCGTGGTCACCACCAATTCCGCGACGCTCGTGAACAAGGCGCTCGAGGTCATCGAGGCGCACTTGCTCTTCGACGTCCCGCTCGAGCGGATCGTCCCCGTGGTCCACCCGCAATCGGTCGTGCATTCGATGGTCGAGTTCGTCGACGGCTCCACGCTCGCCCAGGCCTCCCCGCCGGACATGCGCCTGCCGATCGCGCTCGGCATGGCCTGGCCCGCCCGCGTTCCGGGGGCCGCCGCGGCGTGCGACTGGACGCTCGCCGCCGAGTGGACGTTCGAGCCCCTCGACGAGGAGGCCTTCCCCGCGGTCCGGCTCGCCAAGCAGGCCGCCGGCGCCTCGGCGACCCACATGGCCGTCTACAACGCGGCGAACGAGGAGGCGGTGGACGCCTTCCACGCCGGCCGGATCGGCTTCCTGGACATCGTGGACTCGGTCGCCGCCGTCGTCGACGAGTACGACGCCGGAGCGGTCGCCGGCGCCTCCCTCACCCTCGGGGCCGTGCTCGCGGCCGAGGACTGGGCACGAAACCGGGCCCGCGCGCGTTGGGAGCAGATGTGACCGTCCTCCTCTTCACCGTCGGCGTGCTGATCGTCGCCGTCGGCATCGCCGTCTCCATCGCCCTGCACGAGGTGGGCCACCTGGTCCCCGCCAAGCTCTTCGGCGTCCGCGTTCCCCAGTACATGGTCGGCTTCGGCAAGACCGTCTGGTCCTTCAAGCGCGGCGAGACGGAGTACGGCTTCAAGGCCCTGCCCCTGGGCGGCTACGTCTCCATGATCGGCATGTACCCGCCGGCCACGGTTCCCGCGGGACGGCCCGGCGCGGGGGAGGAGGTCGTCCGCCAGTCCAGCACGGGGATGTTCCAGCAGCTCGCCGACGACGCCCGCAAGGCCGCGGCCGAGCAGCTGCAGCCCGGCGACGAGAACCGCATGTTCTACAAGCTCCCCGTGTGGAAGCGGATCATCATCATGCTCGGCGGGCCGCTCATGAACCTGCTCATCGCGTGCGCCCTCATCGCCGTGCTCGTCTCGGGCTTCGGCACGGTGCAGAGCACCACGCGGGTCTCCGAGGTCTACCAGTGCGTCGTCTCCGACGCCGAGCAGGCCCAGCGCGCCGAGGCCGGCCAGGAGGCCTGCCAGCCCGGCGACCCCGAGGCCCCGGCCTTCGCCGCCGGGCTGCGGCCCGGGGACGTCGTCACCTCCATCGACGGCGTGCCCGTGCGCCTGTGGGACTGGGACCGGCTGACCGAGCGCATCCGCGCCGGCGCGGGCCAGGAGACCACCATCACCTACGAGCGCGACGGCCGGGAACTCGCCGGGACCATCACGCCGCTGCTGACCGAACGCCCGGCGCTGGACATCAACGGGCGGGCCGTCGTCGCCCCCGACGGCACGGTCGAGACGGTCCAGGTCGGCTTCGTCGGCATGGGCTCGGAGCAGCTCCTCATGACCCTGCCCGTCACGGAGGTCCCCGGCCTCGTCGGCCAGAACGTCCGGGCCGTCGCCGACGTGGTCCTGGACCTGCCCGCCCGCATGGCGGCCGTGGCCCGGGCCGCGTTCACCGACGCGCCGCGGGACGTCAACGGTCCCATGTCCGTCGTGGGCGTCGGCCGGATCGCCGGCGAGGTCTCGGCGATGGAGGAGATCCCGCTGCAGAACCGCTTCTCCACGCTGCTCGGGCTCATCGCGAGCCTGAACGTGGCCCTGTTCGTCTTCAACCTCATCCCGCTGCTACCGCTCGACGGCGGACACATCGCCGGCGCGCTGTGGGAGGCGCTCCGCCGCGGCTTCGCGAAGCTCTTCCGGCGCCGCGATCCCGGGCCCGTGGACATCGCCAAGCTGCTGCCGCTGACCTACGTCGTCGCGGCGATGCTCCTCGGGATGGGCGTGCTGTTGATCTACGCTGACATCGTGAAGCCGGTCCAGTTGTTCTGACTGCCGCCGCCGCACCGCCCGGCGCCGCACCACCACCGGAAGGACACGTCGTGCGTCCTGCCACTCCACGCCACCCCGCCGCCGGAACCCCCGGCATCCGCCCTGCCGCCGCCGTCTGCGCGGTCCTCGCCCTCGCCCTGCTCCTGGGCGGCTGCACGCCCGGCACCGGGCCGTCGGACGCCGCGGGCACCGCCGCGCCGGCGTCGACGGCGGACCCGCACGCCGTCGTGCTGAAGGAGCCGGATCCGGGCCCGGCACGGCTCGACGCCACCGGTTCCGACGCCGCGCTCCAGGCCAGCCGCCTCTACTTCGACCACGCCCCGGCCGTCGTCCTCGTGGCGGTCCCCAACAGTGGCGCCCTGCCTCCGGCCGCCGCCGAGGCCGCCGCCCGGCTCGGCGTCCCGCTCCTGCAGGCAGGGCCCGGCGACGAGGCCGCACCGCTCGCCGCCGAGATCGAACGGCTCGGCGCCGAGCACGTCGTGGCCTGGGGAGAGCCCGACGGCGAGTGGGAGCCCTTCACGGCCGGGCGCTCTCTCGTCGACGGCCGGGCACCGGACGCGCAACTGCCGCCCACGACACCGGCGCCGGCCCCCGGGCAGCCGCCGCTCGTCGTCGTCCTGGATCAGGACGAGGACGCGCTCGCCGCGGCCTCCGCGACGGCCGCCGCGGCCGGCGCCGACGTGGAAGTGCTCGCCTCGCCCGATCCGCGCGAGGGAGCCAACCTGGCGCTCTTCCAGGCGGCTGCCGGTCGCCCCGTCCTCGGGCTGGGCCCCGGACTGGGGGCCGAGGAGGACTTCGCCGCCCTCGCCGAGACCGCGGCCACCGGCCCCGAGCTCCCGGGCGGCGGGCAGACGGTCTTCCCCGCGCGCCGCATGGTCGCCCTTTACGGGCACCCGGAGACCGGGGCCCTGGGCCTGCTGGGGGAGCAGGACGCCGAGGCCGCCGTCGCCCGGGTGAAGAAGCTGGCCGCGGACTACCAGCCCTACAGCGACGAGCCCGTGCAACCGGCCTTCGAGATCATCGCCACGGTCGCCTCGGCGGGCGCGGGCGATGACGGCACCTACTCCCGCTACACGCCGGTCGAGACGCTCCGCCCCTGGGTCGAGGCCGCCGGAAAGGCCGGCGTCTACGTGGTCCTGGACCTCCAGCCGGGCCGGAACGACTTCCTGAGCCAGGCCAGGCACTACGAGGAGCTGCTGAAGCTCCCGCACGTCGGGATCGCCTACGACCCCGAGTGGCGGCTGGGGCCGGACCAGCGCCACATGGTGCAGATCGGCTCCGTGTCCGCCGCCGAGCTCAACGAGGCCAATGCGTGGCTCGCCGAGCTGACCCGCAAGCACCGGCTGCCGCAGAAGGTCGTCATCCTGCACCAGTTCCAGCTGCGGATGATCCGCGACCGGGAGAGCCTGGAAACGGGCCATCCCGAGCTGTCGCTCGTGCTCCACGCCGACGGCAACGGGACCCCCGGGCAGAAGCTCGAGACCTGGAACGCGCTGCGCCGGGACCTCCCCGGCGGGATCCGCATGGCCTGGAAGAACTTCATCGACGAGGACTCGCCGACGTTCAGCCCGGAGCAGACCTACGACGTCGAGCCGAAGCCGTGGTTCGTCTCCTACCAGTAGCGGACCGGGGCCCGGAACCGCCGCGCCGCCGAGGTGGGGCGCGCCACGTCCGTCGTGGCCGCGCCGCCGCACGGTCTAGGGTAGGAACATGACGATTTTCGCTGTCGAGTATGTCTACGGGACGGGCACGGACGCCGCCCGCGACGAGCACCGCCCCGAGCACCGCGCCTTCCTCGCCTCGCTGACCGACGCCGAGGGCGTGTCCCTCGTGGCCTCCGGCCCCTACGCCGACGGCAGCGGGGCCCTGTTGATCCTGCGCGCCCCGGACGAGGCGCGGCTGGCCAGCGCCCTGCAGCAGGACCCGTTTAATGCCCAGGGCCTCGTCGCGGCGCTGCGCACCACAGCGTGGATCCCCGCCACGGGCGAGCTCGCCCACCACGCCTGACCTTCCCGCCCCCCACGACCCCGGAGGAAGCCTTGACCCCGGTCAGCCTCGGAATGCCGTCCGCGCCCCCGCCCGTCCTCGCGCCGCGGCGCAAGACCCGCCAGATCAAGGTGGGCTCGGTCGGCGTCGGCTCTGAATCCCAGATCAGCGTGCAGTCGATGACGACGACGCCCACCACCGACATCAACGCGACGCTGCAGCAGATCGCCGAGCTGACGGCCTCCGGCTGCGACATCGTCCGCGTCGCGTGCCCTTCCGCCGACGACGCAGAGGCCCTGCCGATCATCGCCCGGAAGTCCCAGATCCCCGTGATCGCCGACATCCACTTCCAGCCCAAGTACGTCTTCGCGGCGATCGAGGCCGGTTGCGCCGCCGTGCGCGTGAACCCGGGCAACATCCGCAAGTTCGACGACCAGGTCAAGGAGATCGCCCAGGCCGCCAAGGACCACGGGACCTCCATCCGCATCGGCGTCAACGCCGGCTCGCTGGATCCGCGGCTCCTGAAGAAGTACGGCAAGGCGACGCCCGAGGCCCTCGTCGAGTCCGCCGTCTGGGAGGCCTCCCTCTTCGAGGAGCACGACTTCCACGACTTCAAGATCTCGGTCAAGCACAACGACCCCGTGGTCATGGTGCGCGCCTACGAGCTCCTGGCCGAGCGCGGGGACTGGCCGCTGCACCTCGGCGTCACCGAGGCCGGCCCGGCCTTCCAGGGCACCATCAAGTCGGCCACGGCCTTCGGTGCGCTCCTCTCGCAGGGCATCGGCGACACGATCCGCGTCTCGCTCTCCGCCCCTCCCGTGGAGGAGATCAAGGTCGGCCTGCAGATCCTGCAGTCGCTGAACCTGCGCGAGCGCAAGCTCGAGATCGTCTCCTGCCCGTCCTGCGGCCGCGCCCAGGTCGACGTCTACACGCTGGCCGACGAGGTCACGGCGGGCCTCGAGGGCATGGAGGTCCCGCTCCGCGTGGCCGTCATGGGCTGCGTCGTCAACGGACCGGGCGAGGCGCGCGAGGCGGACCTCGGGGTCGCCTCCGGCAACGGCAAGGGCCAGATCTTCGTCAAGGGCGAGGTCATCAAGACCGTACCCGAGGACCAGATCGTCGAGACGCTCATCGAGGAGGCCATGCGCATCGCCGAGTCCATGGAGGTCCCCGAGGACGGCGGCGGGGCCCCCACGGTCACCGTCTCCTGACGCCGGCGGGCCGCCCGTATGACGGCCGCATGACACAGGGCGCGCCCCCCGACGGGCGCGCCCTGTCGCATCCGCTCCGGTTCCTGACAGACTAGGGGCAGGGAACCGGGCGGAACGGGATAAGGGGAACGGTGGCGAGGATTCTCTCCAGGGTGGCACCGTGGCTGCCCGGAACACGGCGCATGCCGTCGGCGGGCGAGGAGCTGGGCGGCGGCGTCCGCGTGCTCGGCGACGCCGACACGCCGGGATTGCGCGCCCTCGTGGACCGAGACCCCGTCGCCCACCTCTTCATGGACTCCCAGCTCGAGGCCACCGGGACCGCCGCGCCGTCCTCGACCGGCTCGCTCGTGCTCGGCCGCTTCGACGGGAACCGGCTCGCCGCCGCATGCTGGGTGGGGATGAACATCGTCCCCGTCGAGGCCTCGCCGGAGGACGCGACGGCGTTCGCGGACGCGATCCTGCCGCTCGAGCGCCGCTTCTCCTCCGTCTTCGGCGATGCCCGCACGGTCCTGTCGCTGTGGTCGCGCCTGCAGGACGGCCCGCAGCGAGCCTTCGACATCCGCGCCTCCCAGCCGCTCATGCGGCTCGACCGCGCGCCCGAGCCGGGCCCCGGCGTCGTCCGGCGGACCCGGGAGGAGGAGTACGACGTCGTCCTGCCCGCCTGCGCGGCGATGTTCCAGGAGGAGCTGGGCTACTCCCCGCTCGCCGGAGGAGGATCCTACTACCGGGCCCGCGTGCGCACGCTGATCCGCCAGGGGCACTCCTTCGTGGACCTCGAGCCCTCCGGACGGGTCCGCTTCAAGGCGGAGCTCGGCACCGTCTCGCCGCGCGCCACCCAGATCCAGGGCGTCTGGCTCGCGCCTCAGTTCCGCGGGCTCGGCCTCGCCGCCGGCTACATGGCCTCCGTGGCCCGGCACGCGCTCGAGCTGGCGCCCGTGACGAGCCTCTACGTCAACGACTACAACACGCCCGCGCTGGCGACCTACCGCCGCGTCGGCTTCCACCAGGTCGGGGAGTTCGCGACCATCCTCTTCTGAACCGGCGCCGGGCGGGCCGGACGCCGGGGGAGCAGGCGGTAAAGTGAAGGGGGCCCGGGCGGCCAGACCGCCCCGGACCCCCTGTCACGTCCCCGTGCCGGCCGGCTCGCGCCCCCGGCCCACGATCCAGAAAGAGGAGCCGTGGTTCTCCGACTCTCCAGCTTCTTCCTCCGCACCCTCCGCGAGGATCCCGTCGACGCCGAGGTCGCCAGCCACAAGCTGCTGGTCCGCGCCGGCTACATCCGCCGCGCCGCCCCGGGGATCTACACGTGGCTCCCGCTCGGGCTGAAGGTCCTCGCCAAGGTCGAGGCGATCGTGCGCGAGGAGATGAACGCGATCGGCGGCCAGGAGGTGCACTTCCCGGCGTTGCTGCCGAGGGAGCCCTACGAGGCCACGAACCGCTGGAAGGAGTACGGCGAGGGGCTGTTCCGCCTCAAGGACCGCAAGGACGCCGACTACCTCCTGGCCCCCACCCATGAGGAGATGTTCACCCTCCTGGTCAAGGACCTGTACTCCTCCTACAAGGACCTGCCCGTCTACCTGTACCAGATCCAGAACAAGTACCGCGACGAGGCCCGCCCGCGCGCCGGCCTGCTCCGCGGACGCGAGTTCATCATGAAGGACTCCTACTCCTTCGACATCGACGAAGCCGGCCTCGAGGCGGCCTACCAGGCCCACCGCGCCGCCTACCTGAGGATCTTCGCCCGGCTCGGCCTCGAGGTGGTCCCGGTCGCCGCGACGGCCGGCGCCATGGGAGGGTCGAAGTCCGAGGAGTTCCTGCACCCCACCGAGATCGGCGAGGACACGTTCGTCCGCTCGCCCGGCGGCTACACCGCCAACGTCGAGGCGGTGACGACCGTCGTCCCGGAGGAGATCGACTTCACGCACTTCCCGGCGTTCGAGGTCCTGGACACCCCGGACACCCCGACGATCGACACGCTCGTCGAGGCCTCCAACCGCATCGCCCCGCGCGAGGGCGGGCCGTGGACCGCCGCCGACACCCTCAAGAACGTCGTCTTGGCCGTCACGCTGCCCACGCTCGAGCGCCAGCTCGTCGTGATCGGCGTCCCCGGCGACCGCGCCGTGGACCTCAAGCGCGTCGAGGCCAACATCGGCGCGCACGTCGACGTCCCCGGCGAGCTGTCCGTGGAGGCCGCCACCGAGGAGGACCTCAAGAAGCACCCGCGGCTCGTCAAGGGCTACATCGGCCCCGGCCTGGGCGACGGAGACCGCCTGCTGGGCACCGACGCGGCCAGCGGGATCACGTACCTCGTCGATCCGCGCGTCGTGGCCGGCACGCGGTGGATCACCGGCGCCAACGAGGCCGGCAAGCACGTCTTCGGCCTCGTGGCGGGACGCGACTTCGGCTGGGACGGCGTCATCGAGTCCGTCGAGGTCCGCGAGGGCGATCCGGCCCCCGACGGCTCGGGGCCGCTGCAGACCGCGCGCGGGATCGAGATGGGACACATCTTCCAGCTCGGCACCAAGTACGCCGAGGCCCTGGGGCTGCAGGTCCTGGACCGGAACGGCAAGCTCGTCACGGTGACGATGGGGTCCTACGGCGTCGGCGTGACGCGCGCCGTGGCCGCGCTGGCCGAGTCCAACCACGACGAGCGGGGCCTGGTCTGGCCGCGCAACGTGGCCCCGGCCGACGTCCACCTCGTCGTCACCGGCAAGACGGAGGAGATGTTCGCCGCCGCCGACAAGATCGCGAACGAGCTCGAGGCGCTCGGCCTCGAGGTGATCTACGACGACCGTCCCAAGGTCTCCGCCGGCGTGAAGTTCGGTGACGCGGAGCTCATCGGCGTCCCGACCATCGCCGTCATCGGGCGCGGCCTCGCCGAGGGCCTCGTCGAGGTCAAGGACCGGGCCTCCGGGACGGCGGAGAACGTCCCCGTGGACGAGGTCGTCGCACGCCTGGCCGCGACGGTCCGCGGCTAGCGGCCCCGCGTGGTCGAATGGCTCGCCGGGCTTGAGGGCTCCGGCCTGGAGGACCTCCAGGCCGGGACCCTGCTCCTCGTGGTGGTCGCGGGCCTCGCCGCCGGCTGGATCGATGCCGTCGTCGGCGGCGGGGGGCTGCTCCAGCTCCCGGCACTGCTCCTCGTTCCGGGGATCACGCCCGTCCAGGCCCTCGCCACGAACAAGCTCGGCTCGGTCTTCGGCACCACGACGAGCGCCGTCACGTACTACCGCAGGGCCAGCCCGGACCTGAAGACCGCGCTGCCCATGGCCGGCATCGCGTTGGCCGGCAGCTTCGGCGGGGCGATCATCGCCACCGTGCTGCCCGCGTCCGTGTTCAAGCCCATCATCGTGGCCGCTCTCGTCGCCGTCGCGCTCTTCACGGCCTTCAAGCCCACCGTCGGCGAGCTGACGAGGCTGCGCTTCACCGGTCCGCGGCACTACGCCACGGCGGGCCTGATCGGGCTCGTGATCGGCTTCTACGACGGGCTGATCGGCCCCGGGACGGGCTCGTTCCTCATCATCGCCATGGTGGTCTTCCTGGGCTACAACTTCCTGGCGTCGAGCGCCAAGGCGAAGATCGTCAACATGGCCACGAACCTCGGCGCCCTGGCGTTCTTCCTGCCCTCGGGCCACCTGCTCTGGGGTCTCGGCCTGGTCCTGGGCGTGGCCAACATGATCGGCGGCTACCTCGGCGCGCGCATGGCCGTGAGCAAGGGGAGCCGGTTCATCAGGATCGTCTTCCTCGTGGTGGTCGGCGTGCTGATCCTGCGCCTCGGCTACGACGTGCTGCAGGAGAACATCCTCCACCGCGCCTAGCCCGGCCCGCCACCGCGTCGGTCGTGCGCGAACCGCGCGGCCGCGGCCTGCGGGTCAGTCGTTCTTGCGGCCGAAGACGATCTCGTCCCAGCTCGGGACGGAGGAGCGCTTCTGGCGGTTCTTGCGCGGCTGGCCGGACTCGTCGGGAGCGGCGTCGTCGCCGTCCGGCTCCGGTTCGTCCCGGGCGTCGAAGCGCAGGGCCCGCAGCGACGGCACGACCGTGAACTCGCTCGTGTGCGTGCTCACGCCGTCGTGCAGCCGGGGCAGGCCGTCATGGTCCGTGTCCTCGGCCAGGCCGAGGCGCTCCGCCTCGTCGGCGTCGGCGAATTCCTCGTCGCGCGGATGGGCGGCCGGGATCTCGCCGCGCGTCAGGGCCTCCGCGAGCGCGTCGTCGGCGTCCTCGTCGGTGCCGAGCCGCTGCCCACGGCGGGAGCGGAGCAGGTCCAGGAAGTCCTCCCGGTCGCGGTCGGCCTGCGGGACGCCGGTCGCCGGGCCCGCCGGCGTCGCGGCATCGGCCTCGAAGTCGAAGGGCCGGTCGGAGACGGCCGTCAACCGGCGGCCGCCCAGGGGCGTGTCCAGGGGTTCGAGCTCGCTGAGCACCTGGGCCCAGCGGTTGGTGTTCTGCAGCGACTTGCGGGCCGGGTGGAAGATCCACCGCGCGGGCGGCTCCTCGCCGATCATCGACTGGTGCGTCGAGGAGGACGGGGCGAAGCTCACGACGACTTCCCAGGTGCCGTCGGAGCGGCGCCAGGCGTCCCACTCGGCGGACTCCGCGTCGATGCCCAATCCCGTCAGGCGGACCGGGACGACCTCGCCCAGGGTGGCGGGATCGTCGCCGAAGGTGGAGCGGTAGCCGTCGTTCGCCTGGGGTGCGGAGACCTCGACGCCCCGCGCCTGCTGGGCGACGTACTCCCGCTCGGCGAAGACCGGGCCCGCGTAGCGCATCACGTTGGCCAGCGGCAGGCCGGACTCCTCGGAGAGCTCCTCCGCCGTGGCGCCGGACCGGATCCGGGCCTGTATCTCCCGCGGGGCCAGTGACGCCCCGGGCGAGGGCGCGCCGGAGCGGGACGCGGGCCGGGACACGGCAGCGCGCAGGGCCTCGTCGATGACCAGCTGGAAGCTGCCACCGTCCTCGGTGCCCAAGAGCAGGTGCCCGCCGTCCTCATGGACACCCACCAGCTTGACTTGCCGCATGAAAAACCTCCACAGCCGTTGCGTTCTCCCAGAAACAATGCCATTGAAGGGCCCGGAAACCCGTGATTTGCGGGGGTGTGGCGCGCACTCCGGTGGGACCCGCGGATGTGTCCTGGCGGCAAGGATGACGGGGCGGCCGACGGGGATTGGATTTTTCTCCGCCGATGGTGAACAATCTGTGCGTCACGGGCACAAAACGGCCCGTTGCGGCGTTGTACGGGCCGGGACAGGGGGATTCCGCTCCGGACAAGGGACGGGACGGAAGTTGTTTCCCGCAGGCACGGCCTGCGCCTAGACGAGGATTTCCCGCGCGGGCCAGGGCCTGCGCAGACCGATAGCAGCTACCACCGGAGCGTGATTGAGAGACTATGGCGACCGACTACGATGCGCCGCGCAAGAATGAGGACGAGCTCAGCGAGGACTCCCTCGAAGAGCTGAAGGGCCGCCGTTCGGACAAGCAGTCCGCGGTCGTTGACGAGGACGAGGCCGAGACCGCCGACAGCTACGAGCTTCCGGGCGCCGACCTGTCCGGCGAGGAGCTGCTGGTCCGCGTCCTGCCCGCGCAGGCGGACGAGTTCACGTGTGCCTCCTGCTTCCTGGTGCGGCACCGCTCCCAGGTCGCCAAGGAGAAGAACGGCCTGCTCTTCTGCAAGGACTGCGAAGGCTAGGAACCAGGGAAGCCGGGCCAGAGGGCCGGGCACCCCGACTGCATCAAGCGGCGTCCCGGACGGGACGCCGCTTTTGTGGTTTCCGGGACCGTGTGATGTCGGGGGCCCGCGGGGTGCGGCTACGGGCGCTGCAGCGCGGCGACGAGATCTTCCGGCCGGCGCGTCGAGGCGAGCCAGTACGGGGTGGCGTCGCGCGGGTCCGTGATCTCGATCCGGGCGACGGGGTCGATCCACCCGCGCAGGCACAGGAAGGCCGTGCCGTTCAGGCCGCGGCCGCGCTGGAAGGTGGCGTCCTCGCCGCGGTACGCCGCGGCCTCGCCGACGTAGGAGCGCTCGATCACGGCGCGGCCCACTTGCAGGGTGTCTTCCGTGACGGTGATCGCGGACGTCGTGGCCACGCCGACGACGATCAGGGCCAGGACGACGACGATGGCGGCCACGATGCCGGCCGTGATGCCGACCGGCGCCAGGGCAACGAACGCCGCGCCGCCCGTCCCCAGGACCAGGAGCCAGATCCACCAGGCCGGCCAGAGCTTCTCGTGGAACAGGGGAGCGGGGGCGGTGGGGGACTGCTGCGGGGTGGTGGCCATGGCAACCAGTTTATGGCCCGTGAAGGAAGCCTTGCGCATTGGGGCGGTGCCGGATCGCCGCTAGAGTGAACACGTCCCCTTCCCGAAGCCTTGGAGAACCCGGCCCCATGCCCGAGACGCACGCGACCCTCGACGTCCAGCTGAAGATGCTCGACCCCGGACTCGAACCGCCGAGCTACGCCCATCCGGGCGATGCCGGGGCCGACCTGCGGGCCCGTGAGGACGTCGTCCTCGCTCCGGGCGAGCGCCGGCTCGTGCCCACGGGCGTCTCGCTCGCGCTGCCGGACGGCTACGTCGGACTGGTGCACCCTCGCTCGGGCCTGGCCACGCGCCACGGGTTGACCGTGGTCAACGCCCCCGGGACCGTCGACGCCGGCTACCGCGGAGAGATCGCCGTCACCCTCCTGAACACGGACTCGAGCCAGCCGATCGAACTGCGCCGCGGAGACCGCATCGCCCAGCTCGTCATCCAGCGCGTCGAGACCGCCCGATTCGTGGCCGTCGACGAGCTGCCCGGCTCGGTGAGGGGCGAAGGGGGCTTCGGGTCCACCGGGGGCTTCGCCGTTGCGGAACCCGGCGCCGGCGCCGCACGTTGACCTTCCGGCCGGTGTGTCCACCACCGGCCCTGATCGGCCGGCCCGTCCGGCCCAAGGAGCAGCACCATGATCTTCAAGCGCAAGAACAAGAACGCGGCGGGAACGCAGGACGCCGCGGCCACGGACGCCGCGGAGGCCCCGGAAGCCGTTGAACCCGGATCCGTCCCCGCCGAGGCGGGGACGGCGCCCACCGCGTTGTCCGGCCCGTTCGACGCCGAGTCCGAGGACGCGCCGGCGCGCGACGGATACGTCGACCTCGGGGCCCTGCTCATCGAGCCCATCGAGGGGATGAACCTGCGGCTCGAGGTCGAGGACGCCACGAAGCGCGTCGTCGCCGTCGCCCTCGAGCTCGACGGCTCGCGGCTGCAGCTGCAGGTCTTCGCGGCGTCGAAGTCCAGCGGCCTGTGGTCCGGCATCGCGGACCAGATCTCCGAGAGCATCGCCGGTCAGGGCGGCAAGACCGACCGCGTGCAGGGCCGCTTCGGCGAGGAGATCATCGCCCGCGTCCCCGCGACCGGACCCGACGGCACGCAGGGGTACATGGTGGCCCGCTTCATCGGCGTCGACGGACCACGCTGGTTCCTCCGCGGCGTCGTCGGCGGGCCGGCCACGCTGGACCGAGCCCAGGCCGAGCGCCTCGAAGACCGGATCGCCCGGGCGATCGTGGTCCGCGGCGAGCAGCCCATGCCCCCGGCCGAGCTCCTTCCGCTGCGCATGCCCGAGGGGGCCGTCGCCCGCCGCGAACCGGCGCAGCCGGGCGGCCCGTCCCCGGTGGCCCCGCCCGAGCGCGGCCCCGAGACGACCCAGATCGGCTAGGCGGTGCCCGCTCCGTCCGGGCCCTGCACCGGCATCGAGGGGCTGCCCCCGCGCGGCCGGGTCCACGCCGAGGGCTTCGTCGAGCACGTCCGGCTGCAGCCGGCCGCGCAGACGCCGTCGTTCCTGGCCAGCGTCGTGGACGCGCCGGCCCCGCCCGGCGGCCGGCGCCGTCCCGCACCGTCGCTGCGGCTCGTCTGGCACGGCCAGCGGACCGTCCCCGGCGTCGTGGCCGGGGCGAGGCTCCGCTTCTCCGGCATGGTGTCCGCCGTCGACGGCGTCCCCACGGTCTTCAACCCGCGCTACGAGATCCTTCCAGCGCCCGAGAGCAACGAGGCCCCCCGCCATGAGTGAGCAGGAACCGGTTCGACCCCGACCGGACGACGACGCCGCGCCGAGCGCGGAGGACATCGCCCGGCGCGTCGCGGAGAACGCCGGTGTCCGGCGCGGCGCGGACGGCCAGGTCGACGTCCTCGCGACGATCGGCGGTGTCCGGGGCCTCGCCGAGAGCGTGCTGCCGGGCCTCGTGTTCCTCGTGGTCTTCACGGTATGGCAGCAGCTCAATCCCGCACTGATCGCCTCCCTCGCCGTCGCCGCCGTCTTCACCGTGGCGCGGCTCGTCCAGCGCACGCCGCTGACGCAGGCCCTCGCCGGCCTCGCCGGCGTCGTCGTGTGCGCGCTCGTCTCCCGCACGACGGGCGAGGCCAAGGACTACTACGTCGCCGGGTTCTTCACGAATCTCGCCTACGGCGGCGCGATGGTGCTCTCGATCCTGCTGCGCTGGCCGCTCATGGGCGTCGTCCTGGGCTTCATCCGCGGCGAGGGGACGACGTGGCGCCGGGAGCCGGCGCGGCTGCGCGCCTATGCCGTGGCCACGTGGATCGTCGTGGCCGTGTTCGCGGCCCGGCTCGCCGTCCAGGTCCCCTTGTACTTCGCGGACAACGTGCCCGCGCTCGGGGCGGCCCGCCTGGCCATGGGCCTCCCGCTCTACGCGATCGGCCTGTGGCTCGCCTGGTCGCTCTCGCGCCCGCCCGCGGACGGGACGGCCACCGCCAAGTCCTGAGCCACGGGGTCGCAGCGGTCCTTCCGGGCCGCGCGCCCGTCGGCACGTGCTACCCGGCCGACGGGTTCCCCGGCTCCGGCTGGGGCCGGAGCACGCGGCGCAGCTCGTCCTCCGCGGCGATCGCCGTGATGAGGAACAGCTCGTCCCGGGCCTCGATGACGTCGTCGGGGCTCGGCGTGATGGGCAGGTCGTCGCGCAGCACCGCCACGACGGTGGAGTCCTGCGGCCAGTCCAGCTGCCCGAGGGTCATCCCGATGAGCGGCGAATCGGCGGGAACCGTGAACTCCACCATGGACGTGACGCCGGTCTGCAGCGTCAGGAGCCGCACGAGGTCCCCGATCTCGACGGCCTCCTCGACGAGCGCCGTCATGAGGCGCGGCGTGTTCACCGCGACGTCCACGCCCCACGCGTCGTCGAACATCCAGTCGTTCTTGGGGTTGTTGACGCGGCCGACCGTGCGGCCGACGCCGAACTCGCTCTTGGCGAGGAGGGAGACGACGAGGTTGACCTTGTCGTCCCCGGTGGCGGAGACGACGACGTCGACGCCGTCGAGCCCGGCCTCCTGGAGCGTGCTGAGCTCGCACGCGTCGCCGAAGAGCCACCGGGCGCCGAGCAGCCCGCTGCGCCCGACGACCTCCGGCTTCTCGTCGATGAGCAGGACGTCGTGCCCGTGCGCGAGCAGTTCCCTGGCGATCGAGGAGCCCACGCTCCCCGCTCCGACGATGACGACCTTCACAGCTCCTCCTCCGCGCCGTCTCCGGCTGCCGCCGGCGGTGAGGAGAGGATCCTGTCGATCTCGCCGGTGGACCCCACGGGCATCATGGCGTGCAGGACGTCGCCCTGCTGCAGGCGGGCGCCGGGGCCGGGAATGAGGCCCTCCCCGAAGCGGGTCAGGTACGCGACGCGCAGCCCGGCCGCGGCCTCGATGTCCGTCAACGAGCTGCCGTACCAGTCCGCATGCACCGCGACCTCGCCGAGCAGGAGCCGGCCCGAGGCGTCGCGGAAGTCGCCGTTGACGCCCTGCTCGGGCAGGATGCGCCGCAGCACCTGGTCGGCGCTCCAGCGCACCGCGGCGACCGTGGGGATCCCGAGCCGCTGGTAGATCTCGGCCCGGCCGGGATCGTAGATGCGGGCCACGACGTGGGGCACGTGGTAGCTCTCGCGGGCCACGCGCGTGGCCAGGATGTTCGAGTTGTCCCCGCTCGAGACGGCGGCGAAGGCATAGGCGTCGGCGATGTCCGCCCGCTCGAGCGTCTCGCGGTCGAATCCGACGCCGGTCACGCGGCGCCCCGAGAAGCCGCGCCTCAAGCGGCGGAAGGCCCGCTCGTCCTGGTCGATGATCGCCACGCTGTGTCCCGAATCGTCGAGCGCGTGGGCCAGGGTCACGCCGACCCGGCCCGCCCCCATGATGACGAAGTGCGCCACGTCAGCTCCTGGTTTCCGTACCTCGGCGGAGCGGCCCCGACGGCCCTCCGCGCCTTGTGAACCCCAGTCTCGCACGCTTCGGCCGTGCCGGTGTGGCCGTGCGGCGCCCGCCGGGCTAACGTTGACAGGTGCTGACGTTCCTCGACGCGCTCAAACGCATGCTGGTGGGGCGGCCCTTCCGGACCGAAAGCCTCAAGCAGGCCCCGCTGCGCCGCCGCCTCGCCCTGCCCCTGCTCTCCTCCAACGCGCTGTCCTCCGTCGCCTACGCCCCGGACGAGATCCTGCTGACGCTGGCGATGGCCGGGCTGTCCGCCATCTACTTCTCCCCGTTGGTCGGCGTCGCCGTCATGGCCGTTATGCTCGTCATCATCGCCTCCTACCGGCAATCGGTGAAGGCCTACCCCTCGGGGAAGGGCGACTACGAGATCGCCTCCGTCAACCTCGGTCCCCGCGCGGGGACCACGGTCGCCGCCGCCCTCCTGATCGACTTCGTCCTCACCGTCGCCGTCTCGATGTCCTCGGCCGCGCACTTCCTCGTCGCCGCCGTCCCCCTGCTCGACGGGAGGCAGGCGCTCCTGGCGGGCTCCGGCGTCGTCCTCCTGGCGGTCCTGAACCTGCGCGGCGTCGGCCGCTCGCGCATCGGCAACGCGGTGCCGACCTACGCGTTCGTCGCCGGCATGGCGGCCATGATCGGCGCCGGGGCGGTGGCAGCGGCCACCGGCACCCTCGGCAGCGCACCGAGCGCCGGCTTCGAGATCGTCCCCGAGGCCGGCTACGAGGCCGGCCTGACGGGGCTGTTCGGGGCCCTGCTCGTGCTGCGGGCGTTCTCGACCGGCTCGGCCGCCCTGACCGGGATCGAGGCGCCGATCAGCAACGTCCCGACGCTCGCGCCGCCGCGCGCCCGCAACGCCGCCTCCATCCTGCTGTGGCTCGGGGTCATCGCCACGGCGCTGACCCTGGGCACCATGTTCCTGGCCCGCTTCACGGGCGTCCACGTCGTCGAGGACCCGCAGGCGAACCTGCTCCTGGACGGCGGTCCCATCCCCGCCGACTACGTCCAGGCCCCGGTCGTCGGTCAGCTCGCCCACGCCGTGTTCGGCCCGCATAGTCCGGGGTTCTACGCCATCCTCGCGCTCACGGCGGGCGTGCTGTGGATGGCCGGGCACACGGCGTTCCGCTCCTTCCCGGCGCTCGCTTCCCACCTCGCCGCCGACGGCTACCTGCCCCGCCAGCTGCGCACGCGAGGCGACCGCCTGGGCTTCAGCAACGGCATCCTCGCACTCGGCATCGCGGCCCTCGTGCTCGTGCTGCTCTTCGACGCCCACGTCGCGACCCTGATCCAGCTCTACGTCGTCGGCGTGTTCGTCTCCTTCACCTTGAGCCAGCTCGGCATGGTCAGGCACTGGTCGCGCCAGCTCGCCGCGACCGCCGACCGGCGCGTGCGGCAGCGGATCGCCCGCTCGCGCCTGCTGAACCTCGTCGGCTTCGTGCTGACCGCCGCGGTGCTCGTCGTCGTCCTGGCCACCAAGTTCATCTTCGGCGCGTGGCTCGCGGTGCTCGGCATCGTGGCCCTCTACCTCGTCATGTACTCGATCCACCGCCACTACGAGGCCGTGGACCGCGAGCTGGCGATCGAGGACACCGACCCCGTCCGCGCCCTGCCCGCCCGCGTGCACGCGCTCATCCTGGTCTCCACGCTGCGCAAGCCCGTGCTGCGCGCCCTCGCCTTCGCCCGGGCCGGGCGGCCCTCGAAGCTCGACGCCGTGATCGTGGACATCGACGGGGAGAAGACGGCCCGGACGCTCGCCGAGTGGGAGCGGCTCGGGCTGCCCGTGCCGCTCACGGTGCTCGCCTCCCCGTACCGGGAGACGGCCGCGCCCATCATCGACTACATCAAGGGCATCAAGCGGGACTCGCCGCGCGACCTCGTGGTGGTCTACATCCCCGAGTACGTCGTGGGACGCTGGTGGGAACAGCTCGTGCACAACCAGACGGCGCTGCGGATCAAGACCCGCCTGCACTTCGAACCCGGGGTCGTCGTGGCGAGCGTTCCCTGGCAGCTCTCCGAGTCCACGCACGGGAGGGCGCTCTTCGAGCAGCCCGGAGCCACCGCGCCCCGTCAGGTGCCGGGCACGACGACGGACACCACCTCCGGTACGACGCCGGACACGACCCCGGGCCCCGCCCAGGAGGGACCACGATGAACCACCCCGCACCCGAGGACCCCTCCGCCGCGTCCCGCGCGGACGCCGCCGGCGGCGCCGTGGTCGAGCTGCGCGTCGGCGCGCCCGCGCACGGAGGCCACTTCGTGGCGCGGCACGAAGGGCGGGTCGTGTTCATGCGCCACTCCCTGCCCGGGGAACTGGTCCGGGCGCGCCTGCGGGCGGACGACGCGTCGGCGCGCTTCTGGCGGGCGGACGCCGTCGAGGTCCTCGAGGCCTCGCCCGACCGGCGCCCGCACCCGTGGGCCGAGGCCGACGCGCTGCGGGCCGCAGAACGCGGGACGCTGCCCGTCGGCGGGGCCGAGTTCGGGCACATCGGGCTCTCCCGGCAGCGGGCGCTGAAGGGCGAGGTCTTCGCCGAGCAGCTGCACCGCCTCGGCGGCATGGACGCCGACGCCGTGGGCTTCGCCGGCGTCGAGGCCGTCGACGGCGAGCATCCGCTCGGGCTCGGCTGGCGGACGCGCGCGGCGTTCAGCGTCGACGCGGCCGGACGGCTGGCCATGAACGCCCACCACTCGGACGTGCTCGTCCCGGTGAAGGACATGCCCCTGGCCACGGACGCGATCCGCTCCCTGAAGCCGTGGGACGTCCCGCTGCCCGGCATCGCGCGCGTCGAGATCGCCGCCCCGGCCGCCGGCGGCGGGGTCCTCGTCCTGCTGATCGCGGCGCCGGACGCGCCCGCCGGTTCCGCCGAGCGCGCCGCGCGCCGGCTGCCCGACGGCGTCTCCGTCGCGGCAGCCACGCAGGCCGCCGGGTCCGCCGCCGACGGGAAGGGCAGCCTGCGCCGCCTGGCCGGGCGGACGTGGGTCGCCGAGGAGGCGGCCGGGCATGCGTACCGGGTCACGGGGGAGGGCTTCTGGCAGATCCACCGGCGGGCCCCCGACGTCCTCGTCGAGGCCGTCACCGGCCTGATCGCGCCGTCCCCGGGCGACGCGGTCGCGGACCTCTACGCGGGGGCGGGGCTCTTCACGCTGCCGCTCGCCGCCGCCGTCGGACCCGAAGGCCTCGTGTATTCCATCGAGGGCGCGCCGGGCACGAGCCGGGACGCGCGGCGCAACGCCCACGAGCTGCCCCAGGCGAGGGTCCGGCAGGGCCGGGTCGAGCGGCTCCTGCGCCCCGCCGCCGCCGAGGCGGGCCGGGACGGGAAGCGGTTCTCCGGCGTCGTCCTGGATCCCCCGCGCACGGGTGCCGGCAAGGCCGTGGTGCGGCAGATCGCCGAAGCGGCGCCGGCGAGGATCGCCTACGTCTCCTGCGACCCCGCGTCCTTCGCCCGCGACGTCGCCGACTTCGCGCGCCGCGGCTACCGGCTCGCCTCGGTGCGCGTCCTGGACCTCTACCCCAACACCCACCACCTCGAGACCGTGGGGCTGCTCGTGCCGTCGGGCCCGGGGCCGGCGTCACACAACGGCTAGACTGGGTCCAGCTCTGCCGTATTTCCCGCGATCCCCGTCTGCTGTTAGGCAGTCCTTACTGGCACGGGGGTTACGTGTGCAACAAAGATGAAAGTCTGGCGAGAGGAGTCCCCGTGAGTACTGTGGACAGTTTTGGGGCCAAGGGCGTATTGGACGTCGATGGCACCGAGTATGAAATTTTCCGGCTGAAGGCCGTTGAAGGCTCCGAGAGCCTTCCGTACAGCCTCAAGGTCCTGCTGGAGAACCTGCTGCGCACCGAAGACGGTGCCAACATCACCGCGGACCACGTGCGGGCCCTGGCCCAGTGGGACGCGAACGCCGAGCCGGACACCGAGATCCAGTTCACCCCGGCCCGCGTCATCATGCAGGACTTCACCGGCGTGCCCTGCGTCGTCGACCTGGCGACCATGCGCGAGGCCGTGAAGGACCTCGGCGGAGACCCGAAGCGCGTGAACCCGCTGGCCCCGGCCGAGATGGTCATCGACCACTCCGTGCAGATCGACGCCTTCGGCAACTCCGGCGCCCTCGAGCGCAACATGGAGATCGAGTACCAGCGCAACGGCGAGCGGTACCAGTTCCTGCGGTGGGGCCAGACGGCGTTCGACGACTTCAAGGTCGTGCCCCCGGGCACCGGAATCGTCCACCAGGTCAACATCGAGTACCTCGCGCGCACCGTCATGACCCGAGAGGTCGACGGCGCGGTCCGCGCCTACCCGGACACTTGCGTCGGCACCGACTCGCACACCACCATGGTCAACGGCCTGGGCGTGCTCGGCTGGGGCGTCGGCGGCATCGAGGCCGAGGCGGCCATGCTCGGCCAGCCCGTCTCCATGCTCATCCCGCGCGTCGTGGGCTTCAAGCTCTCCGGCTCCATCCCGGCCGGCGCCACCGCCACCGATGTGGTGCTGACCATCACCGAGATGCTGCGCCAGCACGGCGTCGTCGGCAAGTTCGTCGAGTTCTACGGCGACGGTGTCGCCCAGGTGCCGCTCGCCAACCGCGCCACCATCGGCAACATGAGCCCGGAGTTCGGCTCGACCGCCGCGATGTTCCCCATCGACGACGTGACCCTGGACTACCTGCGCCTGACGGGCCGCACGGACGAAGAGGTCGCGCTCGTCGAGGCCTACACCAAGGAACAGGGCCTCTGGCACGATCCGAGCCGCGAGCTGCGCTTCTCCGAGTTCCTCGAGCTGGACCTGTCCACCGTGGTCCCCTCGATCGCCGGCCCGAAGCGTCCGCAGGACCGCATCCAGCTCACCGACGCCAAGGAGCAGTTCCGCAAGGACATCCACAACTACGCCGCCGGCGACGCCGACGCGCTGGGCGTGGGCCGCCCGTCGAAGGCCGTGGACGTCTCCACCGCCGACGGACGCTCCTTCACGATCGACCACGGACTCGTGTCCATCGCGTCGATCACCTCCTGCACCAACACGTCCAACCCTTCCGTGATGCTCGCCGCGGCTCTGCTCGCGCGCAACGCCGTGGACAAGGGCCTGACCTCGAAGCCGTGGGTCAAGACCTCCGTGGCCCCGGGCTCGAAGGTCGTCACCGACTACTACGAGAAGTCCGGCCTGACCCCGTATCTGGAGAAGCTCGGTTTCTACATCGTCGGCTACGGCTGCGCCACGTGCATCGGCAATTCCGGCCCGCTGGAGCCGGAGATCTCGGAGGCCATCCAGGCCAACGACCTCGCCGCGACCGCCGTCCTCTCCGGAAACCGCAACTTCGAGGGCCGCATCAACCCGGACGTCAAGATGAACTACCTGGCGTCCCCGCCGCTCGTCATCGCCTACGCGCTGGCCGGCACGATGGACTTCGACTTCGACACCGACGCGCTCGGCCAGGACGAGGCCGGCAACGACGTGTTCCTCAAGGACATCTGGCCGAACCCGGTCGAGGTCCAGCAGGTCATCGACTCCTCGATCGACAAGGAGATGTTCGCCAAGGGCTACGAGGGCGTCTTCGACGGCGACGAGCGCTGGAAGGCACTCGACACCCCGGCCGGCGACACGTTCGCCTGGGCGGAGGACTCGACCTACGTCCGGAAGCCCCCGTACTTCGAGGGCATGAAGGCACAGCCGGATCCGGTCAAGGACATCGACGGCGCGCGCGTGCTGCTCAAGCTCGGCGATTCGGTCACGACGGACCACATCTCCCCGGCCGGCTCGTTCAAGTCGGACACCCCGGCGGGGCAGTACCTGCTGGCCAACGGCGTGGACCGCAAGGACTTCAACTCCTACGGCTCCCGCCGTGGCAACCACGAGGTGATGATCCGAGGCACGTTCGCGAACATCCGCATCCGCAACCAGATCCTGGACGGAGTCGAGGGCGGCTTCACCCGCGACTTCACGCAGGACGGCGGACCGCAGGCCTACGTGTACGACGCCGCGCAGAACTACGCCGCCGCGGGCACCCCGCTCGTGGTCATCGCGGGCAAGGAGTACGGCTCCGGATCCTCGCGCGACTGGGCAGCCAAGGGCACCGCGCTCCTGGGTGTCAAGGCCGTGATCGCCGAGAGCTACGAGCGCATCCACCGCTCCAACCTCATCGGCATGGGCGTCCTGCCGCTCCAGTTCCCGGCCGGCGAGTCCGCCGCGACCCTGGGCCTGGACGGCACGGAGAGCTACTCCGTCGCCGGCGTGACCGAGCTGAACAACGGCACGACGCCGAAGACGCTCACGGTCACCGCGACGGCCGAGGACGGCACCACCAAGTCCTTCGACGCCGTGCTGCGCATCGACACCCCCGGCGAGGCGGACTACTACCGCAACGGCGGTATCCTGCAGTACGTGCTGCGCCAGATCTCGGCCAGCTAGGCGGACTGCCCGGACCGGCCGGTCAGCCGCAGGGCGGGTCCCCCTCGAGGGGGCCCGTCCTGCGGCGTTCCCCGGCGCCTGTGGAGGGGACGACGCCGGATCCGCGGCCACGCGCCCGGCTCGCCCCGATTCCGGGACCGGACGGGGCAGGCTGGCCGGTAGGATGGGGCGGTACCTGCCCCGGCGAAAGGAACGGCTTCGTGTCCCTGCTCGAATCCATCGGCGAGCCCCGCGACCTGCGCGCGCTGGAGCCCGGGCAGCTGGAGGAACTGGCCGCGGAGATCCGCGGCTTCCTCATCGCCAACGTCGCCCGCACGGGCGGCCACCTGGGGCCGAACCTGGGCGTCGTGGAGCTCACGATCGCCCTGCACCGCGTCTTCGACTCGCCGACCGACTCCGTCGTCTTCGACACCGGCCACCAGTCCTATGTGCACAAGCTCCTCACGGGCCGGCAGGACTTCTCCACGCTGCGCCAGGAAGGCGGCCTGGCCGGCTACCCCGACCGCTCCGAGTCCGTGCACGACATCGTCGAGTCCTCCCACGCCTCCAGCTCTCTGTCCTGGGCCGACGGGATCTCCCGTGCCTACCGCCTGCGGGGCGAGGACGGGCGCTACGTCGTCGCGGTCGTCGGCGACGGCGCGCTGACGGGCGGCATGGCCTGGGAGGCCGTGAACAACATCGCCGCGGACAAGAAGCGCAAGGTCGTCATCGTCGTCAACGACAACGGCCGCTCCTACGCGCCGACCATCGGCGGCCTCGCCGACCAGCTCGCCGGGCTGCGGCAGACCCTGGACAAGGTGCGCACGCACCGCGTCTACGAGGGCACCCTCGACTGGTGGAAGGCGCGCCTGCAGGACGGCGGTCCCGTGGGCCGCTTCGCGTACAAGTCCCTCCACGCCACGAAGAAGGGCATCAAGGACTGGTGGGCGCCGCAGGGCCTCTTCGAGGACCTCGGCATGAAGTACATCGGACCCATCGACGGCCACGACCTCGAGGCGGTCGAGGAGGCCCTCCAGATGGCCCGCGACTACGAGGGGCCCGTCATCGTGCACGCCCTGACGGAGAAGGGGCGCGGCTACGCCCCGGCCCGCGCGCACGAGGAGGACCAGTTCCACGCCGTCGGCGTGATCGACCCGGAGACCGGCCAGGCCGTCGAGCGTCCCGGGGCCCGCTCGTGGACGAGCGTGTTCGGCGAGGAGATCGCCGCGATCGCCGACGAGCGCGAGGACATCGTGGGCCTGACCGGGGCCATGCTGATCCCGGTGGGCCTGCAGGAGTTCGCCGAGCGGCACCCGGAGCGCGTGTACGACGTCGGCATCGCCGAGCAGCACGCCATCACCTCCGCGGCCGGCATGGCGTTCGGCGGCCTGCACCCCGTCGTCGCCATCTACGCGACCTTCCTGAACCGGGGATTCGACCAGCTGCTCATGGACGTGGCCCTGCACCGCGCGGGCGTGACGCTCGTCCTGGACCGGGCGGGCGTGACCGGGCCGGACGGGCCGAGCCACCACGGCATGTGGGACATGGCCCTCCTGCAGATCGTCCCCGGCCTGCACCTCGCGGCCCCGCGCGACGCCACGCGCCTGCGCGAGGAGCTGCGCGAGGCCGTCGCCGTGTCCGACGCCCCCACCGTGCTGCGCTTTTCGAAGGGCACGGTCGGCGGCCAGATCGAGGCCCTCGAGCGCCTCCACGACGGCGTCGACGTCCTCGCCCGCCACGGATCCGGGGATCCGGACGTGCTCATCGTCGCGGTCGGATCCATGGCCCCGATGGCCCTCGACGTCGCCGAACGCCTCTCCTCGCAGGGCATCGGCTCCACCGTGGTGGACCCGCGCTGGGTGCTGCCCGTGCCGCGCTCCGTCGTCGGGCTCGCGGCGCGCCACCGGATCGTGGTCTGCATCGAGGACGGCGTGAAGGCCGGCGGCATCGGCTCCCGCATCCGCCAGGAGATGCGCGCCGCCGGCGTCGACACGGCCCTGAACGAGGTGGGCCTGCCGACGGAGTTCCTCCAGCACGGCTCCCGGGGCCAGGTGCTCGAACGCGTCGGCGTCACGGCGCAACGGATCGCCCAGGACACGCTCGCGCAGGTCCTCGGCACCAAGGTCCCGTTCGCGCGGCCGCTGCCCGGCCAGGACCTGCCCACCGGACAGATCCCGCAGCTGTGAGCGTCCCCGAGGGCCTCCTGCCGCACCCCGAGGGCGCCGTTCCGGGCGACCTCGTCGCGGCCCGTGCGTGGAAGTACGACGGCGGGGCGCACTGGGTGGTCCCCGGGCGGTACCTCGGCGCGGATCGACACGGCGACTGGGTCTTCCAGCCGGCCGGCTCGTTCGTGGCCCGCCCCGGGCTGGCCTTCCATGCCGAGTCCGACGCGGTCTGCCTGTTCCCGCGCGGCGGCGACTGGGTCGCGACGTTCTACGACGAGGACCACCCGGGCGGCGTCCGGCTCTACATCGACGTCTCCACGTCCTTGGGCTGGCGGCCGCTGCGCCCCGCGGGATGGGAGGCGAACTCGATCGACATGGACCTCGACGTCGTCGACTCCGCCGAGCGGGGCCTCTACCTCGACGACGAGGACGAGTTCACCGAGCATGCCGGGCGGTACGGCTACCCGGAGGAGCTCGTGCGGCGCATGCGGGCCTCCGCCGAGTCGCTCCTGGACGACGTCGGGGCGCGGCGCGCCCCATTCGACCAGGACACGGCGGGGCAGTGGTTCGCCGCCGGCCGCCGGCTCGACCGAGCGGCCACCGCCCGCTCCTGACCCACCGACCTCCCGCCCGGCACCACCGCCGCACCCGACCCATCGGCCCCGCCGATCCAGCCACCCAAGGAGCACCATGGCCATCATCCGCACCTACCGCCGGGACGAGAAGGGCGAGCTCGAGTTCCGCGAGGCCTGGTACGAGCCCTACACCGATGCCGAGCTCGGCCAGTTCGTGGTCAACCACGGCAAGGTCGGCCACCAGTCCACCGTCAAGGACGTCGACGACGTCGACCCCGCCGCGGGCGCGCAGCTGATGTCGGCGTTCGCCGAGCAGTGCGCCGAGGACGGCTTCGCCGAGATCCCCGCGGCCGAGCAGTACTGGGTCGTGGCGCAGTATGCCCTCAAGAGCAGGGACGGGACGCAGCGGGACGAGTACCTGCGCGAGAAGGCCGTGGACCTGCTCTCCGGCCACCTCGCGTGGCGCGGACTCGGCACGGTCGAGTCCTGGGACCTGGCGCCCTGGAAGCTCAACGTGCGCATCCTCAGCCCGGAGCCGGGCAAGGCCGTCGCGGCGATCAAGACGTGCCTGCGGGAGGCCGACCTCGATTTCCGCAAGCTCTCCATCGCCGTCGGCGGGCAGGGCGGGATCGGGACGCTGCGCCAGAAGCACCCCGCGCCCGGCAAGGCGCCCTTCACGCTCGACTAAGCGGTCACCCGCCGGGGCCACACCTCCGGACGGGCCGGCAGGACGCCCGGAGACAGACGCACGGAGGCCCGGCCCCCCTCAAAGAGGCCGGGCCTCCGTGCGTCGCGCCGCGCCCTCGGGAGGGCGGGACGACGGCGTCAGTCGGTTCCGGAGTCGAACGCCGCGGCCTCGATGGCCCGCTCGAACGCCGAGGCGCCCTCTCCGGCTCCGTCCTTGACGGCGATCTCCTCCGCGCCTCCGGCTTCCAGCTGGCCCACGAGCTCGGCTGTGGCCCCGCCCACGAGGCCCTGGCCGGCGTACTGCTCCAGGCGCTGGCGGGAGTCGGCGATGTCGAGGTTGCGCATGGTCAGCTGTCCGATGCGGTCCAGGGGGCCGAACGCGGCGTCGCCGACGCGCTCCATGGAGAGCTTGTCCGGGTGGTAGCTCAGCGCGGGGCCCGAGGTGTCCAGGAGTGTGTAGTCCTCGCCGCGGCGCAGGCGCAGCACCACGGTGCCCGTCACGGCCGAGCCGACCCAGCGCTGGATGGACTCGCGCAGCATCAGCGCCTGCGGGTCCAGCCAGCGGCCCTCGTACATGAGCCGGCCCAGGCGGCGGCCCTGCTCGTGGTAGGTGGCCACGGTGTCCTCGTTGTGGATCGCGTTGAGCAGGCGCTCGTAGGCGATGTGCAGCAGCGCCATGCCGGGCGCCTCGTAGATGCCGCGGCTCTTGGCCTCGATGATGCGGTTCTCGATCTGGTCGCTCATGCCCAGGCCGTGGCGGCCGCCGATGACGTTGGCCTCGTTGACGAGGGCGACATCGGACTCGAACGTGGCGCCGTTGATGGAGACCGGGCGGCCCTGCTCGAAGGCGATCGCGACGTCCTCCGTGGCGATCTGAACGGACTCGTCCCAGAAGCGCACGCCCATGATCGGCTCGACCGTCTCGAGCGAGGTGTCCAGGTGCTCGAGCGTCTTGGCCTCGTGCGTGGCGCCCCAGATGTTGGCGTCCGTGGAGTAGGCCTTCTCAGCGGAGTCCCGGTACGGGAAGCCGTGGGCCTGGAGCCACTCGCTCATCTCCTGGCGGCCGCCGAGCTCGGTCACGAAGTCGGGGTCGAGCCACGGCTTGTAGATGCGCAGCCGCGGATTGGCCATGAGGCCGTAGCGGTAGAAGCGCTCGATGTCGTTGCCCTTGTAGGTGGAGCCGTCGCCCCAGATGTCCACGCCGTCCTCGCGCATCGCCCGGACGAGGAGCGTGCCGGTGACGGCGCGGCCCAGGGGAGTGGTGTTGAAGTAGGCGCGGCCCGCGGAGCGGATGTGGAAGGCGCCGCAGGCGAGGGCCACGAGGCCCTCCTCGACGAGGCCGGGCTTGCAGTCGACGAGCCGCGAGGCCTCGGCCCCGTAGTCCAGGGCGCGGCCCGGCACGGCGTCGATGTCGGGCTCGTCGTACTGGCCCAGGTCGCCCGTGTAGGTGTAGGGGACGGCGCCCTTGTCGCGCATCCAGGCCACGGCCACCGAGGTGTCGAGGCCGCCGGAGAAGGCAATGCCGACGCGTTCGCCGACGGGAAGTGAAGTGAGGACCTTTGACATGCCTCCTACGCTATGGCTTCCGCGCCCAAAAGGGGAACCGGGAACACCCGGGAGCGCGCATGTGAAGCACGCGTGCAAGAATCGAGGACACATGCCCCGCACGCGCCGCAGCCGCGGCCTGCCCGAAAGGACGCCATGGAACAGGACCAGATGAACTACCGCCGCCTCGGGGACTCGGGACTCGTGGTGTCCGTCGTCGGGCTCGGCTGCAACAACCTGGGCCGCAGCGGGACGGCCACCGAGTCGCAGGAGGGCACGGACGCCGTCGTCCACGCCGCCGTCGACGCCGGGGTGACCCTCTTCGACACGGCCGACACCTACGGCCGGGTGCCCGGGCTCTCGGAGGAACGGCTGGGACGGGCGCTCGGCACGCGCCGCTCCGACGTCGTCGTGGCCACGAAGTTCGGGATGGATGCCGGCGGCGCCAACGGGCGCGACTTCGGCGCCCGGGGTTCGCGCCGCTACATCACGACGGCGATCGAGGCCTCGCTGCGCCGGCTCGGGACCGACTACATCGACCTCTACCAGTTCCACACCCCGGATCCGCTCACGCCCATCGACGAGACGCTCGCCGCCCTCGACGACGCGGTCCGCGCCGGCAAGGTCCGCTACGTCGGACATTCGAACCGGGCCGGATGGCAGATCGCCGAGGCCGAGTTCACCGCCCGGATGACCGGGGGCACGCGCTTCATCTCGAGCCAGAACCACTACAACCTCCTGGACCGCCGGGCCGAGCTCGAGGTGGTTCCCGCGGCGGAGGCCTACGGGCTGGGCGTCCTGCCCTACTTCCCGCTGGCCAACGGCCTGTTGACGGGCAAGTACTCCCACGGCGCGGCACCCGAGGGCTCCCGGCTGACGCACTCGCGGCAGAACCTGCTCGAGAAGGCGGACTTCGAGCAGCTGCGCGCCTTCGGGGAGTTCTCGCGCGAGCGGGGACTGAGCGAGGTGCAGGTGGCCTTCTCGTGGCTCGCCGCCCAGCCCGCGGTCTCGAGCGTCATCGCGGGCGCGACCCGCCCGGAGCAGGTGCGCGAGAACGCGTTGGCGGCGTCGTGGACGCCGTCCGCCGCCGACCTGGAGGCCCTCGACGCCCTGTTCCCGCGCGTGCCCCGCGTCGCCCTCTTCTAGGCCGCCGGAGATGGAGCCGTTCGAGCGCTGGGAGGCCTTTCACGAGCCCTCGGGGCGCGTCGGCGCGCTGCGCCGGAGCCTCGAGGCCGGCGTCCTGACAACCCGGATCGCGTTCGGCCGCCCACCCGAGCTCTACCTGGCCGTCTCGCGCATCCGCCTCGACGACGACGGCTCGTGGCAGCTCAGCCGCTTCCACGCCCCCGGCACGACCGGTCCCGTGCTGTTGGACCGGACGGGCGGCGGCTTCGGCCCGGAGTCGATGCCCGGCTACGGAGAGTTCCTGCTGGTGCGCCGCTTCGTGGCGGGCGGCGCCGCGGAGCTGCCCTACGTGCAGCTGGCCGACGACGTCCCCGGCGGCGATCCCGTTTCCGCGGTGCTCCGCGCGGCTCCCTCCGCGCCACGCCGGACCTCGGTCGCCGTCGACGGGCTCGGGCTCGACGGGGCGCGGGCCGTGGAGAGGATCCAGGCCGGCCGCACGGCCGCCAGGCACTGGGTCCGCGCCGGCGAGATGGTGGCGAGTGATTGGCAGGGCGCCGTGTCCGTGCCGGTCGCGGGCGCGCCGAGCGACGCCGCCTGGGCGAGCCTCGAGGACCTCGACGACGCCGCCATCGAGTTCCTCACGGCGACGGGACGCCATGCGGGAAGCTGACGCCGCGCCGGGGGCGGGCCCGGAGCCCGTGCGGATCCTCATGGACAACGACACGGGGATCGACGACGCCCTGGCGCTCGCCTACCTCGCCGCGTGCCCCCACGTGGACCTCGTCGCCGTGACGAGCTCGCCCGGCAACGTCGGCACGGCCCAGGTCGCCGCCAACAACCGGGCCCTGCTCGCGCTCTGCGGCCGGGCCGGCGTCCCGGTCCTGACCGGCGCCGAGACGCCCCTGCAGCTCCGCCTCGTGACGACGCCGGAGACCCACGGCCCGCAGGGCCTCGGGCACGCCGTCCTGGATCCCGTGCCGCCCCCGCAGGCGGGTCCCGGCGCGGTTCCGGGCGACGCCGTCGCACGGTGGGTCGAGGCCGCCCGCGCCGAACCAGGGCGGCTCACGGCCCTGCTGACGGGGCCCCTGACCAACTTCGCCCTCGCCCTGCGCGCCGAGCCCCGGCTCCCGTGGCTCTTCAAGCGCGTCGTGATCATGGGAGGCGCGTTCTACCACCAGGGCAACACGACCCCGACGGCCGAGTGGAACACCCACGTGGACCCGCACGCGGCGCGCGAGGTCCATGCGGCCTATGCCCGTGCGGCCGAGGAGGGCCTGGACCCGGACCGCCTGCCCGTGCTCTGCCCGCTCGACGCCACGGAACGCTTCGAGATGCGCCCCGCCTTCCTCGCCGAGCTGGCCCGCGAGGCCGGGTGCCCGGAACCCGAACACGTCGCCGACGGTCAGCCGGACGGGCTGCCCAGCCGCGCTGCGAACCCGCTCGTGAGACACCTGTCCGACGCGCTGCGCTTCTACTTCGAGTTCCACCGCGACTACGACCAGGGCTACATCGCCCACGTCCACGACCTCTTCGCCGCCGGCGTCGCGGCGGGCACCATGGCCTACCGGACCCGTCCGGCCGCCGTCGACGTGGAAACGGAGTCCAGCCTCCTGCTCGGCACCACCGTGGCCGACTTCCGCGGGCTCTGGGGCCGGGCGCCCCACGCCCACGTCGTCGAGTGGAATGACCCGGAGGCGGGCTTCGCCGATGCGGTCCGCCGCCTCGGGCTCCTCGCCCGCCGGATCGACGGGACCCGGCCGGATCGATCGCGGATCGGATAGGATGCTGAACCGGGTCGAGGTGACATAGGCCCGCACCCCGCACACCCCATCCAGCACGCCTGACGCGCCCTGCGCCGCCGCGTGTGGCAGGAGAGCCTATGTCCACGTCCCCGTCCGCCCCGCCGTCCCTGCTGGCCGCCCCCGGTTCCCGCGGTCCCTCCCGGCGCTCCACGATCCTCGGGGCGGCGGGCCTCGCCGTCCTGGCCGGCACCTACATCGTCCTGCTGGCGACCCGGCCGGACGCCGTCGCGGGGGGTCTCGGCGAGGCCGCGGCGCTCGGCGCGTTCGCCGGCTACCTGGCCGCCGCCCTCCTCCTGCTCGCGGCCGTGCTGCCCGAGCTGCCCACGGAGGCCGTGGTGCTGATCCCGGCCGCCCTGGCCCTGAACATCGTGCTCGGACAGTTCGTCGGCTCCGTCATGCTGCCCCTCTACCTGGACTCGATCGGGACCGTCCTGGTCGGCTTCCTCGCCGGGCGCCGGGCCGGGGCGGCGACGGGCCTGATGGGGACGCTCATCTGGTCGCTCTTCAACCCGACCGTCCTGCCGTTCGCGGCCGGCGCCGGGCTCATCGGCTTCCTCGCCGGCACCGCCGCCCGCTGGGGCCTGGTCCGCCGCGTCTACCTGGCACCCGTGGCCGGCCTCGCGACGGGCGTCGTGGCGGGCGTCGTCTCGGCGCCGGTCGCCGCGTTCGTCTTCGGCGGGACGTCGGGCGTCGGCACGGGCGCGCTCGTCGCGGCCTTCCGCTCCATGGGCGACGGCCTGCTCTCCGCCGTGACGAAGCAGGCGCTGATCTCCGACCCCGGGGACAAGGCCGTCGTCTTCCTCGCCGTCGCCCTCCTGGTCGCGGCCCTTCCGCCGCGGCTGCTGCGCGGATTCCGCTCGCCCGCGGCCCGCCGGGACCCCTGAGCGGATCTCCCGTGGCCCGGCTGCATCCGTTCACGACGGCGTCCTTCGCCGCCACGACCGCCGTCGTCGTCATCGCGAGCGGCTCGCGCTGGGCCGCGGCCGCGACGGTCCTCGCGTGCGCCGTCGCAGCGGTACGCACGGGCCGGCTGCGCCGTTTCGCGGCGGCCTGCGCGGCCGTCCTCGTACCGTTGTGGGCTTCGCAGCTGATGATCCACGCCCTCGTGGACCGCTCCGGCGCCGCGGCCCTGTGGGAGGTGGGACCGCTGCGGATCACGGCCGGGGGACTCGATACCGCGCTCGGGCTGGGCCTGCGCGCGGCGGTCCTCGTCGCGGTGGGAACACTTGCCGCCCTCGCGGTCGATCGCCACGATCTCGTGGCGGCGATCGACGCCGCCGGCGTGCCAGCACAGCTCGGCTACATCGTCGGAGCGGCGTTCGGCCTGGGCCCGCAACTGGCCGGCCGCTCCCGGGCCATCGGGCGCGCCCAGGCGCTGCGCGGCGCCGGCGGCCGCGGCCCGGCGGGGTGGCTGCGCGCCGTCCGGCTCCGGGCCGTTCCGCTGGTCGTGGCGACCGTGCAGGACGCCGCCTTGCGCTCCGGGCACCTCGCGGCCCGCGGCTTCCCCGCGTCCGGGGCGGTGGTCCGCTACCGCGAGGTCGCCGACTCGCGGCGCCAGCGCCTCGCCCGCCGGATCGCGCCCGCGGCCGGCGCGGTCCTCGCCGTCGTCCTGATCGCCGGTGGGGGAGCGCTGCCGTGACGGAACCGCTCCTGCGCTACGAGCTGGACTCCTACGCCCCGGCCGCCGCAGCCGGTCCCGTCCTGTCGGGATGCATCGTCGAGGTCGCGCCCGGCTCGCTCACGGTCGTCCACGGGACCTCGGGGTCCGGGAAGTCGCTGCTCGGGAGCCTGCTCGCCGGGCTCCTCCCGCACGGCGGGGACGCCCTCGACGCGCGGGTCCGCCTCGCCGGCCAGCGCCTCGCCTTCCACCCGGGAGACGGCGCCCTCCCGGACCGCGCCGCGTGGGGCCGCCACGTCGGGCTGCTGCCGCAGGACGCGCGGACCCTCTTCTCCGCCGCGCGGGCCACGGTCGCCGAGGAGATCGCCTTCGCCCTGGAACAGCGGGGCATGGAGCGCGCCACGATGCAGCGCCGCGTCGGGGAGGCGGCCGGTGGGCTGGGCCTCGACGCCCTGCTGGCCGCCGATCCCTTCGCCCTCTCCGGCGGGCAGCAGCGCCTCGCCGCGCTCGCCGCGCTCGTCGCCGTCCGGACCCCGGTCCTGGTCCTCGACGAGCCCTTCGCCGGCCTCGACTCCGCCGCCCGCCGCGTGCTCGCCGCCGCCCTGGCCCGCCTGCGGGCGCGCGGCACGGGAGTCGTGCTGCTGGGCAACGGCCTGGAAGACGACGCCGGTGCCGCCTCCGGTGCCGACGCCGTCCTCCGGCTCGGCTCGGGGACGCTGCGGCGCGAGGCGGCCACGGCGCCGGACGCGGCCCGCGTCGAAGGGTCTCCGTCGGCCCGAGCCGATGCACGGACGCACCGCGCGCCGGAGGTCCCGTCCACCGCCGGCGGTGCGGACCCGGCGTCGGACTCCGCATCCGGCGGCGCCCGATCCCGTTCCGCGCACTCCCTTCCGCGGTTGAAGCTCATCGGACTGGCGGCCGCTCCCGACGGCGGCCCCGTCGCCGTCCGCGGGCTCGATCTCGAGCTGGGCCCGGGGGAGCGGCTCGCGCTCACCGGCGCCAACGGCGCGGGCAAGACGACCGTGCTGGCCACGATCGCCGGCCTGCTGCCACCTGCCGCGGGAACCGTGCTCGTCGACGGGGCGCCCATCCGTCCGGGCCGGCCGGCGGAGACGGCGCGGCGGCTCGGGCTGGCCCTGCAGCATCCCGCGGACCAGCTCTTCGAACGGACGGTGGAGCGCGAGGTCCGGTTCGGGCTGCGCGGGCCGCGGGCCGGGGCGGAGACCGCCGAGATCCTGGAGCAGCTCGGCCTGCGCGACGACGCCCGGACCCACCCGTGGGAACTGCCCGCGGCGAAGCGCCGGCTCGCGGCCCTGGCGACCGTCCTCGTGCGGAAACCCGGCGTGCTGTTGCTGGACGAGCCGACGAGCGACCTCGACGCCGACGCCCGCGACCGGCTCGAGGACGCGCTCGCGGCGGCCGCCGGACGGGGAGCCGCGATCGTGTTCACGACCCACGACGCGGAGTTCGCGGCGCGCACCGCGGATCGGCAGGAGGCGCTCCGGGCGCCCGGCCCGGGCACCGCCCCCGGGGATCTCCGGGACTACAGGTAGATCAGGACGTCGTCGCCGTCGATGGCGGCCGCGAAGCGCTCGAGGGGACGGTTCGCCGGTCCGCCCGTGACCGCGCCGTCGGCGTGGGCGAAGCGCGAGCCGTGGCACGGGCACTCGAACTGCGTCTCGCCCGTGAGCACCTCGCAGCCCGCATGCGTGCAGACGGCGCGGTACGCGAGGACCGTCTCGGCGTCCGGCCGGTAGAGCAGGTAGGCGCGGCCCTCGACCTGGACGGAAAGCGAGGCGCCCTCGGGAAGCTCGGACAGCGTGGCGGCCTGCGTGCCCTCGGCCCCGCCCCCGGCCGGCGCCGAGGGGACCTCGGCGGGCGAGGCGGAGCCGCAGGCCGCGAGGAAGGCCGCGCCCCCGGCGGCCACCGAGGTGCCGAGGACGGTGCGGCGGGCGGGGCGGGGTGTCTCGGTGCGCGTCATGGGCACCATCGTAGGACGCACGCGGGGCCCGGCACAGGGGACCCGGCTGTGGGTCTCCTGTGCCGGGCCCCGGGGCACCGGCGCGAGTGGTCCTAGCCGGCGTGGAACGGACGCCCGTTGACGCGCTGCGACGCGCCGACCCGGTCCAGGTACGGGGTGATGCCGCCCAGGTGCATGGGCCATCCCGCGCCGAGGATCATGCAGAGGTCGATGTCCTCCGGGCCCTCGACCACGCCCTCTTCGAGCATCAGGCCGATCTCCTGCGCCAACGCGTCCTGCGTGCGGACCAGCAGCTCCTCGGCGGTGCTCGGCGAGTCGCCGAAGGAGAGCAGGGCGAGCGTCTCCTCCGGAATCCGCACGCTGCCGTCCTCCTGCTTCTCCCACAGGCCCTTGACGCCGTTGTCGATGAGCGCCTGCTGGTTCGCGGAGACCCGGAAGCGGTCGCCGAACGCGTCGTGGAGGGACTCCATGACGTGCTGGGCCACGGGGATCCCGACCATCGCGAGCAGCGTGAAGGGGCTCATCGGCAGCCCCATCGGCTTCAGGGCCGTGTCCGCGACCTCCGCGGGCGTGCCGTCGTCGAAGGCGTTGGACACCTCGCCCATGAGGCGCAGGAGGATCCGGTTGACGACGAACGCCGCGGAGTCCTGGACCAGGACGGCCGTCTTCTTCAGGTTCTTGGCGAGCGCGAACGCCGTGGCGAGCACCTCGTCCGTGGTGTGCGGCGCCTTGACGATCTCGATGAGCGGCATCACGGCGACGGGGTTGAAGAAGTGGAAGCCGACGACGCGTCCGGGGTGGCGCAGGTCCTGGGCCATCTTCGTCACCGAGAGCGAGGAGGTGTTGGTCGCGAGGATGCACTCGGGGGAGACGACCTGCTCGACCTCGGCGAAGACCTTCTTCTTGACCTCGAGCTCCTCGAACACGGCCTCGATGACCAGGTCCGCGTCGGCGAAGGCCGACTTGTCCACGGAACCGGTCACGAGGGCACGCGTGCGGTTGGCGGCGTCGGGCGAGAGCCGCTTCTTCGCCGCGAGCTTGTCGATCTCGCCGTGGATGTAGGCGAGTCCGCGGTCCACGCGTTCCTGGTCGATGTCCGTGATCACGACGGGCACCTTGAGCGACTTGGCGAAGAGCAGGGCGAACTGTCCGGCCATGAGGCCGGCACCGACGACGCCGATCTTGGCCACGGGCCGCGCCAGCTTCGCGTCCGGGGCGCCGGCGGGTCGCTTGGAGCGCTTCTGAACCAGGTCCAGGAACGCGTAGACCGTGTCATGGAACTGCGGGGTCTGCATGAGTTCCGTCAGGGCGTCGCACTCGAGGCGGGCCGACTCCGGCTGGGTCGCCGTCAGCCCCGCCTCGAAGACGTCGAGGACCTTGGCGGGTGCCGGTGCGGCGTTGGAGGTCTTGGCCTCGACGAACGCGCGCGCCGTGGCGGCGGCCGCGGTCCAGCGGGCCGCGGTCTCCGGGTCCGCCGGGTCGACGGCGTGGCGGCGCTCGGGCTCGGCCCCGTCGACCACGGACGCTGCCCAGGCCACCGACTGCTCGAGGAAGTCGGCCGGGGCGAACGCGGCATCGGCGATCCCCAGCTCGAACGCCTGCGCTCCGCCGAGCGTGCGGTTGTTGTTCAGCGGGTTCTCGATCATCACCTTCAGCGCGGCCTCGGGGCCGATCAGGCGGGGCAGGCGGTAGACGCCGCCCCAGCCCGGGACGAGCCCGATGAAGGCTTCCGGCAGCCCCAGCCCCTGGGCGCCCGTGGAGACGGTGCGGTAGTTCGCCGCGAGGGCGATCTCGAGCCCGCCGCCGAGGGCCATCCCGTTGATGAAGGCGAAGGTCGGGACGCCGAGGTCCGCCAGGAGGTCGTAGGCCGCGTGGCCCAGCTCGGCCATGAGGCGCCCCTGCTCGGCGGTGCGCAGCCCCTTGACGGCGGACAGGTCCGCGCCCGCGACGAGGAAGTACGGCTTGCCCGTCACGGCGAGGGCGTGGATCCCTCCGGCCGCGGCGCGATCCCGCTGCTCCAGGAGCGTCTGCCCGAGGCCGATCAGGGTCCGCGGGCCGAGCGTCGTCGGCTTGGTGTGGTCCAGTCCGTTGTCGAGCGTAATCAGCGCGAGGGTGCGGCCGCCGGGCAGCGGGACGTCGGCGACGAGGGCGTTCGTGACGACCTCGTTCGGAACCAGTGCGGTGAGCGGTTCGAAGCGTGCGAAGGAATCGTGTGCCATGGTCCTAGGCGTCCTTTCCGTAGTCTGCGTGGTGCGGGTTCTCCCAGATCACGGTGCCGCCCATGCCGAGGCCGATGCACATCGTGGTCAGGCCGTAGCGCACCGAGGGGTCCTGCTCGAACTGCCGCGCCAGCTGGGTCATGAGGCGCACCCCGGAGGAGGCGAGCGGGTGGCCGACCGCGATGGCGCCGCCGTAGCGGTTCACGCGCGGGTCGTCGTCGGCGATCCCGAAGTGGTCCAGGAAGGACAGGACCTGGACGGCGAAGGCCTCGTTGACCTCGAACAGGCCGATGTCGTCGATGGCCAGGCCCGCCTGGGCGAGCGCCTTCTCGGTGGAGGGCACCGGCCCGATCCCCATGACCTGCGGCTCGACGCCGGCGAAGGCGTAGGACACGAGCCGCATCCGCACGGGCAGGCCCAGCTCCTCCGCTGCCCCGGAGGAGGCCAGGAGGGCGGCGGTCGCGCCGTCGTTCAGGCCGGCGGCGTTGCCCGCCGTGACGCGTCCGTGGGCGCGGAAGGGGGTCTTCAGCCCGGCCAGGTCGGCCTCGGTGGTGCCGGGGCGCGGCGGCTCGTCGCGCGTGTGGACCGTCCACCCCTCGCCGGGGCGGCGGGCCGCGGTGGGCACGAGGTCGGGCTGGATGCTGCCGGCCTCGTAGGCGGCGGCGAGCTTGGCCTGGCTGGCGACGGCGTAGCGGTCGGCCCGCTCCTTGGTGACGGCCGGGAAGCGGTCGTGGAGGTTCTCGGCCGTGTTGCCCATGTTCAGGGCGGCGGGATCGACGATCCGCTCGGAGAGGAAGCGCGGGTTGGGATCGGCGCCGGCGCCCATCGGGTGGTTGCCCATGTGCTCGACGCCGCCGGCGATCGCGACGTCGTAGGCGCCGAAGGCGATCGATCCGGCGGTGCTCGTCACGGCGGTCATGGCGCCGGCGCACATGCGGTCGATCGCGTAGCCGGGAACGGTGTGGGGCAGGCCCGCCAGCAGCGCGGCGGTGCGGCCGATGGTCAGTCCCTGGTCCCCGCTCTGCGTCGTCGCCGCGATCGCCACGTCGTCGATCCGCTCGGGCGGGAGCGAGGGATGGCGGCGCATGAGCTCGCGCAGGCACTTCACCACGAGGTCGTCGGCGCGCGTTCCGTGGTAGATGCCCTTCTCTCCGGCCTTGCCGAACGGGGTGCGCACGCCGTCGACGAAGACGACGTCGCGGACCGCGCGGCCGCGGCCGAGGGGGCGGGTGGGGGTGGGGTTCACCGGGTGCTCCTTACGGAAGGGTGGGACGGGTGTGATCCACCCCATACGTTACTGGCCGGTAACTTGGGATGCAACAATGGCGCGGGGTGCCGTCCCACCGATCCTGTCAGAGCGGGTCCGGGTCGAGGAAGGCCACGGTCAGGACCGGGGCCGCGATCTCCACCTGCCAGGGCCGGGCGCCGAGGCTGGCGAGGGCTTCCGCGATCGAGTCCGGCTCGATCGGGGTCGGCGGCCGCCAGGCGATCCGGCGCAGGAAGTCGGGGGTCAGCAGGTTCTCGACGGGCATGTCCAGCTGCTCGGCCGTGCGCTGCAGGCGCGGGCGGGCGGTATTGAGGCGGGCCGCCGCGTCCGGGTCCTTGTCGGCCCACGTGCGCGGTGGCGGCGGGGCGTTGGACGGCAGGTGCAGGGGCGGCAGGTCCTGCGCGGCGCGGGCCTCCTGCAGTGCCCGGAGCCACCGCGGTGCCTCCTTGCCCGCGGCCCGGCCATGGAAGCCCGGGGTCTTCAGCAGCGCGGGAACGGTCGTCGGCATGGCCTTCGCCGCGGCGACGAGCGCCGCGTCCGGGATGAGCCGGCCCGGGGCGACGTCCCGGTTCTCGGCGAGTGATTCGCGTTCGTGCCAGAGGGCCCTGACGGCGGCGAGCTGGCGCCGGTCGCGCAGGGTATGCAGGCCCGAGGTGCGCCGCCACGGATCGGTGCGCGGCGGCGCGGGTGGTGCCGTGCGGATGGCCTCGAACTCCTGCTCGGCGTAGGCGAGCTTGCCGTCGCGTTCGAGGAGCGCGACGAGTTCCGCGCGCAGTTCCACGAGGACCTCGACGTCGAGCGCGGCGTAGCGCAGCCACGGCTCCGGAAGCGGGCGCTTGGACCAGTCGGCGGCGGAGTGCTCCTTGGCGAGCGAGAGGCCCAGGAGGGATTCGACGACGGCGCCGAGGCCCACGCGCGGCAGGCCCGCCAGGCGGGCGGCGAGCTCGGTGTCGAAGAGCCGGTCCGGGTGCATTCCGAGCTCGGCGAGGCACGGGAGGTCCTGCGTCGAGGCATGGAGGATCCATTCGACGCCGGAGAGCGCGTCGCCCAGGACGGCCAGGTCCCCGAACGGCTCGGGGTCGATGAGCCAGGTCCCGGCCCCCTCCCGGCGGATCTGCACGAGGAAGGCGCGTTGGCCGTAGCGGAACCCCGAGGCCCGCTCGGCGTCCACGGCGGCGGGCCCGTGTCCGGCGGCGATGGCCTGCGCGGCGCGGCGCAGGCCAGACTCCGTGGAGATCACGAGCGGCACGCCGTCGCGCGGCTCCGTCAGGGGCACCGCCCCGGCGTCGGAGGATCCCGGATCCTGGGTGGCGGAGGACAGCTCGTCCTGCTCGGGGGCGCTGGTGGCGGCGTCGGCTGCGGTCATGATGCAGACGATTCTAGTGCCTTCACGAACGACGTCGGTGGGGCAGGGCCGCGACGCCGGGCGGCAGCGGGGGCAGCCCGGCGAACGTGCACACCATGTCGCCCCAGGCCTCGAGGTGCGCGGTGACGTCCGCGTCGAGCGGCGTCCAGGAGGCGCGCAGCTCGATGTCGATCGTCCCCTCGCGTCCGGCGAGCGTGCCGAAGCTCTCCGAGAGCACGCGGGTCGCGGTCCCCCCGGCGTTGACGTGCGGGGCCGCATGCTCCTCGAGCGCCTCCGCGAGCCAGGTCCACGCGACCGAGCCCAGCATCTCGTCGTTGCCCATGTCCGCCTCCAGCTGGGCGCGGATGTAGGTGACGATCCGGAAGGTGCCGTTCCAGACGGGGGAGCCGGCGGGGTCGTGGAGGAGGATGAACCGGCCCGTGGCGAGCTCCTCGTCCACCGTGTCGGCGGCGTGGAGGGCGGCGGCGGCCGGGCCGTGGAGGCGGACGGCCGGCCGTCCGGCCTCGACGACGTCGGCGGAGAGGGCGACGGCGAACGGCGCCAGCCGGGCGGGTGCGGGGATCTCCTCGAGCCGCATCTCCGGGCGGCACTCGGCCCGGCGCAGGGCGGAGAGCGCCGTCAGGAAGTCCGGTGGAACCGAAGCCAGGTCGCCAAGTGCGGTCACACCCCCGATTTTAGGGCGGCCCGGCCCCGGCGCGTCCGAGGCACGCCGGGGCCGCACCGGGGACTCAGCCGGCGGAGAGCTCCTCGCGCAGCGCCGCGGCGAACGCGTCGATGTCCTCCTCGCTCGTGTCGAACGAGCACATCCAGCGCACCTCGCCCGCTCCGCGGTCCCAATCGTAGAAGCGGAAGCGCTCCCGCAGGCGGTCGGCCACGGCGTTCGACAGCCGCGCGAAGACGGCGTTGGACTGGGTCGGCTGCGTCGCCTCCACACCCTCGAGGGCATCGACGGCGGCGCGCAGCCGGGCGGCCATGGCGTTCGCGTGGGAGGCCGAGCGCAGCCACAGGTCCCCGCCGTAGAGCGCCACGAGCTGCGCGGAGGTGAAGCGCATCTTCGAGGCGAGCTGCATGTTCATCTTGCGCAGGTACTTCAGTCCGTGGGCGGCCTCGGGATCGAGGACGACGACGGCCTCGCCGAACATCAGCCCGTTCTTGGTCCCGCCCAGGCTGAGGATGTCGATCCCGGCGTCCCGGGTGAAGGCGCGCAGGGGCAGGCCGAGGGCGGCCGCGGCGTTGGAAAGCCGGGCGCCGTCCATGTGGACCTTCATTCCCAGGGAGTGGGCGTGTTTCGTGATGGCCTTGATCTCGCGCACGGTGTAGAGGGTTCCGAGCTCGGTCGACTGGGTGATGGACACGGCGAGCGGCTGGGCCCGGTGCTCGTCGCCCCAGCCCCAGGCCTCGCGGTCGATCAGCTCGGGGGTGAGCTTGCCGTCCGGGGCGGGCACGGCGAGCAGCTTCATGCCGCCGATGCGCTCGGGGGCGCCGTTCTCGTCCACGTTGATGTGGGCCGTCCGGGCGCAGACCACGGCGCCCCAGCGCGGCAGCAGCGACTGCAGGGCCGTGACGTTCGCCCCGGTGCCGTTGAAGACGGGGAACACCTCGGCCGCGGGGCCGAAGTGGTTCAGGACCACGTGGGAGAGGTGCTCGGTGTAATCGTCCTCGCCGTAGGCGGTCTGGTGCCCGCCGTTGGCGGCCGCGAGGGCCTCGAGGACCTCGGGGTGCACGCCCGAGTAGTTGTCGGAGGCGAATCCGCGGACGGCGCGGTCGTGCAGGGGCTGGTTCACGTGGCTCCTGGGGTCGTAGGTGGTGGGGGGTGCGGCGCGGGCCCGGGGGACGGGCCGCGTGCCGCGGGGCTCAGGGGATGGCGGCCGGCGTCCCGGGGTTCAGCGGGCCGCGGTCAGGTCGATCCGCGCGCCGTTGAGCCCGTCCGCGTCGCCGGAGGCCACGCGGACGAGCTCGCGGCCGAAGTCCTCGACGTCCGTGAAGCCGGCGAAGGACTTCTCCGGCTCGGCGGCGCGCGCGGCGGCGTCGGTGAACGCCTTGATGGCGAGGACGACGGCGGCCGAGCGCTGCGGCACGGGATCCTGCCGGCGCCCCGACTGGGCCGCGCGGAAGCCCGCCGCCACGGCGCGCACCCACGCCTCGGCCGCGGCCTTGGCGGCGACGTAGTTGGCGCCGGAGGCGGTGGGGTGTTCGACGGCGGAGGCCGAGACGATCACGAGCCGCCCCCGTGCGGAGTCGGCGAGGTCCTCGTAGAACGCGCGGGAGGTGTTCCGCAGCGTCGTGACGACGTGGGTCAGCAGGAACTCCCAGTCCTCGTCGGACTGCCCGGCGAGCCCGCGGCCGCCGCGCCAGCCGCCCACGAGGTGGACCAGGCCGTCGAGCCGCCCGTGCTCCTCGTGGATGCGGCGGGCGAGCCCGGCCACGGCGTCCGGATCGGCGAGGTCGGCCACGTAGCGGCCCGCGGCAAACGGCACCCGCCCCTCCAGCCGCCCCGCATCGGTGCCCGCCGCGAGGACCGTGGCACCGGCGTCGTCCAGGGCGCGCGCGGCGGCGGTTCCGGAGGCGCTCGTGGCCCCGGCGACCAGATAGAGGGCCCCGGCCAGGGGCCGGGACTCCGTTGCGCTGAAGCTCATGGGGGCCAGTCTAGGGGCTCGGCGACGACCGCGCGCGGCTCAGGCCGCGTCCGCGCCGCCGGCCGGGGCACCGGTGATGCCCACGGTCGATTCGATCACGGGCTTCATCTTCTTGGACAGCGCCTCGTAGAACATGGACAGCGGGAACTCGTCGTCCATGACCTGGTCCGTCACCTCCCGCAGCGGGGCGGTCAGCGGCAGGGCGTCGGGGCCCTTCGCCCACGTCGAGGCCGGGTGCGGCGTCACGGTCGCCGAGACGAGCTCGTACGCGGCGAGCCAGTGGGCGAGCTTCGGGCGGTCGATCGAGCGCCAGTACAGCTCGTCGATCGCGTCGCCGAGGGCGCTGACGACGGCGGGGACCTGGTCCCAGTCGATCGTGAGCTTGGTGTCGGTCCAGTGCAGGACGTGGTGCTGGTGCATCCAGGCGAAGAGCAGCTGGCCGCCGAGGCCGTCGTAGTTGCGCACGCGGGAACCCGTGATGGCAAAGCGGAAGATGCGGTCGAAGATCACGGCGTACTGGACGAGCTTCGCGTGCTGGCGGGCGACGGGATCCGCAGCGGCGTCCTGCTCGATCCGCACCGACTCGCGGAACGCCGTGAGGTCGCAGCGCAGCTCCTCGAGCGAGTAGAGGAAGAACGGCATGCGCTGCTTGATCATGAACGGGTCGAACGGCAGGTCGCCGCGCATGTGCGTGCGGTCGTGGATGAGGTCCCACATGACGAACGTGCGTTCGGCGAGGGCCTGGTCCGTGAGCAGCTCGGCGGCGTCATCGGGGAGCTCGAGGTTCGTGATGCCGGCCGCGGCCCGGACCACGCGGCGGTAGCGGGCCGCCTCGCGGTCCTGGAAGATCGCGCCCCACGTGAAGCTCGGGGTCTCGCGCAGCGCGACGGACTCGGGGAAGAGCACGGCCGAGTTCGTGTCGTAGCCCGGCGTGAAGTCCAGGAAGCGCAACGGGACGAAGAGCGCGTTCGAGTAGCCGCCGGCCTCGAGGCCCGCGATGAAGTCGGGCCAGATGACCTCGACCAGGACGGCCTCGACGAAGCGGTTGGTGGAGCCGTTCTGCGTGTACATGGGGAAGACCACGAGGTGGCGCAGACCGTCGACGCGGTGCAGCTGCGGCTGGAAGGCGACGAGCGAGTCGAGGAAGTCCGGCACGCCGAATCCGCCCGCGGACCAGGCCTCGAGGTCGGCGACGAGCAGTTCGAGGTACTCGGCATCGTGCGGGAACTGAGGGGCCAGCTCCCGCACGGCCGCGGTGATGGAGGCGACGAGGCCGGCGGCCCGGGCGTGGTCCTCGGCCTCGGGGACGGAACCGTCCTTGACCTGCAGCCGCTGGAGTTCCGTCGCGGCGGCCTTGAGCGAGAGCCACGCCTGCGAGGCCACGAGATCCGCGGCGTCGAGGGGTTGGGGGCTGAGGGTGGGCTGCGTCATCGCTGCACCTCTTTCCGGTGTGACGGCCGGCGCGTCGCCGGCGGAGGGAACGGCGGCCCGGTGGGCGTCCGCCATGGTCCCTCCAGCCTAGGCATCGGACAGGAGCGCTGGTGCGAATAGCTTTCAAGGCCAAGTGATGCTAATGCTTGGAAGCACGCGCCGCGTCCCCAGCGACAGGGGCGGCGGTGGTCGAAGGAGTGTCCATTGGCGCCGGGCGGGCGGGTGCGGCCGCGGAGCCTCCCGGCCCGCCGGCCGGGGCCCGGTCAGGGGGCCGGGCGGAGCTTCAGGGAGACGGAGTTGATGCAGTAGCGCTGGTCGGTCGGCGTTCCGTATCCCTCGCCCTCGAAGACATGCCCGAGATGGGAATCGCAGGCCGCGCAGCGGACCTCGATCCGCTCCATGCCAAGCGTTCCGTCGCGGAGGTAGCGGACGGAGCCCTCGGCGAGCGGCGCCCAGAACGAGGGCCACCCGCAGTGCGCGTCGAACTTCTCAGAGCTCGTGAACAACTCGGCTCCGCAGGCGCGGCACGCATAGACGCCCTCCTCGTGGCTGTCCCAGTACTCGCCCGTAAAGGGGCGCTCCGTGCCGGCACGGCGCAGGACCTGGTACTCGGCCGGAGTGAGCTCGCGCCGCCACTCCGCGTCGCTCTTGACGACTCTCGGGCCGTCGGGGGTGGATGGCTGGCCGGGGGTGTTCTCGCGCATGACGGGTTCAACGCGCAGGAGCGGCCCGGGATTCCCGGCCCCCGCGCGGCAACTGGCCGAGCGGTGACCGACTTGGAATGATGGGGCCATGAGCCACGAAGCACGCAACGCCCTCCCGGCCCGCCCGACGGGACCCATGGTGCGCTGGGGACTGCTCGGTGCCGGCGTCGGGGCGGTGGCCGGCTCGGTCTTCGCCGCGAGCGTCTCGGCGCTCGCCGGCTACTTCGCGCGCCAGGTCGTCACGCCCAAGCCCCGCGTGGAGGACATCGCGATCCTCGCCGTCGTCCGGGGGGTCGACGGCGACGAGGTGATCCTGCCCGCGAACGCCGAGACGACGGCGCCGGGCAGCTACTCCCTGTATTTCGACGGCGGGGCGGGCCACGCCCGCATCGGTCGCGTCCTGTCCTTCGTCCCCGCCGAGGGGACCGTCTCGCGCGAGGTCGAGCACGTCTACGCCGGCGAGCTGCGGGCCGCCGTGCGGGGCTGGTGGTCCGGCGTCGTCTATCCCACCCCCGCGGAGATCGGGGCGGACGCGGATGACGTCGAGGTCCAGGTCGAGGGCGGCGTGGCACCCGCCTGGCTCGTGCCCGGAACCCACCGTGCCGGGACATGGGCCGTGATGGTCCACGGCCGCGGGGCCTCCCGCACCGAGGGGATCCGCGCCATTCCCACGGCCCGGGAGCTCGGCATGACATCGCTCCTCGTGTCCTACCGCAACGACGGCCTCGCGCCAGACGCCGGTGACCAGCGCTACGGCCTCGGGAGCACCGAATGGGAGGACGTCGACCACGCCATCGACTTCGCCGTGTCCCGGGGCGCCCGGGACATCGTCCTCTTCGGCTGGTCCATGGGCGGGGCGATCTGCCTGCAGCTCGCCGACAAGTCCCGCCACCGGCGGCGTCTGCAGGCGCTGGTCCTCGACGGGCCGGTCGTGAACTGGATGGACGTGCTGGCCCACCACGCGCGGGTCAACCGGATCCCCGAGTCCGCGGGCCGCCTGGGCCAGTGGCTCCTCTCCAACAAGGCCGGCCGCTGGGCGACGGGCCTGGCCTCGCCCGTGAACCTCAAGGACCTGAACTGGGTGGCCAAGCCCGAGCAGCTGCGGCTGCAGACGCTGATCCTGCACAGCGAGGACGACGACTTCGTGCCCGTGGGGCCTTCGGCCGCGCTGGCGGAACTCAACCCGTCCATGGTCACGTTCGAACGCTTCACCCAGGCGGGCCACACGCGCGAATGGAACGTGGACCCGGAGCGCTGGCACTCGACCGTCGTCTCCTGGCTCGGCTCCGTGCTGGACGCGCCCCATCCGGGCCGCCCCCGCGCGGAGGCCGCCGCCGGGTCCTAGCCCGAGGCGATCGGGGCCCGCGCTGCACCGAGCAGGGCACGCAGCCGCTCGGGCGCGAGTTCGAGGTCGAGGCCGCGCCGCCCGCCGGAGACGAACACGGTCCCGTGCCCGAACGCCGACTCGTCGACGACCGTGGGGGACGGGTGGCGCTGCCCGAGCGGCGAGATGCCTCCGACGACGTATCCGGTGCGGCGCTCGGCGAGGGCCGGATCGGCCATCTCCACGTGCTTGACGCCCACCGCCGACGCCATGGCCTTCAGGTCGAGGCTGCGGTCGACGGGCACGATCGCGACGGCGAGGGCCGCCCGGCCCGGCCGTCCCGTCGTCACGAGCAGCGTCTTGTAGACGCGGCCCGGTTCCACGCCGAGGGCCTCGGCGGCCTCGAGCCCGAACGAGGCCGCGCGCGGATCGTGGTCGTACTGGTGGACGGCGAAGGCGATCCCGGCTGCCTCGAGGACCGAGGTCGCGGGGGTGCCCGGCGCTGCGTGCTTCCTGTTCCGCCCGGCCATGCGGTGCCTAGGCGGCGATCCGCTCGCGGACCTGCCGCTTGATCCGGCCCAGCATGGCCGTCATCCCGCGCATCCGCAGGGGAGTGACGGCGCGGGTGAGCCCGAGCTGATGCGGCATGTCGTCCGGGACGGCCAGCAGCTCGTCGGCCGGCAGGCCGTTGAGGCCCTCGTGCAGCACGCCCGCGAAGCCGCGCGTCGTCGGGGCCTCGCGGGGCGCCGAGAAGAAGAGCTCCACGGTGTGTTCGGGGCCGGGGGAGACCTCCAGCGTCAGGAACAGGGGCGACTGGCACTCCACGACCTGCTCCAGCAGCTCGGGGTGCGAGGCCAGGCGTTCGGGGAGCTCGGGCAGCGCATCAGAGAATTCGAGCAGCAGCTCGAGCCGTTCCTGTTCGCTCAGGGCCCCGAAGTCCTCGACGATCCCGGACAGCGTCTCGGGCAGGGTCGGTTCGGCCATGTCAGGCCTTCCGTCCGGAGGGCGCCTCGCCCGGCTCGGTACCCGTCGCGATCGGGACGCGCACGGCGTTGCCCCACTCGGTCCAGGATCCGTCGTAGTTGCGCACGTTCTCGAAGCCCAGGAGGTGCTTGAGGACGAACCAGGTGTGGCTGGACCGCTCGCCGATCCGGCAGTAGGCCACGACGTCGTCGCCCGGTGCCAGCCCCGCGTCTCCGAGGTAGATCTCCTCGAGGGCGGCGCGTCCCTTGAACGTCCCGTCCTCGGCGGCCGCTCGGGCCCACGGAACCGACGCCGCCGTCGGAATGTGTCCTCCGCGCAGCGCACCCTCCTCCGGATAGGCGGGCATGTGGGTCCTCTCGCCCGAATACTCCTCCGGGGAGCGGACGTCGACGAGGGGCTTGCCGAAGTGGTCCAGGACGTCGGGCAGGAAGGCGCGCACCGTCGTGTCGTCGCGTTCGACGACGGGGTACTCCGTCGCCGCGGGCTGCGGCTTCTCGCGCGTGAGCCCGCGGCCCTCGGCGATCCACTTGTCGCGCCCGCCATTGAGGAGCCGGACGTCCTCGTGGCCGAAGAGGGTGAAGACCCACAGGGCGTAGGCGGCCCACCAGTTGCTCTTGTCGCCGTAGACCACGACGGTCGAGTCGCGGGAGATGCCCTTGGCGGACATCAGCGCGGCGAACGCGGCGCCGTCGATGTAGTCGCGCGTCACGGCGTCGTTGAGCTCCGTGTGCCAGTCGACCTTGACCGCGCCGGGGATGTGGCCGGTCTCGTAGAGCAGGATGTCCTCGTCGGATTCGACGACGACGAGCCCCTCGGTCCCGAGCCGCTCGGCGAGCCATTCGGTGGAGACGAGCCTCTCCGGCCGGGCGTAGTCGGAGAACTGGGGATTCGGGTCTGCGGCGATGGCCACGGTGATCCTCGCTTCGGTCGGCGGTCGGTGTGCTGGCTCCAGCCTATCGGCGCGGCGAGCGGGGCGTCACGCCGGATGCGCCCCGGTGCGCGCGCGGCGTAAAGTGGCCGTGGCGCCACCCGTGCGCCCCCGCCCCCGACACCGTGAGGACCCCCGAGCCCGTGGCCACGATCGAGCACCTGACCGACAGGACTCCGCACGTCTCAGCCGAGGAGCTGCTGGACGGCTTCCACCCGTCCTACCGCTTCGGCGAGGTCTCCTTCGACAGCTACCGCCCGGATCCCGCGCAGCCCTCGCAGGCCGAGGCGGTGCAGCGGCTGCGGGCCTTCGCGGAGAGGATCTCCTCCTCCGGGGGCGGCGGGCTCTTCTCGCGGCTGTTCGGCGGCAGGGGGAAGCCGGAGAAGGCCGGCATCTACCTCGACGGCGGCTTCGGTGTGGGCAAGACCCACCTGCTCGCGTCCTTGTGGCACGCCGTGCCGGGGCCGAAGGCGTTCGGCACGTTCGTGGAGTACACGAACCTCGTGGGCGCCCTGTCCTTCCGCAAGACGGTCGACGTGCTGAGCGGCTACCGGCTGGTCTGCATCGACGAGTTCGAGCTCGACGATCCGGGGGACACCGTCCTGATGTCGCGGCTGATGCGCGAGCTGTCCGACGCCGGCGTGAAGCTCGTGGCGACGTCCAACACGCTGCCGGGTTCCCTCGGCGAGGGGCGCTTCGCCGCCGTGGACTTCCAGCGCGAGATCCAGGTCCTCGCGGACCAGTTCGACGTGGTCCGGATCGACGGCGAGGACTTCCGCCACCGCGGCCTGCCCCAGGCCCCGGACCCGCTGCCGGACGCGGAACTGCTGGAGCACGCGAGCGCGCGCTACGAGGGCTCGACGCTCGCCGTGGACGACTTCCCGGCGCTCGTGAAGCACCTCGCGACGGTGCACCCGAGCCGCTACCGCCAGCTCATCGACGGGATCGACGTCCTCGTGCTGCGCGACGTGCACACGATCACCGAGCAGGCGCTCGCGCTGCGCTTCGTGGTCCTCGCCGACCGCCTCTATGACAAGGACGTGCCGATCGTGGCCAGCGGCGTGCCGTTCAGCGAGCTCTTCACGCCGGAGATGATGGCCGGAGGCTACATGAAGAAGTACTTCCGTGCGGTCTCGCGCCTCACCGCGCTGGCCCGGGAGGGACAGAAGGGCGAGGCCCTGGTCTAGGCGTCACGCCGCTCCAGGAGCAGCCGGACCGCGAGTCCGGCCAGCAGTCCCCAGAACGCCGCGCCGATCCCGGCCACGGCGAGGCCCGAGGCCGTGACGAGGAACGTCGTGAGGGCGCCCAGCCGGTGCCGCGGATCCGCGAGGGCGGAGGATGCCGCGGACCCGAGGGTGCCCAGGAGGGCGAGCCCCGCGGCGGCCGCGAGCAGTCCCGGAGGCGCGGCCGTGGCGACGGCGGCGACGGCCGCCGACCCCAGCCCGAGGAGGAGGTAGAAGCCGCCGGCCGAGGCCGCGGCGATCCAGCGGCGGTTCCTCTCGGGCCCGGCTTCCTCCCCGGCGGCGAGGGCCGCCGAGATCGCGGCGAGGTTGACGGCGTGGCCGCCGAAGAGGGCGGCCGCGGCGGATCCGGTGCCCGTGGCGAGCATGGTGGCGGACCACGGTGGCCGGTATCCGAGGCCCGTCAGGACGGCGACGCCGGGGACGTTCTGCGACGCCATGGTGACGATGAACAGGGGCACGGCGATGCCCGCGAACGAGGCGGCGCTGAAGGCCGGCGCGGTGAACTCGAGGCGTGGTACGAGACCGCCGGCGTCGGGGAGCGCGCCGGCGGCGGGGCCGGCGAGGACGACGGCGAGCGTCACCGCCATGGCGACGGGCACCGCCCAGCGCGGTGCCCAGCGCATCATGGCGAGCCAGGCGAGGACGACGGGGGCGGCCAGCAGGGGCACGTCGGCGAGTGCGTGCACGGGGGCCAGGCAGAGCTCGAAGAGGACCCCGGCGAGCATGGCCTGGGCCAGGGGGACGGGAATCGAGCCGACGAGCCGGCCGAGGGCGGGGACGGCTCCTGTCAGGGCGATGAGTCCGGCACAGGCCAGGAAGCCGCCGACGGCCTCGTCCCATCCGAGGCCGAGGCCTCCGGCGGCCGCCAGCAGCGCGGCCCCGGGCGTGGACCACGCGAGCGTGATCGGCTGCCGCGTGGTCACGGCTAGGAGGATCGTGATGACGCCGAAGGACAGCGTGAGGGCCAGCAGGCCGGAGGCGGCCTGGCCCGGTGTCGCGCCGACGGCCCGCAGGCCGGCGAGCACGACGGCGAAGGACGAGCTGAACCCGACGAGCGCGGTGACGAGTCCGGCGCCGAGGGGTTGAACGAGCCGACCCCGCCCCGGATCGCGGTCCGCCGCGTGCGCTCCGCGGGCTCGGGACAGGGCCATGGGACTCCTTCAGGACGCCGTGTGTTCTGTTTACGGAACGTGCTGCCACTGTAGTCTGCCGGTATGACCCAGACAAGCGACCCGCGGTTGGCGCACGTCGGCGGACGAATCCGCTCCGTTCGGGAGGGCCACGGCTGGAGCCTGTCGCGCCTGGCCGCGGCGGCGGGCATCGGCAAGGGGACGCTCTCCGAACTGGAGCAGGGCGCCCGGAACCCGACGCTCGAGACGCTCTACGCCTTGGCCGGCGCCCTCGGCGTTCCGCTCGCGTCCTTCGTCGCCGGATCGGAGCGTGCGCCCCACGTCCCGGGGCGCACGGTCGACGCGACGCTGCTGGACGTCCGGACGCTTCCCGACGGCACGGTCGTCGAGTCCTACCATCTCGCGATCCGGCCCGGCCGCCGCGAGTCGCCGGGGCATGGGCCCGGCGTCGTCGAGCACTTGTTCCTCGTCCGCGGGGACGCCGTCGTCGGGCGTGTTGGTGCCGGACGCTCCCTCCGTCCCGGCGAGTCCTGGACGTGGGGCAGCGATGTGCCGCACGCCTATGCCAGCGAGGAGGGGGCGGAGGGGGTGCTGACCATCGTCAATCCCGCGCGGGCCGACGCGGCGGCCGCGGAAGGCGGAGGCTGACGGCGGTCCGGGCACGGCAACGGGTGCCGGTCGCCGCCTGGCGGCGAGTCCGGCACCCGTCGTGGCGTGCTGTGGGGCGGGCCGGGGTCGTGGACTGCGGACCCCGCCGCGGTCTAGGAAGCCGGCGTCTCGCCGTCGCTTCCCGAGACCTTGTCGAGCAGATCCCGGGCGGAATCCTGCAGGTTGTCCACCTGCTCGGCGTATTTTCCGCCGGTCTTCTCGTCGACGAAGTCCCCGATGCCCTCCACGGCCCCACGGAGCTTCTCCGCGCCGTCTTCCGCGAGGGAACCGGCCTTGTCCTTGAGTTCTCCGGCCTTGCCCTTGAGCCCGTCGAATACCGACAAGTGCCACCTCCTTCCACCCGGGGGAGCCGGTGCCGCTCCCGTCTGCTGCACATCCTAGGCCAGCGGTGGAGCCCCGTAAACGCCTCGGGCGCCTCCCCTGGGAGAGGGGAGGCGCCCGAGGCGTCGTGTTGGAGCGGACAACGGGATTCGAACCCGCGACCTCCACCTTGGCAAGGTGGCGCTCTAGCCAGCTGAGCTATGTCCGCGCGACCGCGTGGCGCCCGGCCCGGCTGCTGCCGGAGGCCCCACACAAAAGAATCCCCGCCAAGGCGGAGATTCTTCGTGGGCGATACTGGGATCGAACCAGTGACCTCTTCCGTGTCAGGGAAGCGCGCTACCGCTGCGCCAATCGCCCCTAGGGGGTGCAACTACTGTAAGCGAGGTGGGGACGGGATTCGAACCCGCGTGGACGGCTTTGCAGGCCGCTGCCTAGCCACTCGGCCACCCCACCATGTCCTGGAACGGTGTCCCGCACCTGGCGTGACCGACGGATCGGTCATTACAGTGATTGCGAGCGGACAACGGGATTCGAACCCGCGACCTCCACCTTGGCAAGGTGGCGCTCTAGCCAGCTGAGCTATGTCCGCACGAAGGATTTCCCTCGCGGTGGGGGATCTTCATCCCGCTCCGTTCCGGTGCTTTCCAACGAGTAAAAACTCTATACGACGATTCGCCGTTCGTCCAAATCGGGGATTCCGAGGGCGTGGCGGGACTCCACGGGAGGTCGTCGCAGCGGCACCGGAGACGGGATCCGAAGCGTCGGGAGCGCATGCCAGAATCGATGCCATGACCACACCAGCGCTTGCCCAGCAGACCGACTACGGGCGGATGTATGCCCGCAGGATCGGTGGATTGCCCGAGGTTCCGTCGATCACGACCGTGATCTCCCAGCAGGGTGCCGGCCTCGACGGCTGGATCGGGCACATGGCGGCGACGGCGGCCGTGGGCGACGGGCGCCTCGCCGGGGCGCTCGGCAAGCCGGCCCAGCTCAAGGCGATCGCCCGGGATGCCTCCAAGGCCGCCGAGGTCTTCCGCAACGCGGCGGCCGCCCGCGGGGACCGCGTCCATGCGTACTGCGAACAGGTCGCCCTGCGCGCCCTGGGCCGCCCGCACACGGCCGCGGACGCCCGGGCGCTCCTCGAGGAGCACGGCGAGGGCGCGTTCGCCTCGCGCTTCGACGACTGGTGGGACGCGTACCAGGTGGTCCCGCTCGCCGCCGAGGTCACCGTGTGGAACCACACCGTCGGCTACGCGGGGACCCTGGACCTCGTCGCCCGGATCGGCGGCCGCTTGTGCCTCGTGGACTACAAGACGAAGGGGACGGGGCGCGACGGCCGGGTCAAGCCGCTCGACGCCAAGGTCGTGATGCAGCTCGTCGCCGGCCTGAAGGCCGAGGAGATGGTCGTCGACGCCGCCGAGGGGACGTGGGAGGAATGGAAGTACGGGGAAGACCCCCTCCTGCTGGGGGTCGCCGTGGGCGAGACGGAAGTGCAGCCGATGATGGCGAGCCCGCAGGTCCTGCCCGCCCATTGGAGCAAGTTCTGGGCCCTGCGCGCCGTGTGGGAGAACACCATGAAGGCCGACGACGCCGGGACGGCCCTGCGGCCCATCGGTCCGCCGCCGCCCGTTCGGGAGGCGGCCGTCGCCGGACCCTGATTCGTCCGTGGTGGACGCCCGGGAACGAGGGCCGTGGCCGCCCGGTCCGGTTGCCCTGGTCCGTCCGTGGCGGACGCCCGCCCGCGTAGACTGGTCTGGGCGCCCATGCCCGCCGCCCGACGTGGCGGCGCACCGCGGGCGCCCCGCCTGCCGTGCACCGTCGGCCTTGCCGGCATGGTGCGGGCGCAGGCCACCGCAACCGCAGCACCTTGCATCCACAGCACCTTGCCGGCGCCGGTACACGCCGCCCGGCGGAAAGGGGGACCGGCCCATGGCAGTCCTCGGCATCCGGATCGTCGGCGATCCCGTCCTGCGCACCCCCGCGGAAGAGGTGACCGAGTTCGGTCCCGGTCTCGCCCGGCTCGTCGGCGACATGCTCGAGACCATGGACGACGTCGACGGCGCCGGCCTCGCGGCCCCGCAGATCGGCGTGGCCCTGCGCGTCTTCACCTACAGGATCGGCGAGGAGCGCGGCTACGTCGTCAACCCCGTCCTCGAGGTCTCCGATGAACTGCAGGAGCCCGGCGGCGAGGGCTGCCTGTCCGTCCCCGGGCTCGGCTATACGACGCCGCGCCGCCGCTGGGCGCGGGTCACCGGAGTGGATGTCGACGGAGCACCGGTCGTGGTGGAGGGAGAGGGGCTCCTGGCCCGCTGCCTGCAGCACGAGACCGACCACCTCGACGGCCGTCTCTACATCGACCGGCTGACGGGCGGGGACAAGAAGGACGCCTTGCGCCGGATCCGCACGAGCGGCTTCAACGGCGTGGCCGCGGCCACCGTGGCGGAGCGCGCCAGGTCGCTCGGCTCCAGCTTCGGCCCGGGCTCCGGGACGACGGCGTGAGGATCCTCTTCGCGGGAACGCCCGCCGTCGCCGTCCCCTCGCTGCGCCGGCTCGTCGAGGACGGACACGACGTCGCCGCCGTCCTGACCCGGCCGGACGCGCCGACCGGCCGCAAGCGCACGCTGACCCCCTCGCCCGTGGCCGCCTGCGCCACCGAGCTGGGGCTGCCGCTCATCCACGCCCGCCGCATCGACGCAACGGTCCGGGACGCCGTGCGCGCCGTGCGGCCCGAGCTTGCCGCCATCGTCGCCTACGGCGGCCTCGTGCCGCGGGAGGCCCTCGGCATCCCGGAGCACGGCTGGATCAACCTCCACTTCTCGCTCCTGCCCCGCTGGCGCGGCGCGGCGCCCGTGCAGCACGCCGTCATCCACGGCGACGAGATCACGGGAGCGGCCACGTTCCAGCTCGAGGAGGGCCTCGACACGGGCCCCGTGTTCGGCACCGTCACCCAGCCCGTCGACCCCGGCACGACCTCCGGCGAGCTCCTCGAGGCCCTCTCGTTCAGCGGCGCCGAGCTCCTCGCCCAGACCGTGGCCGGCATCGCCGCAGGACGCCTCGAGGCCGTGCCGCAAGCCGGCGAACCGAGCCTCGCGCCCAAGCTCGGGATCGAGGACGGGCGGGTCGACTGGGCCCAGCCGGCCCTGGCCATCCGCCGCCGGATCAACGGGACCACGCCCGAGCCGGGGGCCTGGACCGAGCTCGACGGCCAGCGACTCAAGCTCGGCCCGCTGCGCGCGAGCGGCCCCGTGCCGCCGGAGGCCGGGACGCCGCGGCCCGGAGGCGTCGTCGTCCTTCCCGGAAAGCGACCCCGCGTCTTCGTGGGCACCGGCTCGCACCCCCTCGAGCTCGAGACCGTCCAGCCGGCCGGGCGCAAGATGATGCCCGCAGCGGACTGGGCCCGCGGCCTGCCGGCCCCCGACGCAACCCCGCATGCCGACCCGGCCGAGAGGACGTACCTGGGATGAGCCACGCCACGGGCGGCGGAGACCGCCGCAACGAGAGGGGCAGGGAACGCCACCGCGGCGGATCCGGACCCCGCCGCTTCAGCACGCAGGCACCCTCCCAGCGCAAGCGCACCGCCGACCCGGCGCGGCTCGCGGCGTTCGAGGTCCTCCGCGCCGTCGCCGCCGACGACGCCTACGCCAACCTCGTCCTCCCGTCCCGCCTCCGCGCCCACCGGCTGGCCGGCCGTGACGCCGGGTTCGCCACCGAGCTCGCGTACGGGACCCTGCGCGGCCGCGGGTTCTACGACGCCGTCCTCGCCCGCTGCGTCGACCGCCCGCTGGACCGGCTCGACGCCGCCGTCCTCGACGTGCTGCGGCTCGGCGCCCACCAGGTCCTGGCCATGCGCGTGCCCGTCCACGCCGCGCTCGACGAGACGGTCGCACTGGCCCGGGCGGAGATCGGCGCCGGGCCGAGCGGCCTCGTCAACGCCGTCCTGCGCAAGGTCGCGGCCCGCGAGCGTGCCGACTGGACCGCCGAGCTGCTCGCTGGCGTCCAGGACCAGACCGAGCGGGACGGCATCGAGCACAGCCACCCGGCATGGATCGTCCGCGCACTCCGCCAGGCCCTCGCCGCCCACGGCCGCGACGCCGCCGAGGCGACCGCGCTGCTCGAGGCGGACAATGCCGCGCCGCTCGTGAACCTCGTGGCGCTGCCCGGGATCGGAAGCCTCGACGAGGCCCTGGCCCAGGGTGCCGAGCCCGGCCGTCTCGTGGCCGGTTCGGCCACGTACGCGGGCGGTGACCTGCACGGCATGGCCGACGTCCGGCGCGGAACCACACGGGTCCAGGACGCCGGCTCCCAGCTCGTCGCCCGGGCCCTCGCCGCCGCGCCGATCGAGGGACGGGACACGGACTGGCTCGACCTCTGCGCGGGCCCCGGGGGCAAGGCGGCGCTCCTGGCCGCGCTCGCGCACCAGCGGGGCGCGGAGCTGACGGCCAACGAGCCCGCGCCGCACCGCGCGGAGCTGGTCCGCCAGGCGCTCGCCGCCGTGCCGCGCACGGCCTGGGCCGTCGTCGAGGGCGACGGCCGGCGCTACGCCGGCATCCCGGCCGACGAACGATTCGACCGGATCATGGTGGACGCCCCCTGCAGCGGGCTCGGAGCCCTGCGCCGCCGCCCCGAGTCCCGCTGGCGGAAGAGCCCCGGGGACCTGCCCGAGCTCACGGCCCTGCAGGGCGGCCTGCTCGACGCCGCCGTCGCGGCCCTGCGCCCCGGCGGCGTGCTCGCCTACGTCACGTGCTCGCCGCACGCCGCGGAGACCGTCGCGGTCGTCGACGACGCGTTGGCCCGCCACGCCGGGCTGCGCCTGCTCGACTCCGGCGCAGCCGTGGACGCGGGGGCCCTCGACGGGCGCGCCGGGTCCGCCGCCGCCCGGCCCGCGGGACGGCCCGGACCCGACGGCGCCCCGGACGGGTCCACCGTGCAGTTGTGGCCGCACGTGAACGGCACCGACGCCATGTTCTTCGCGCTCTTCACCCTCGATGCCTAGGCTGGGACCCATGAGCAGCTGCCGCATCCATCCGAGCATCCTGTCCGCCGACTTCGCCAACCTCGAGGCCGAGCTGACGCGGATCCACACCGCCGACGCGGTCCACGTCGACGTCATGGACAACCACTTCGTCCCGAACCTGACGCTCGGCCTGCCCGTCGTCGAGCGGCTGCAGGCGGTCTCGGCCCTCCCGCTCGATGTCCACCTGATGATCGAGGACGTCGACCGCTGGGCCCCCGGCTACGCCGACGCCGGCGCGGCCTCCGTCACCTTCCACGCGGAGGCGTCCAACGCGCCCGTGCGGCTCGCCCGGGAGCTGCGCGCCCGCGGGGCCCGGGCCGCGATGGCCCTGCGCCCCGCCACGCCCGTCGAGCCCTACCTGGACCTCTTGCCGGAACTGGACATGCTCCTGCTCATGACGGTGGAACCCGGCTTCGGCGGGCAGGCCTTCCTCGAGGTCGTCGTGCCGAAGATCCGGCGGGCCCGCCGGGCGATCGACGGTGCGGGGCTCCAGCTGGCCCTCCAGGTCGACGGCGGCATCACCACCGACACGATCCGCCGGGCCGCCGAGGCCGGGGCCGACGTCTTCGTCGCCGGGTCGAGCGTCTACGGGGCGCCGGACGCCGCCGAGGCCGTTGTTACGCTGCGCAACACCGCCGATGCGGCGCGGCCCTGAGTATGGTGTAATCGTCAACAACAACTCAACGTGCTCCGGGGTCGGTGAAAGTCCGAACCGGCGGTCATAGTCCGCGACCCGTGGCGCCCCAGGCGCCCCGGTTGAGCCGGTGGAATTCCGGCACCGACAGTTAAAGTCTGGATGGGAGAAGCACGTACAGCCCGAGCGGCTGGCCGGCGTCCTGCGCCGTCCACCCGCCCGCACCTGTCGTACCCCCGGAGCCGCCGCGGCCCGAAGGAGGAACGATGGAATCCCTGCGGTGGCTCACTGAACTCTTCAACGCCTACATCCCCGTCGGCGCCAGCGCCCTGCTGGTCCGCGAGGTGGTCGGCAACGCCTTCGGCCTGGCCAGCGCCCTCGGCGGGATGCGCCGCAAGGTCTGGGCTTGGCCCGTCGGAATCGTCGGCAACGTGCTGTTGCTCACCGTCTTCCTCGGCAGCATCTTCGACTCCGTCCAGACGGCGAACCTGCTCGGCCAGGCCGGCCGCCAGATCATGTTCATCGCCGTCTCGGTCTACGGCTGGAAGCGCTGGCGCGAGAGCCGGGGCGGCAGCGGAACCGCGATCGTGCCGCGATGGGCCACGGCGCGCGAACGCACCGGCCTCGTCCTCGCGCTCCTCGTCGGGACCGTCGCCATCACGCCGCTCTTCCGCATCCTCGGCTCCTACGAGCCGGTATGGGCCGACGCCTGGACGTTCGTCGGCTCCCTCCTGGCCACCTACGGGATGGCCAAGGGCTGGGTCGAGTTCTGGCTCGTCTGGGTCGCGGTCGACGTCGTCGGGGTCCCCCTGCTGTTCAGCGCCGGCTACTACGCGAGCGCGGTGATGTACCTCTTCTACGGCGGCTTCACGCTCGTCGGCTTCTTCGTCTGGTGGCGGGCCAAGGACCGCGCCAAGCCGGGCGTCGAGACGGCCCTGCCGGATCCGACCCTGAAGAGGATCCCGTGAGCGCCGCAGCCGGCGCCGCCGTGCCGGCCTCCGCGTTCCAGCTCGCCCTCGACGAGGCGGCCCGCGGCGTGCGCGGGGCGAACCCGCTCGTGGGGGCCGTCGTCCTCGACGGGGCGGGGACCGTCCTCGCCACCGGGCACCACCGCGGCGCGGGGACACCCCACGCCGAGGCCGACGCGCTCACCCGGCTGGGCCGCCTCGGGCCCGCCGCAGCGGCGGAGGCCACGATGCTCGTCACCCTCGAACCCTGCAATCACACGGGGCGCACGGGTCCGTGCTCGACCGCGATCGCCGAGTCCGGGATCGGCCGCGTCGTCTACGCCGTCGCCGATCCGACGGCGGAGGCCGCCGGCGGTGCCGCGGCGCTGCGGGCGCGGGGCATCGAGGCCGTCAACGGCGCCCGGCTGGACCCCGCCTGGGCCGCGGCCGCCCGCGAGCTCAACCGCCGGTGGTTCGCGGCCCGCCGGGAGGGTCGTCCGTTCACGAGCCTTCACCTGGCCCAGACCCTCGACGGGCGCATCGCGGCCGCCGACGGCTCGAGCCAGTGGATCACGGGAAGCGCCTCCCGGGCCCACTCCCACGCCCTCCGCGGCCGCGTCGACGCGATCGTCGCCGGGACCGGCACCGTCCTCGCCGACGACCCGCGGCTCACGGCCCGCACCCCCGACGGGCGGGACGCCGAGCACCAGCCGCTGCGCGTCGTCATGGGGCGCCGTCCCGTCCCCGCCCGGGCCGCGGTGCGCGGGGACGGCCACTGGCTGCAACTGGCCACCCACGATCCCCGCGAGGTCCTCGCCGAGCTCGGCTCCCGCGGGCACGGCCACGTGCTCATCGAGGGCGGAGCAGCGATCGCCACGGCGTTCCTCGCCGCCGGACTCGTCGACGAGGTGTGGGCCTACCAGGCGCCCCTCCTGCTCGGGGCCGGGCGCGGCGCCGTCGGACCGCTCGGCGTCGACACCCTCGACGCGGCCCTCCGCTTCCTCCCCGACGACGCCGGGGGAGCCGCCGTGCAGCGGCTCGGCACCGACGTCGTCCTCCACCTCCTCCCCGCCCCCGCGGGGAACCACACGACCACCACGACCCCGGAACCCCGCGCGCAGGGCGCGGCGGACGCCGGCTAGGAAGGGCAGCATGTTCACCGGAATCATCAGCGGCACCGGCCGCATCCACGAGATCCGCCCCGCGGCGGGCGACGCCGTCGTCCTGGTCCTCGACGCGCCGGGCCACGCCCACGACCTCGGGCTCGGGGGCTCCATCGCCGTCAACGGCGTCTGCCTCACGGCGACCGCGATCGACGGCGACCGGATCGACATCGACGTCATGGGCGAGACGCTCGCCCACACGACCACGGGGCGGCTCGCTCCCGGCGACGAGGTGAACCTCGAGCGCTGCGTTCCCGCCGGCGGCCGGCTCGACGGGCACGTCGTCCAGGGCCACGTCGACGGGACCGGCGCCCTCCTGGAACGCGAGGACCGGGGCAACTGGGAGCGGCTGCGCTTCTCCGTGCCCCGCGAGCTGGCCCGGTACGTCGCCCGCAAGGGATCGGTCGCCGTCGACGGCGTGTCCCTCACGGTCGCCGAGGTCTCCCCGGCCACGGAAGCGGAACAGTGGTTCGAGGTCGGGCTCATCCCCACGACCCTGCGCGAGACGGTCCTGGGCCGCCGCCGCCCCGGTGACGCCGTGAACCTCGAGGTCGACGTCCTCGCCAAGTACGCCGAGCGGCTCGCCGCCTTCTGGACGCAGGAGGGGGCGTGAGCGCGCGGCAGCCGGGCGGACCCGTGCGGCTGGACCCGGTCGAGGACGCCATTGCGGCGATCGCGGCTGGCCGAGCCGTCGTCGTCGTGGACGACGAGGACCGCGAGAACGAGGGCGACATCATCTTCGCGGCGGCCTTCGCGACCCCGGAACTGATGGGCTGGACCATCCGGCATACCTCCGGAGTCGTCTGCGTCCCGTTGCCGTCGGCGGAGGCGGACCGGCTCGGCCTGCCGCCGATGGTCGAGGTCAACCAGGACGCCAAGGGCACCGCCTACACCGTCTCGTGCGATGCCGCCGCGGGCGTCACGACGGGCATCAGCGCCGCCGACCGGGCCACGACCGTGCGCGTCCTGGCCGATCCCGCCTCGGGCCCCGGCGACATCACGCGCCCGGGGCACCTCTTCCCGCTGCGGGCCGTCGACGGCGGCGTGCTGGCCCGCCGCGGGCATACCGAGGCCTCGGTGGACCTGTGCCGGCTCGCGGGCGTCGCGCCCGTCGGGGTCATCGCCGAGATCGTCCACGACGACGGGGACATGATGCGCCTGCCCGCGCTGCGGCGCTTCGCCGACGCGTGGGAGCTGCCGCTCGTCAGCATCGAGGACCTCGCCGCCTACCTCTCGGCCGGGGGAGCGGAGGCCGCGAGCGTGCCGGATGCCGCCGCCGTCGTGGGCGGACCCGAGGTCTCGGTGCCCACCCCGTTCGGCGTCTTCTCCGTCCGGGCCTGGACGGAGCGCGCGACGGGCGACGAGCACCTGACCTTCAGCGCGCCGGGTTCCGGGGCCACGGACGGGGACGCGGACGACGCCGGGACCGACCTGGAAGGGCCTGCGGAACGCCGCGGGGGAGCGGGCCCGGTGACGGCGCCGCTCGTGCGGATCCACTCCGAATGCCTCACGGGGGACGTCTTCGGCTCCTATCGCTGCGATTGCGGGGAGCAGCTCGACGCGGCCCTCGAGGCCGTGGCCCGCGGGGGCGGGACGATCGTCTACCTGCGCGGCCACGAGGGCCGGGGGATCGGGCTCGCCAACAAGATCCGCGCCTACGCGCTGCAGGACGGCGGCGCCGACACCGTCGAGGCCAATGAGCAGCTCGGGCTGCCCGTGGACGCGAGGCGCTACGACGCGGCGGCCGCGATCCTGCATTCGCTGGGCCTGGAACGGATCCGGCTCATGACCAACAACCCGCTGAAGACCCGGTGGCTCGAGGAGGCCGGCATCCACGTCGCCGGCACCGTGCAGCCGCACATCCCGGCCCGCCCGGAGAACACGCGCTATCTGCGCACCAAGCAGGAACGCATGAGCCACCAGATCGCCGAGGCCGTCTTCGGCGGTACCGGCGCGGCACCGGACGCCGTCCGGGCCGGCACGCGCAACCACGCGAGTACGTCGACCACCACCACAGGAGGAGCAGCATGAGCGGACACGGAGCACCGCAGATCGAGACCGAGTCGCTGGCGGCGGCCGGGCGGGCGGGGCTGCGCGCCGTCGTCGTCGCGGCCAGCTGGCACCAGGAGGTGATGGACGGGCTCGTCGCCGGCGCCCTGCGCGCGGCCGAGGAGGCCGGGATCGCCGCGCCGGACGTCGTGCGCGTTCCGGGCACGTTCGAGCTGCCGGTCGCGGCGGCGCGCCTTGCGCACGGCTACGACGCCGTCGTCGCCCTCGGGGTCGTGATCCGCGGCGGCACGCCGCACTTCGAGTTCGTCTGCCAGGGTGCGACGGCGGGGCTCACCGAGGTCTCGGTGCGCACCGGAACCCCGGTCGGCTTCGGCGTCCTGACGTGCGACACGGAGGAGCAGGCGATCGACCGCGCCGGACTGCCCGGCTCGCACGAGGACAAGGGCCACGAGGCCATGGCGGCGGCGCTCACGACCGCGGCGGTGCTCGCCGGACGGTGAGCCGCCTGTCACATTGCCGCCCCCGGTGACGGGGGCGGCACGGGCAGCCGCTACCCTTGAGGCGTGAAGAGCTTTGATTCCCTGTTTGCCGAACTGGCCGAGAAGGCCGCCTCCCGTCCCGCGGGATCCCGCACCGTCGCGGAACTGGACTCGGGCATCCATGGGATCGGCAAGAAGGTCGTGGAGGAGGCCGCGGAGGTCTGGATGGCCGCCGAATACGAGTCGGACGAGGCCGCCGCCGAGGAGATCTCCCAGCTCCTGTACCACCTGCAGGTCCTGATGCTGGCGAAGGGGCTCTCCCTCCAGGACGTCTACCGCCACTTGTGACCGCGGGCCCGTCCCCGCCCGGCCGAATCCGCCACTGAGCACCGAAGGAAGTCCCCGCATGCTGCGAGTTGCCGTGCCCAACAAGGGCGCCCTGTCCGAAGCCGCCTCCGCGATGCTGAGCGAGGCGGGATACCGCCAGCGCCGTGACAACCGCGAGCTCGTGATGGTGGATCCCGACAACGACGTGGAGTTCTTCTACCTGCGGCCGCGCGACATCGCGGTGTACGTCGGACGGGGCATCCTGGACGTCGGCATCACCGGCCGCGACCTCTTCCTCGACGCCGAGGTCAATGGAGACGCCGAGGAGATCCTGCCCCTCGGTCTCGGCGCCTCGACCTTCCGCTTCGCGGGGCCCGTCGGGGACTTCGGCCAGGCGGCCGAGCTCTCCGGCCGGCGGATCGCCACGAGCTATGACGGGCTCCTGCGCGGGTACCTCGCCCGGCAGGGCATCGACGCCAAGGTCGTCCGCCTCGACGGCGCCGTGGAGTCCTCGGTCCGCCTCGGCGTGGCCGACGCGATCGCCGACGTCGTCGAGACGGGCAACACGCTCAAGGCGGCCGGGATGGAGACCTTCGGGGAACCGATCCTGCACTCCGAGGCCGTGCTGATCGGCCGGACCGGGGAGAACCCGTCCGGGCTCGACGTGCTCAAGCGCCGCCTCACGGGCGTGCTCGTGGCCCGCCGCTACGTGATGCTGGACTACGACATCCGCAAGGAGCTCGCCGACGAGGCCTGCCGCCTGACGCCGGGCCTCGAATCACCGACCGTCTCGCCGCTGCAGGACTCCGAATGGGTCGCCGTGCGGGCCATGGTCAAGAAGAACCAGACCAACAACATCATGGACGAGCTCTACGATCTGGGAGCCCGGGCCATCCTGGTCACCAACATCCACGCCATCCGCATCTGAGGTCCCCGTGAGCGTAGCCATCCGAGTCATTCCCTGCCTGGACGTCGATGCCGGCCGGGTCGTCAAGGGCGTCAACTTCGAGGGCCTGCGCGATGCGGGCGACCCCGTGGAGCTGGCCAAGCGCTACAACGCCGCCGGTGCCGACGAGCTGACGTTCCTGGACGTCACGGCCTCCTCCGGCAACCGCGAGACGACGTTCGACGTCGTCGGCCACACGGCCGAGGAGGTCTTCATCCCCCTGACCGTCGGGGGCGGGGTACGCACGGTGGACGACGTCGACCGCTTGCTGCGCGCCGGCGCGGACAAGGCCTCCATCAACACCGCCGCCGTGGCGCGTCCCGAGGTGATCAACGAGATCACCGAGCGCTTCGGCTCCCAGGTGCTCGTCCTGTCCCTCGACGCCCGCCGCACGCAGGATGCGGGGTGCCCCTCCGGATTCGAGGTCACGACCCACGGCGGGCGCACGGGAACGGGGATCGACGCCGTGGCCTGGGCGCGCGACGCGGCCGCGCGCGGCGTGGGCGAGATCCTGTTGAACTCGATCGACGCCGACGGGACCAAGCAGGGCTTCGACCTGGAGATGATCCGGGCCGTGCGCGCCGCTGTCACCGTGCCGCTCATCGCCTCGGGCGGTGCCGGCGGACCGGAACACTTCCCGTCGGCCATCGCCGCGGGGGCCGACGCCGTGCTCGCCGCGTCGATCTTCCACTTCGGTCCCGTGGACATGATCGCCCGCGTCAAGCAGGCCATCGAGGAGGCTGGTTTCCCTGTTCGTTGAACCCGCCTACCTCGATGGGTTGATGGATGCCGGCTGGCCCGCCGTCGAACGCGGCCGGGTGGAGGGCTGGACCCTGCGCTTCTCCGCCGGGGTCACGCAGCGAGCCAACTCCGTCCTGCCGGCGGGTGAGCCGGGCGACCTCGAGGCCGCGGTGGCGGAGGTCGAGCGGCGCTGCGCCGAACGGTGGCTCGACCCCGTGTTCCAGATCAGCCCGGCCGCACGCCCGGAAGGGCTCGTGGACTTCCTCGTCCACCGCGGTTACACGGCCGGCTCGCCGACGCTCGTGCAGTTCATGGACGCCCACGACCTGGCCCGCTTCGGCGACCGGAGCGCGGAGCCGGAGATCGGGTTGTCCGATGCGCCCGACGCCGAATGGCTCGAGCTCTTCTGGGCCCAGGAGGGCCCGCAGGAGGAAGACGCGCAGACCGTCTCGACGCGCATCCTGACCGGGGCGCCGGCCGTCTATGCGGCCGTGCGGATCGAGGGGCGCATTCAGGCGATCGCCCGCATGGCCGTCGTCGACGGGCACGGCGGGATCTATTGCCTCGTGACGCGCCCGGACGCGCGCCGACAGGGCCTGGCCCGCCGGGGGTCCTGGAAGCGCTGCTCGGCGAGGCCTCGGCGCGCGGGCTGGACGGCGTCTGGCTGCAGGTCCGGGAGTCCAACGTGGGGGCGATCGTCCTCTACCACGCGCTGGGATTCACGACCGTCTCGAGCTACTACTACCTCACGCGATCCCTCTAGCCGCGGGCGGGTCCGCTCTCAGCTGCCGAGCTCGGCGCTCGAGAGCAGCGCGACGGCGTCGGGGGAGCCCTCGAAGGTCACGAGGGCGTGTCCGCGCCGGCCGTGGGCGTGCATCAGCAGCTCCTGCGGCTCGCCCGTGATCGCGACGGACGTCGCGGCCTTCCTCACGACGTGGCGCTGGCCGTCGGGACGGACCAGGATGATGCCGACGTCGACGCCGCGGTAGAGCAGGGCCGAGCTGCGCACGAGCGCGCGCCACAGCTCCTCGGAGTACTCGGTGTCCAGGACGCGCGGCGCCCAGCGGTCGGAGGCGCGGCGGACGTCTTCCGTGTGCACGAAGTACTCGACGAGGTTCGCGGCGTGGTCCAGCGCGGGCACGCGCAGCGGGTGCAGCCGCGAGGGCCCCCGGCGGAAGCGGGAGACGAGCCGGGCCAGCCCTTCCGGCTCGGCGGCGGCGTCGGACCAGCGGGCCAGGAGGCGCTCCATGCGGGGACGGAGGGCGTCGAGGCCGATCCCCGCGGCGAGGGGATGGTGTTCGCGGAGCACGAGGTGCGCCGCGAGGTGCCGTACCTGCCAGCCGGTGCAAAGCGTCGGTGCTTGGGGCCCCGCTGCCAGCAGGACCTCGGCCAGGACTTCGCGAGAAGGCGGTACGAATCTCATCACTGTGAAACTAGCACGGAGCGGCGGCCTTTCGGAGACCATGAAGCCGTCATCCACTGCGTGGCGTGGCCGCCCGAGCGTCTAGACTGGCTGCGATGTCGCACAACCCAGCCACCCCCGGCCGCGAGGCCCCCGAATCCACCGCCGCCGGACGGCTCGATCCCGGCGTCGCGGCGCGCCTGAAGAAGGACGGCGACGGGCTTGTCGCCGCCATCATCCAGCAGCACGGCACCGGCGAGGTGCTGATGCTCGGATGGATGGACGAGGAGGCGCTGCGCCGCACGCTGACCGAGGGCCGCGTCACGTTCTGGTCCCGCTCGCGCCGCGAGTACTGGCGCAAGGGGGACACCTCGGGCCACGTGCAGTTCGTCCGGAGCGCCGCGCTGGACTGCGACGGCGACGCCCTCCTGGTCCAGGTGGAGCAGATCGGGGCGGCCTGCCACACGGGCACGCGCACGTGCTTCGACGGGCGGGGACTCGCCGCCGTCGCCGGGCACCCCACGGACCACTGACCAGAACCACCTGCAACCGCACCACGGAGAGCGCCACAGCATGCACCAGCTTGGGGTCGTAGGACCCACCCTCGACGAGTTCCGCGCCCTGGCCCCCGGCCGCCGCGTGATCCCCGTGACGCTGCGCGTCCTGGCCGACGAGCTGACGCCCATCGCGATCTACAACCGCCTCGCGCAGGGCCGTCCCGGCACCTTCCTCATGGAGAGCGCCGCGGCGGGCGGCGTGTGGAGCCGCCACTCGTTCATCGGCGTCGATTCGCCGGCCACGCTGACGACGCGGGACGGCAGGGCGCACTGGATCGGCGAGACTCCCGCGGGCATCCCGACAGGGGGCAGCGTCGTGGACGTCCTGCGGGACACGGTCGCCTTCCTCAAGACGGAACCCCTGCCCGGCCTGCCGCCGCTGACCTCCGGCATGGTGGGCTTCATCGGCTGGGACTGCGTGCGCTATTGGGAGAAGCTGCCGAGCCCCCCGCTGGACGACCTGGGCCTGCCCGAGCTCGCCATGAACCTCGTCGGGGACATGGCTGTGCACGACAACACGGACGGGACCGTGACCCTCATCGCCAACGCGATCAACCACGACGGCGCGGCGACGGGTGTCGACGCGGCCTACGCGCACGCCGTCGAGCGCCTCGAGGCCATGCTGGAGCAGCTCGGCGCCCCGCGCGGGGCCCATCTGGCCGCGTTCTCCGGGACCGACGTGCCCACGCAGGAACTCATGGACTCCGTCACGCACAGCTGGGACGAGGACGGCTACCGGGCCGCCATCCTGCGCGGCAAGGAGGCGATCGTGGACGGCGACGTCTTCCAGGTCGTCGTCTCGCGCCGCTTCGAGCTGGAGACGGGCGCCTCCCCGCTGGACGTGTACCGGATCCTGCGCACCACGAATCCGAGCCCCTACATGTACCTCTACAACCTGCAGGACCACGACGGCCGCCCCTACGCGATCGTCGGCTCCTCGCCGGAGGCGCTCGTGACCGTGGACGGCCGCCAGGTCGTCACGCACCCGATCGCGGGGTCGCGGCCCCGCGGGGGCGACTTCGAGGCCGATGTCCTGCTCGAGAAGGACCTCCTGGAGGACGAGAAGGAGCGGGCCGAGCACCTCATGCTCGTCGACCTCTCCCGCAACGACCTGTCCAAGGTCTGCGTCCCCGGGACCGTCGAGGTGAGCCAGTTCATGGAGGTCGAGCGCTTCAGCCACATCATGCACCTCGTCTCCAATGTCGTCGGGCACCTCGCCGAGGACGCCACGGCCTACGACGTCCTGGCCGCGACCTTCCCGGCCGGGACCCTGTCCGGCGCGCCGAAGCCCCGCGCCCTGCGCCTGCTGGACGAGATGGAACCCCACCGGAGGGGCATCTACGGCGGCGTGGTCGGCTACCTCGATTTCGCGGGGGACATGGACCTGGCGATCGCCATCCGCTCGGCCCTGCTCAAGGACGGCCGGGCCTATGTCCAGGCCGGGGGCGGGATCGTGGCGGACTCCCAGCTCGACGCCGAGGCCCAGGAGAGCGTGAACAAGACCGCGGCACCGCTGCGCGCCGTCTGGGCGGCCGGGACCATGGCCGCGGCCCGGCAGGAGGCGTGATGCCCGCCGAGGGCGTCCGGCGCCGCCCGGGCCGCCGCGGCGTCGTCCTCGCCGCCATCGCCGGGGCGGGCCTCGCGCTCGCCGGGACCACGCAGACCTGGATCCAGGTCCTCCCCGCCGCGGGTTCCGTGGTCCGCGCGCCCATCGACGTCCCGGGTTCCTCGGCGGCTGCCGCTGTCGCCGCCCTCGCGGTGGTCTCCCTCGCCGGGGCGGTCGCCGCGGCGATTGCCGGCCGCGTCGCCCGGATCGTCATCGCCGTGCTCCTGGCCGTCGCCGGGATCGGCATCGCCGCCTCGGCGGCGACCGTCTTCGCCGATCCGCGGCGCGCCGCCGCGGGGGTCGTCGGCGAGGCGGCGGGCACCGCCACCGTTCCCGGGGACTACGCGGTGACGGCGTGGCCCGTCCTCGTCGCCGTGGCAGGGGCCTGCGTCCTGGCGGCCGCCGTCGCCCTCGTCGTCGTGGGCCGGCACTGGAACGCCGATCGCAAGTACGACCCGGCCGCTGCCGCCGTTCCGGCCGGTACCGGTTCCGGGGACGCCGTCGACGGCCCGCAGGCGGCCGAGCCGGGCGGCCGGTCCGCACCGGCACCGTTGGACGAGATCGACGGATGGGACAGCCTCTCCCGGGGCGAGGACCCGACCCGCTGATCCGGGGCCCTTCCACGGGCGCAACATGGCCCGCGTCCCCGCCGCTCCATGGCAGAATGGATCACGATCCACCGGGGCAGCGCCCCGCCAGCACTGCGATGAGGAGTACCAGAGCCATGGCCACGAACGCCACCGTCCAGACCCCCGAAGGCGTCGATCCGATGCACGCCGAACCGGTCGGCCACGGCAACAGCGTCGCCGCATGGGCCACCGTGGGCGTCATGATGGTCGGCAGCGTCATCGCCTGCCTCGGTTTCGCCCTGACCCTGATCCCGGTGCTCGCCGTCGGCGTCGCCCTCATCCCCGTGGGACTCGTCCTCGGCGGCGTGCTGAAGAAGGCCGGCTACGGCGTCGGCGGCAGCAAGTCCAAGAACAACGGACACTAGGCGTGAGCGTCCTCGATCAGATCATCGAGGGTGTCCGTGAAGATCTCGAGCGCCGCCGTGCGGAGATCGCGCTCGAGGAGCTGAAGCAGCGCGCCCTCGACGCACCCGCGGCCCACGATGCCTACGCGGCCCTCGGCGGCGGATCGCCCGCCGAACGGGACAACAGGCTGAGGGTCGTCGCCGAGGTCAAGCGCAAGAGCCCGTCCAAGGGCGCGCTCGCCGACATCCCCGAACCCGCCGTGCTCGCGGCCGACTATGCGGCGGGCGGCGCCTCCGTCATCTCCGTCCTCACCGAGGAACGGCGCTTCGGCGGATCACTCGCCGACTTCGATGCCGTGCGGGCCGCCGTCGTCACGCCGCTGCTGCGCAAGGACTTCATCGTCGACGAGTACCAGGTCTGGGAAGCGCGCGCCCACGGGGCCGACCTCGTCCTGCTCATCGTCGCCGCCCTCGACGACGCCGGGCTGGCCCGCCTCCTGGACCTCGCCCGGACGCTCGGGATGGAGGCCCTCGTCGAGACCCACACCGAGGAGGAGGTCCAGCGGGCCGTCGCCGCCGGCGCCAGGATCATCGGCGTCAACGTGCGCAACCTCAAGACCCTCGACGTCGACCGCTCCACCTTCGCCCGGCTCGCCGCCTCGATCCCGTCCGAGGCCGTGATCGTCGCCGAGTCCGGCGTCCGCGACGCCGCCGACGTCGCCGGCTATGCCGCCCAGGGGGCCGACGCCGTCCTGGTCGGCGAGGCCCTGGTCAAGGACCGGGAGCCGCGCGAAGCCGTCGCGGCGTTCATCGCAGCCGGGACCGCGGCGCGCCCCGCCCGAACAGCCTGAGCGGAACCGGTCCTGAGCGGACCGGAGCCCGCAGCCCCAGCACCACCGAGACGAAGGACGGCCACCATGAGCCACAGCGCAGAACAGCCCGCGGGAGACGGCCCCGCACCGGACGCGGAGGCGTTCCTCGCCGGGCCCGGGCTGCGCCACGCGCCCGGCCCGTACTTCGGCGACTACGGCGGCCGGTGGATGCCCGAGTCGCTCATCGCCGCGCTCGACGAGCTCCAGGACACCTTCGAGAAGGCCAAGGCCGATCCGGAGTTCATCGAGCAGGTGCGCGAGCTCAACAAGAACTACTCCGGGCGCCCGTCGCTGCTGACCGAGGCCAAGCGCTTCTCCGCGCATGCGGGCGGAGTGCGCGTCTTCCTCAAGCGGGAGGACCTGAACCACACCGGCAGCCACAAGATCAACAACGTCCTCGGCCAGGCCCTCCTGGCCAAGCGCATGGGCAAGACCCGCATCATCGCCGAGACGGGCGCCGGCCAGCACGGCGTGGCCAGCGCCACGGCCGCCGCCCTCCTGGGCCTCGAGTGCGTGGTGTACATGGGCGCGGAGGACACGCGCCGACAGGCCCTGAACGTCGCCCGCATGCAGCTCCTCGGGGCCTCGGTGGTCCCCGTGACCGCGGGGTCCCAGACCCTCAAGGACGCCATCAACGAGGCGCTGCGGGACTGGGTCACCAACGTCGACACGACGCACTACCTCCTGGGCACGGCCGCGGGTGCGCACCCGTTCCCGGCGCTCGTGCGGTACTTCCACGAGGTCATCGGGGACGAGGCCCGCGAGCAGGTCCTGGCCCAGACGGGCCGGCTCCCGGACGCCGTCTGCGCCTGCATCGGCGGAGGCTCGAACGCGATCGGCATCTTCCACGGGTTCCTCGACGACCCCTCCGTCGAGCTGTACGGCTTCGAGGCCGGAGGCGACGGCGTCGACACGGGCCGCCACGCGGCGACCATCACGCTCGGCCGGCCCGGCGTGCTGCACGGGGCGCGGAGCTACCTCATGCAGGACGAGGACGGCCAGACCATCGAATCCCATTCGATCTCGGCCGGGCTCGACTACCCCGGCGTCGGGCCCGAGCACTCCTACCTCCACGACATCGGCCGGGTGAAGTACGAGCCCATCACCGACACGGAGGCCATGGAGGCCTTCAGCCTGCTGTGCCGCACCGAGGGGATCATCCCCGCGATCGAGTCCGCCCACGCCCTGGCCGGAGCGCTGAAGGTGGGCCGCCGGGCGGCCGGGTCCGCGGCGGACCCGGGCGACGTCGTCGTCCTCGTGAACCTCTCGGGGCGCGGGGACAAGGACGTCGGCACGGCGGCCGAATGGTTCAACCTCATCGAGAACGCCGAAGGGCAGGCCTAGCCATGACGGACTCCATCCTCCCCGCGCCGGCCACGCACGCCAGCAAGTCCGCGGCCGCGATCGAACGGGCCAGGGCCGCTGGCCGACCGGCGCTGATCTGCTACCTCCCGGCCGGTTTCCCGGACGTGCAGACCACGATCGACGCCGCCGTCGCGATGGCCGAGAACGGTGCCGACGTGATTGAGATCGGGATCCCCTATTCCGATCCCGTCATGGACGGGCACGTCATCCAGGCGGCCACCGTCCAGGCCCTCGCGGACGGCTTCCGCGTCGCCCAGGTCTTCGAGATCGTCCGGGGCATCACCTCCCGCTGCGACGCGGCCGTGCTCGTGATGACCTACTGGAACCCCGTCCTCCGGCTCGGCGTGGACGAGTTCTCCCGCCGCCTCGCCGAGGCCGGGGGCGCCGGGCTCATCACGCCCGACCTGATTCCCGATGAGGCCGCCGAATGGTTCGAGGCCTCGGACCGCTACGGACTGGACCGCGTGTTCCTCGTGGCGCCCAGTTCCACGCCGGAGCGCATGAAGGCCACCGTCGAGGCGAGCCGCGGGTTTGTCTACTGCGTCTCCATCATGGGCGTGACCGGCGCGCGGGACAGCGTCTCGAGCGCCGCCGAGGCCGTCGTCGAGGCCGCACATGCCGCCGGTGCCGAGCGGGCGTGCGTCGGGCTCGGCGTCTCCGCCGCCGCGCACGTGCGCGAGATCGGCGCATACGCCGACGGGGTCATCGTCGGGACCGCGCTCGTGGCCGCCCTCCGTGACGGGGGAGTCGACGCCGTCGCACGCCTGACCGCCGAGCTCAGCGGCCGCGCCGTGGCCTGAGATCCCGGTGCCCGGCAGGGCCGCGGACGCCCGTAAAAATCCGGCGCGGTCTGGGGAGCGCCGCTCCGCGGATGCTAATCTCTCCCTACTTCGGTAGAGCGGTCGCCCGAGCACCTCGGGGCGCCCCTCCGCCGGAGAAGCCGGTACCGCGGCAACCTGCCTGGGCGCCGGCCACCACAACGACGTGGGTTTCCGTTTCGTGGAACACCGCCCCACCATCTGGCGGCCCACCGCGGCCGGGACGGCGGCGCGATGCCCGACATCGCCCCCCTCCCGACTCATCAGGGTCCGGCCGGCCACCACGGCCGCCGTCGGCCCCCGGGGCCAATGCAGTCCCCTCCGAACACTGTGCACCGCACCAGCGGTCGACCTGCTTCCCACGGAGAAAGGACACCATGAACCACAACACAGGGAACCAGTACAGCGCCTCGCGCACTCTAGGCGGGGCCCCGGTCTCGCCATTCACCCGGTTTGCGAACATCCCGGAGGCCTCGGGCCTCTACCACCCCGAGAACGAGAAGGACGCGTGCGGCCTCGCCGTCATCGCGACCCTGCGCAAGGAACCCGGCCACGACATCGTCGACGCCGCGCTGACCGCCCTGCGCAACCTGGAGCACCGCGGCGCCGTCGGTGCGGACGAGGGCACCGGCGATGGGGCCGGACTGCTCACCCAGATCCCCGACGAGTTCTTCCGCGCCGTCGTCGACTTCACCCTGCCCGAGGCCGGCGCGTACGCCGTCGGCACGGCCTTCCTGCCCGACGAGCCCTCGATCGAGGCGTCCGCCCGCGAAGGCATCGAGGACCTGGCCGGCCAGGAGGGCCTGACGGTCCTCGGCTGGCGCGAGGTCCCCGTCGAGGCCTCCATCGTCGGAGCCATGGCCCGGGCCTGCATGCCCCGCTTCGTCCAGCTCTTCGTCGCCCCGGCCGACTCCGCGGCCACCGACCTCGACGCCCGTGCCTTCCGCCTGCGCAAGCGCGCCCAGAACAAGCACGGCGTCTACTTCCCGTCGCTGTCCTCGCGCACCATCGTCTACAAGGGGATGCTGACCACGGCCCAGCTGGAGCCGTTCTACCCCGACCTGTCCGATGCCCGCTTCAAGACCCGCCTCGGGATCGTGCACTCCCGCTTCTCCACGAACACGTTCCCGTCCTGGCCGCTCGCGCAGCCCTTCCGGACCATCGCCCACAACGGCGAGATCAACACGGTCAAGGGCAACCGCAACTGGATGCGCGCCCGGCAGTCCCAGCTCGCGGGGGACATCCTGGGCGAGGTGCCCGAGGAGCTCTTCCCGATCTGCACGCCCGGGGCCTCCGATTCCGCCTCCTTCGACGAGGTCGCCGAGCTGCTCATGCTCTCGGGCCGGCCCATCACGCACGCGGTCATGATGATGATCCCGGAGGCCTGGGAGAACCAGGACTCCATGGACCCCGCGCGGCGGGCGTTCTACCAGTACCACTCCATGCTCATGGAGCCGTGGGACGGGCCGGCGGCCGTGTCCTTCACCGACGGCCGGCTCGTCGGCGCGGTCCTGGACCGCAACGGCCTGCGCCCGGCCCGCTACTGGGTCACCGACGACGGCCTCGTCGTCCTCGCCTCGGAGGTCGGCGTCGTCGAGATCGCCCCGGAGAAGATCGTCCGCAAGGGCCGCGTCTCCCCGGGCAAGATGTTCCTCGTCGACACCGAAGCCGGCCGGATCGTCGAAGACAGCGAGATCAAGGCCGACATCGCCCGCTCCCGGCCCTGGGAAGCGTGGGTGCGCGAAAACCTCATCGACCTCGCCGACCTGCCCGAGCGCGAGCACGTCGTACACAACTCCTCCTCCGTGCAGCTGCGCCAGAAGACGTTCGGCTACACCGAGGAGGAGCTGCGCATCCTCCTGAACCCGATGGCCCGCACGGGCGCCGAGCCGCTCGGAGCCATGGGTTCGGACACGCCGATCGCGGTGCTCTCGAAGCGCCCGCGGCTGCTCTTCGACTACTTCACGCAATCGTTCGCCCAAGTGACCAACCCGCCCCTGGACGCGATCCGCGAGGAGCTCGTGACGAGCATGAAGACCTCGATCGGCCCCGACGGGAACCTCCTGGACCCGGGGCAGGTCAAGACGCGCCACGTGTCCCTGGACTTCCCGGTGATCACCAACGACGAGCTCGCGAAGATCGCCAACATCCGCACGCCGGACGGCGCCAAGGCCGCCCTGAAGGTGCGGGGCCTCTACCGCCCCGCCGGCGGTGAGGCCGAGCTGAAGGCCCGCCTGCAGGAGATCTGCGAGAAGGTCTCGGCCGCGATCAACCGGGGAGTCCAGTACGTCGTCCTCTCCGACCGCGACTCGAACGCCCAGTGGGCGCCCATCCCGTCGCTTCTGCTCACGAGCGCCGTGCACCACCACCTGCTCAAGAGCGCCAACCGCACCAAGACCTCGCTCGTCGTCGAGGCCGGCGACGTGCGCGAGGTCCACCACGTGGCGGTCCTCGTCGGCTACGGGGCCTCGGCGATCAACCCGTACCTGGCCCTCGAGACCGTCGAGGAGATGGCGAACAACGGCGAGCTCGGCGGGGTCACGGCCCCGCAGGCGCAGTACAACCTCATCAAGGGGCTCGGCAAGGGCGTGTTGAAGATCATGTCCAAGATGGGCATCTCCACCGTCTCCTCCTACTGCGGCGCGCAGACCTTCGAGGCCCTCGGCCTGTCCCAGCAGCTCGTCGACCAGTACTTCACGGGCACCATGTCCCAGATGGGCGGCGTCGGCCTCGACGTCGTCGCGAAGGAGGCGGCCGAACGCCATGCCGGCGCCTACCCCGGCGACGGCAACGACGAACCACACCGCATCCTGGACATCGGCGGCGAGTACCAGTGGCGGCGCGAGGGCCCGCCGCACCTGTTCAACCCGGAGACGGTCTTCCGGCTGCAGCACGCCACGCGCGAGCGCCGCTATGACATCTTCAAGGCCTACACCCGCGGCATCGACGACCAGGCGCGGGACCTCATGACGCTCCGCGGCCTGCTGGGCTTCAAGTCCGGGCTCCGCGCGCCCGTCCCGCTGGACGAGGTCGAGCCCGTCTCGGCCATCGTCAAGCGCTTCTCCACCGGCGCGATGAGCTACGGCTCGATCTCCCAGGAGGCCCACGAGACGCTCGCGATCGCGATGAACCGCCTCGGCGGCAAGTCGAACACGGGCGAGGGCGGCGAGGACGTCGAGCGGCTCCTGGATCCCGAGCGGCGCTCGGCGGTCAAGCAGATCGCCTCCGGCCGCTTCGGCGTCACGAGCCTCTACCTCACGAACGCAGACGACATCCAGCTCAAGATGGCCCAAGGCGCCAAGCCCGGCGAGGGCGGCCAGCTCATGAGCCAGAAGGTCTACCCGTGGGTGGCCCGGACCCGGCACTCGACGCCCGGCGTCGGCCTCATCTCGCCGCCGCCGCACCACGACATCTACTCGATCGAGGACCTCGCCCAGCTGATCTACGACGCCAAGCGCTCCAACCCCCGCGCCCGCGTCCACGTCAAGCTCGTCTCCGAGGTCGGGATCGGCACCGTGGCGGCCGGCGTGACCAAGGCCAAGGCCGACGTCGTCCTCGTCTCGGGGCACGACGGCGGAACCGGCGCCTCCCCGCTGAACTCGCTCAAGCACGCCGGCGCCCCGTGGGAGCTCGGCCTCGCCGAGACCCAGCAGACGCTGCGCCTGAACGGGCTGCGCGACCGCGTCGTCGTCCAGGTCGACGGCCAGCTCAAGACCGGGCGGGACGTCGTCATCGCGGCGCTCCTCGGCGCCGAGGAGTACGGCTTCGCCACGGCGCCGCTCGTCGTCTCCGGCTGCATCATGATGCGCGTCTGCCACCTGGACACGTGTCCCGTGGGCGTCGCGACGCAGAACCCGGAGCTGCGCAAGCGGTTCACGGGCAAGCCGGAGTTCGTGGTGAACTTCTTCGAGTTCCTTGCCGAGGAGGTCCGGGAGATCCTCGCCGAGCTCGGATTCCGCAGCATCGAGGAGGCCATCGGCCACTCCGAGCTGCTGGACCGCCGCGCCGCCGTCGACCACTGGAAGACGGAGGGGCTGGACCTGGAGCCCATCCTGTCGGGCTACGAGGACGATTCCTCGCCCGTGCGGAACCTGACGGGCCAGAACCACGAGCTGGACCTGCACTTCGACAACCAGCTCATCGAGCTCAGCGCCGACGCGCTCGAGCGGCGCCAGCCGGTGCGGATCAGCCTCGACGTCGTGAACACCGACCGCTCCGTGGGCACCATGCTCGGCCACGAGGTCACCCGGCGCTTCGGCACGGAGGTCCTCGCGACCGACACGATCGACGTCACCCTCTCGGGCGAGGCCGGCCAGTCGCTCGGCGCCTTCCTGCCGGCCGGCATCACGCTGCGTCTGTTCGGCGACGCCAACGACTACGTCGGCAAGGGCCTCTCGGGAGGACGCGTCGTGGTCCGCCCGGACCGGGCGAGCACCTTCGTCGCCGAGCGCAACGTCATCGCCGGCAACGTGATCGGCTACGGCGCCACGAGCGGCGAGCTGTTCCTGCGCGGGATCGTGGGGGAGCGGTTCATGGTCCGCAACTCCGGCGCGACCGCCGTCGCCGAGGGGATCGGCGACCACGGCTGCGAGTACATGACGGGCGGCACGGTGCTGGTGCTCGGCACCACCGGGCGCAACTTCGGTGCCGGCATGTCCGGCGGCACCGCCTACGTGCTCGACCTGGACCGCGCGCTCGTGAACAAGCAGGCCCTCGACGCCGGCGAGCTCACGCTGCAGCCCGTGCCGGGCGAGGACGTGGAGACGGTGCGGCGGCTGCTCTCGCAGCACGCCGAGGAGACGGGATCGACGCTCGCCGCGACGCTCCTGCTCGACTTCCAGGACACCGTCGCGCGCATCACCCAGGTCATGCCCCGCGACTACGCGGCCGTGCTCCAGGCACGGGCCGCCGCGGAGGCGGAAGGACTCGATCCCGACGGCGAGGCCGTCTGGAACCGGATTTTGGAGGCAACCCGTGGCTGATCCGCGTGGATTCTTGAAGGTACGCGAACGCCAGACCCAGCCCCGCCGGCCCGTGCCGGTGCGGATCATGGACTGGAAGGAGGTCTACGAGCGCCAGGAAGCCGGAACCCTGAACGCCCAGGCCGGGCGCTGCATGGACTGCGGCGTTCCGTTCTGCCACCAGGGCTGTCCGCTCGGGAACCTCATCCCCGAGTGGAACGACCTCGTCTGGCGGGGCCGCATGGACCAGGCGAGCGAGCGGCTGCACGCGACGAACAACTTCCCCGAGTTCACGGGGCGCCTGTGCCCGGCGCCGTGCGAGTCCTCGTGCGTGCTGGGCATCAACCAGCCCGCCGTGACGATCAAGCAGGTCGAGGTCTCGATCGCCGATCAGGCGTTCGACGACGGGGTCGTGGTCCCGGTGCTGCCCCAGCGGCACACCGACCAGACGATCGCCGTCGTCGGCTCCGGACCCGCGGGCCTGGCCGCCGCCCAGCAGCTGACCCGCGCGGGGCACACCGTGGCGGTCTACGAACGGGACGACGCGATCGGCGGCCTGCTGCGCTACGGGATCCCGGACTTCAAGATGGAGAAGTCCGTCCTGGACCGCCGCCTGGCCCAGATGGCGGCCGAGGGGACGCGCTTCCGGACCAACGTGGAGCTCGGCAAGGACATCTCCTGGGACCAGCTGCGCCGGCGCTACGACGCCGTCGTGGTGGCGACCGGGGCGAGCGTGCCCCGCGACCTGCCGATCGCCGGGCGGGAGCTCGACGGCGTCCACTTCGCCATGGAGTACCTCGTCCAGGCCAATCGCGTCGTGGCCGGCGAGGAGGTGCCCGGGCAGATCGACGCCCGCGGCAAGCACGTGGTCATCCTCGGCGGCGGCGACACCGGCGCCGACTGCATCGGCACCGCCCACCGCCATCAGGCGGCCTCGGTGACGACGCTCGCCATCGGCAAGCAGCCGCCGACCGAGCGCCCCGGCCACCAGCCGTGGCCGATGTTCCCGACCCTTTTCGAGGTCGCGAGCGCCCATGAGGAGGGCGGTGAGCGCACTTACCTCGCGTCTACGGTAGAGTTTGTTGGCGAGGACGGTCGAGTGACCGGGATCACGGTCGCGGAGACCGAGTTCGTGGACGGCAAGCGGCTCCCGAAGGCCGGTACCGAACGGACCATTCCCGCCGACCTCGTCCTCCTGGCCCTCGGTTTCACCGGGCCCGAGCCCGCGGGGCTCGGCGAACAGGCCGGCACCGAGTTTGACGACCGGGGCAACGTCGCCCGTGACGGTTACTACATGACCAACACGCCCGGCGTGTTCGTCGCCGGCGACGCCGGCCGCGGACAGTCGCTGATCGTGTGGGCCATTGCCGAAGGGCGCGCGTGCGCCGCGGCGGTGGACAAGTACCTGATGGGCGACACCCGGCTCCCCGCTCCCGTGGCGCCGACCGACCAGTCCATCAGCATGCTCTGACGGGGGCGCCGCATGGCGCCCCCGGCACCTGACGAAGTAAAGCGGAGAGGCTGAGGAAAATGAGACGCGCCAAGATTGTTGCGACGTTCGGACCGGCGATCGGCACCTACGAGCTGACCCTTCAGGCACTGAAGGCGGGTGTCGACGTCGCCCGGCTCAACATGAGCCACGGCGAGTACTCGACCCATGCGGAGAACCTGGCCAATGTCCGCCAGGCCTCCGAGGAGCTCGGCCGGCCGGTCGGCGTGTTCGCCGACCTGCAGGGCCCCAAGATCCGGCTGGGCCGGTTCCAGGACGGCCCGCACCTGCTGGCGGCCGGCGACGAGTTCACGATCACCATCGAGGACATCCCGGGTACCAAGGACATCTGCTCCACCACGTTCAAGGGCCTTCCCCAGGATGTCCAGCCGGGTGACCGGCTGCTCGTCAACGACGGCCGCGTGGTCCTGCGCGCCGTGGAGGTCGACGACGTCAAGGTCGTCACTGAGGTCGTCGTCGGGGGAGAGGTGTCCAACAACAAGGGCATCAACCTCCCGGGCGTGGCCGTGAACGTCCCCGCGCTGAGCGACAAGGACGAGGAGGACCTCCGCTGGGCCATCCGCGCCGGCGTCGACATGGTGGCCCTCTCGTTCGTGCGCAACGCCGCCGACATCGACCGCGTCCACGAGATCATGGACGAGGAGGGGCTCCGCCTGCCCGTCATCGCCAAGGTCGAGAAGCCGCAGGCCGTGGACGCGCTCGAGGAGATCATCGACGCGTTCGACGCCATCATGGTGGCCCGCGGGGACCTCGGGGTCGAGCTCCCGCTCGAGGAGGTCCCGCTCGTCCAGAAGCGCGCCGTCGAGCTGGCCCGCCGTTGGGCGAAGCCGGTCATCGTGGCGACCCAGGTGCTCGAATCCATGATCGAGAGCCCCACCCCGACGCGCGCCGAGGCGAGCGACTGCGCCAACGCCGTCCTCGACGGCGCCGACGCGGTCATGCTCTCCGGCGAGACGAGCGTCGGCGCCTACCCGATCCAGACGATCGAGACGATGGCCCGCATCATCGAGGCGACGGAGGACCACGGCCTGGACCGGATCCCGCCGCTGGGCACGAAGCCCAGGACGCGTGGCGGGGCGATCACCCGTGCGGCCGTGGAGATCGCGACCCAGCTCGATGCCAAGTTCATCGTCGCGTTCACCCAGTCCGGCGACTCGGCCCGGCGCCTGTCCCGCCTGCGCCCGCAGCAGCCCGTTCTCGGCTTCACGCCGCTCAAGCACACCTACAACATCATGACCCTGATCTGGGGCGTCCAGCCGCGGCTCGTCGACTTCGCCGACCACACGGACAAGATGACCGCCCAGGTCGACGACGCGCTCCAGCGCGACGGCCTGGCCCAGGTGAACGACCTCGTCTGCATCGCGGCCGGCTCGCCTCCCGGGCAGGCGGGATCGACGAACTCGCTGCGCGTGCACCGCGTCGGCGACGTCGCGGACGCCGGCCAGCTGCTCAACGGCCAGGCCACGCCCGAGCGCGAGAAGATCGGCCCGTGGCGGACCAAGGAGCAGGCGCTTGGCGACATGATCGCCCGCATGCGCGGCGAGGACTAGCCGCGCGGCCTCCGGGCCGACACGAGGAAGACCCCCGGCGAACGCCGGGGGCCTTCCTCGTGTCGCGGGCGCGGAGCCCGCGGCGTGCTACTTGACCTGCGCGATGATGGTCTCGGCGACCTCGCGCATGCTCAGGCGCCGGTCCATCGACGTCTTCTGGATCCAGCGGAACGCCTCGGGCTCGCTCAGCCCCATCTTCGTCGTCAGGACGCTCTTGGCCCGCTCGACGAGCTTGCGGGTCTCGAACTGCTCCTGGAGGTTGCCGACCTCCTTCTCGAGCGCGATGATCTCCTCGTGCCGGGACATCGCGATCTCGATGGCCGGGACCAGGTCGTTCGGGGTAAAGGGCTTGACGACATAGGCCATCGCCCCGGCCTCGCGGGCCCGCTCGACGAGCTCCTTCTGGCTGAACGCCGTGAGCAGGACCACGGGGGCGATGCGCTCCTTCACGATGGCCTCGGCCGCGGTGATCCCGTCCATGACGGGCATCTTGACGTCCATCAGGACCAGGTCGGGGCGGTGCTCGCGGACCAGGTCGACGGCCTTCTGGCCGTTGTCGGCCTCGGCGACGACTTCGTATCCCTCGCCCTGGAGGATCTCGACGATGTCGAGGCGGATGAGGGTCTCGTCCTCGGCCACGACGACGCGGCGGGCCGGTGCGGGGGCCTGGGATGCGGGAGGGGTGGGGGTGGTGGGCTGCGTCGTTTCTTCGGACATGCGGCATGCTCCTTGGCGCCCGGGAACGCTCCGCGGGCCTTGTGCTGTCGGGGATTCTGACCCAAGCCTATCGGCATGTAGAGTTGTTTACCGCACCCCGTGTCCGTGATCTTGCCGAAAGCCCCCAGTGGCCCGGAATCCGGCTCCGGGCGGTGGGGCAGTGGCCCGAGTGGCGGAATTGGCAGACGCACCGCACTCAAAATGCGGCGCCGAAAGGCGTGTGGGTTCGAGTCCCACCTCGGGCACCATGCGATCCCCAGTGACATCGGGGGCGCTTGGACGAGTTCCCAGGTCCTGCCGCCTTGACGCGGCGTGTCGGCGCGACACGCCGCGTTCCCGAAGGCGTGCGGGCCGGGACCTGGGAAGAAGCGCCAGCCATCGCGCCCATCCGGGAGCGTGACGGTCACTCGGTCGGCCTGACGACTCAGTCCTCGAAGCGCGAGGGATCCCCCTGGCCGACGCGGACGACCTCGGCGACGCCGCTCGAGAAGTCCACGACCGTCGTCGGCTCCGTCCCGCACTCGCCCGAGTCGACGACGGCATCCACGAGGTGGTCCAGCCGTTCCTTGATCTCCCAGCCGTCCGTCGGGGGCGCCTCGTCGCCCGGCAGGAGCAGCGTGCTGGAGAGGATGGGCTCGCCGAGCTCGTCGAGGAGGGCCCGCACCACGCGGTGGTCCGGCATCCGCACGCCGACCGTCTTCTTCTTCGGGTGCATGAGCCGGCGCGGGACCTCCGGAGTCGCGGGCAGGATGAACGTGTAGCTGCCGGGCGTCGCCGCCTTGATGCTGCGGAAGACGCGGTTGTCGATGTGGACGAACTGTCCCAGCTGTGCGAAGTCCCGGCAGACGAGCGTGAAGTGGTGCTTGTCGTTGAGCTGGCGGATGGAGCGGATGCGGTCCAGGGCCTCGCGGTTGCCCAACTGGGCCCCCAGCGCGTAGCAGGAGTCCGTGGGGTAGGCGATGAGGCCGCCGTCGCGGAGCATCGCCCCGAGCTGGGAGACCGCGCGCGGCTGCGGGTCCTCGGGGTGGACTTCAACGAATCGTGCCATGTCCCGAGCGTACGTCGCGGCGGCCGATCGCGCACGCGGTTGGATGCCGATGACCTTGTCCCTAGGATGTAACCCGGCCCGAGATGTACATGCCATGAACTCTTCATGAACAATGCGTGGGCCGCCCCCGTTCTGATCCGTTTCCAGATGGACCTGACGCTCATCGTCGTCCTCGTCATCGCGCTCGCCCTGTTCTTCGACTTCACCAACGGCTTCCACGACACGGCCAACGCGATGGCCACGCCCATCGCCACGGGCGCGATCAAGCCGAAGGCCGCCGTCGCCCTCGCAGCGGTGCTCAACCTCATCGGGGCGTTCCTGTCGACGGAGGTCGCGAAGACCATCTCCGGCGGGCTCATCCGCGAAGGTGAGGGCGGCATCCAGATCTCCCCCGAGATGATCTACGCGGGCCTCATGGGCGCCGTGCTGTGGAACGTGATGACGTGGCTCCTGGGCCTGCCGTCGAGCTCCTCCCACGCCCTCTTCGGCGGGCTCATCGGCGCGGCCGTGGTCGGCGCCGGCCTCGGGGCGATCGACTACGGCGTCCTGATGTCCAAGGTCCTGCTGCCCGCAGTCCTCGCCCCCGTCATCGCGGGCACCTCGGCCTTCCTCTGCACACGCCTGGCCTACGCTCTCACGCGCCGCCCGAGCGGCGTGTCCTCCCCGAAGCGCGGCGGCTTCCGCTACGGCCAGATCTTCTCCTCATCGCTCGTCGCACTCGCCCACGGCACCAACGACGCGCAGAAGACGATGGGCGTCATCACGCTGGCCCTCATCGCGGGCGGCTTCCAGGCGGCGGGCAGCGGCCCCGTGTTCTGGGTCGTCGCCTCGTGCGCCCTCGCGATCGCCCTCGGCACGTACGCCGGCGGTTGGCGCATCATCCGCACCATGGGCTCGGGGCTGACCGAGGTCAAGCCCGCCCAGGGCTTCGCCGCCGAGTCCAGCACGGCCGCCGCGATCCTGGCGTCCTCGCACCTCGGCTTCGCCCTCTCGACCACGCAGGTCGCGTCCGGCTCCGTGATCGGCTCGGGCCTCGGCCGCAAGGGTGCGGAGGTCCGCTGGGGCACCGCCGGCCGCATCGCCGTCGGCTGGCTCTTCACGCTGCCCTGCGCGGCGGCCGTGGGCGCCGCCGCCGCCCTCATGGCCCACTGGGGCGTCGGCGGGCTCGTGGCCGTCACGGCGATCGGCGTCGGCGCGCTGCTGGCCATGTGGATCCTGTCCCGGCGCAACGTCGTCGGCCACCACAACGCCATCAGCGACGTCGACGAGGCGGGCGCCGCCGTCGCGATCCCCAGCAAGAAGCACCGTCGGCGCCTCGCGCGCGCCGCGAAGGAGGCAGCCAAGTGACCATCCACTGGGACGCGTTCCTCATCGTCGCGGGAACGACCTGGCTCTCGGCCCTGGTCCTCGTGGGCCTGTATTCCTTCGGCGTGCGCCTCATGGCCGTCGCGGACGACGGCGGGCGCACCGCCGTCCCGGCCCGCGCCGGCGCGTACGGGTGCTTCGCGTTGTGCCTCGCCGTGGTGCTCTTCGGCATCTACCTGATCATCCCCGCGCTCGGCGGCAGCTGAACCCCTGCGCCGGGCGGCGCCGCGGCCTACCATGGAGCCATGACGCGCATCAGGTACTACGTGGCGGCCTCGGCGGACGGCTACATCGCCGATGAGCGGAACTCCCTGGACTGGCTCCTCCGCTTCGACGACACGGCCGGCCTCGAAGGGGCCACCGAGGAGTTCATGGCGGAGGTCGGAAGCATCGTCATGGGCGGGGAGACCTACGCCTGGCTGCTGGCCAACGCCCCGGGCGAGTGGCCGTACACGGGGATCCCGACCTGGGTCTTCACGCACCGCGAGCTCCCGGCCACGCCCGGCGCGGACCTCACCTTCATCCGCGGCGACGTCCACGAGTGGGTGGGCGACATTCGGGAGGACGCGGGGGAGAAGGACGTCTGGATGATGGGCGGGGGCTCCATCGCGGGGCAGTTCGCCGACGCGGCCCTGCTCGACGAGGTCATCCTGTTCACGATGCCCGTCGCGCTCGGCGGCGGGCGGCCGCTCCTGGCGATGCGCGGTCAGTTGAAGCTCGCCCCGACCCTCGTCAAGGAGTACGACGACGGCGTCCGGGAGACGCGCTACGACGTCGCCGGACCGCTCCTGGGCGGCTGAACGGCGAATCCGTCCTCCCTCAGGGCGCGGAGCCGGGCCCGCGTCTCGCGCGGCCAGCGGAAGACGACGACCCGCCCGCCCGGATCGGCTGCCGCCAGGGCGCGGACGCCGCGGCGAAGACCATCCGGCGCTGCTCGTCCACCGGCCGGGGCTGCCAGTCGGGGAGCCAGCCGAACTCCTCGTCCACGAGGTGCACGGGAAGTCCGAGCACGGCCCCGAGCTCGAGGGCGAGCGTCGACTTTCCGCTGCCCGTGGTCCCGTGGATGAGGATCCGGCGCGGCGCGCTGTCGCGGAAGAGCCGGACGGCGGCCGCGACGCTCCCGGTTCCCGGGTCCCCGCTCATCGTCCCGTGGGACGGGGGACGAGCATGTTGGTGATGCGGGCGGTGCAGACCCGCTCGCCGGCGTCGTCGCTGATGACGATCTCGTGCGAGGTCGCGCGGCGGCCGAGCTTGATCGGCGTGCAGACGCCGTGCACGAGTCCCGAGATCCCGGGACGGTGGTGCGTGGCGTTCAGGTCCACTCCGACGGGCATCACCGGATCCCCGTCGAGCCCCGCGGCGAAGACCCCGGCCGCGACGGAGCCGAGCGTCTCGGCGAGCGCGGCGCTGGCCCCTCCGTGCAGGATCCCCGCCACCTGCTGGTTGCCCTCGACGGGCATCGTGGCGCAGACGCGGTCCACCCCCATCTCGGTGAAGACGATCCCGAGCTTGCGCACGAGGGATCCCACCCCGTGCGCGCCGAACACGCCCCGGGCCGCGTCCGGGACGCCGTGCTCTCGCAGCTCTCCGGCATAGGGGTCGGCCGGTGGCGGGGTGGCCGCCGCGGTGTTGCCTGAAGTGTCAATGTCGCCCATGGGAACTAGGCTTGCACCCGTGAGCCCAGCAAGCAAAACCCCCGCCCCGACGAACCGCCTCCTGGTCATCGACGGCCATTCCATGGCCTTCCGCGCCTTCTACGCGCTGCCCGCGGAGAACTTCGCCACCGACACCGGCCAGCACACCAACGCGGTGTACGGCTTCGTGTCGATGCTCATCAAGATGATCGAGCAGCGCGAGCCGACGCACGTGGCGGTCGCGTTCGACCTGGACACGCCGACGTTCCGCTCCGAGGAATACACGGAGTACAAGGCCGGGCGCAACAAGACCCCGGAGGAGTTCCACGGCCAGATCGAGCTGATCCAGAAGGTCATGGAGGCCATGAACATCCCCTCCATCACCCTCGACGGCTACGAGGCCGACGACATCATCGCCACGCTCTCGGCGACCGGCGAGGGCCAGGGCTGGGACGTGCTCGTGGTCTCCGGCGACCGGGACGCGTTCCAGCTCATCACCGGGAAGACCACGGTGCTCTACCCGAAGAAGGGCGTCTCGGACATCCCCCCGATGGACGCCGCGGCCGTGGAGGAGAAGTACTTCGTCGGCCCGGACCGGTACTCGGACCTCGCCGCGCTCGTCGGCGAGACGGCGGACAACCTCCCGGGCGTCCCCGGCGTCGGCCCCAAGACCGCGGCGAAGTGGATCAACCAGTACGGCGGGCTCGAAGGCATCCTCGAGAACATCGACGCCATCAAGGGCAAGGTCGGGGACAATCTGCGGGAGAACCTCGAGAACGTCAAGCGCAACCGCCGGCTCAACCACCTGCTGCGGGACCTGGAGCTGCCCGTGACGCTCGAGGCGCTCGAGCTCGAGCACCCCAACCGCGAGGCCGTCGAGGAGCTCTTCGACGCCCTCCAGTTCAACACGCTGCGCAAGCGCCTGTTCGACCTCTTCGGCGACGAGGCCCCCGAGGCGGGCGAGGAGGAGGACGTCCCCGCCGCCGAGCTCCTCGGCGACGCCGACGCGGTCCGCGCCTGGTTCGGGCAGCACGGCGCCCAGCTCCTCGGCGTCCACCTCGCGACGGCGGCAGCCGGAGGGGCCGCCGAGGCGGTCGGCATCGCGTTCGCCGCGGAGGGCGTCACCGCCTACGTGGACCTCGCGGGGCTGGACGAGGAGGCCGAGCGGGAGCTCGCGGTCGTCCTCGCCTCGCCCGACCACAAGAAGGCCGTGCACGACTTCAAGGCGGCCTTCAAGCTGCTGCTCGACCGCGGCCTGGAGCTGGGCGGCGTCGTGGACGACACCATGATCTCCGCCTACCTCATCCAGCCGGACCGGCGCAGCCACGAGCTGGGCGACATCGCGCAGTACCACCTGCGTCTCACGCTCGCGCCGGCCGCGGAGGAGTCCTCGGACCAGCTCGCCCTGGACCTGGACGACGCCGGGGCCTCGGCCCCCGCGGCCCGCGCGGCGTTCATCGTGCGCCGCCTGAGCACCTACCTGGCCGGGCAGGTCCTCGAGCGCGGGGCCAACCACCTGCTCGGGGAGCTGGAGCTGCCGCTGTCCGTGGTCCTGGCCCACATGGAGCGCACGGGCGTCGCGATCGACGGGGACCGGCTCGACGGCCTGCTCGAGGACTTCACGCGCACCATCGACACGGCAACCCAGGAGGCCTACGCGGCGATCGGGCACGAGGTCAACCTGGGTTCGCCCAAGCAGCTGCAGGTCGTGCTCTTCGAGGAGCTGGGCCTGCCCAAGACCAAGAAGATCAAGACCGGCTACACGACGGACGCGGAATCGCTGCAGGACCTCCTGGCCAAGACGCAGCACCCGTTCCTGGCCTCCCTCATGGCCTATCGGGACGCGAGCAAGCTCCGCCAGACCGTGGAGGGCCTGCGCAAGGCCGTCTCCGCCGACGGCAGGATCCACACGACGTACGCGCAGACGGTCGCGGCCACGGGGCGCCTGTCCTCGCTGAACCCGAACCTGCAGAACATCCCCGTGCGCTCGGAGGAGGGACGCCGCATCCGCGAGGTCTTCGTGGTGGGCGGGGGATTCGAGACGCTCCTCACGGCGGACTACTCGCAGATCGAGATGCGCATCATGGCCCACCTCTCCGGCGACGAGGCGCTCATCCAGGCCTTCAAGGACGGCGAGGACCTGCACCGATTCGTCGGCTCGGAGGTCTTCGGCGTGGCCCCCGAGGACGTGAGCTCCGAGATGCGCTCCAAGGTCAAGGCGATGTCGTACGGGCTCGCGTACGGCCTGAGCTCGTTCGGCCTCTCGAAGCAGCTGAACATCCCGGTGGACGAGGCCCGCAACCTCATGAAGCAGTACTTCACGCGCTTCGGCGCGGTCCGTGACTACTTGCGTTCCGTCGTCGACCAGGCCCGGATCGACGGCTACACCGAGACGATCGAGGGGCGCCGGCGCTACCTGCCGGACCTCGCGAGCGACAACCGCCAGCTGCGGGACATCGCCGAGCGCGTCGCGCTGAACGCGCCGATCCAGGGCTCGGCCGCGGACATCATCAAGCGGGCCATGCTGGGCATCGACGCCGGACTCAAGGAGGAGGGCCTCGCGTCGCGGATGCTGCTCCAGATCCACGACGAACTCGTCTTCGAGGTCGCCCCGGGGGAGCTCGAGGCGCTCGAGGCGCTCGTGCGCTCGCGGATGGGACACGCGGCCGAGCTGTCCGTGCCCCTCGACGTCCATGTCGGCACCGGCACGAGCTGGCAGGCCGCAGGACACTGATCCGGACTGCGTGCGTGCGCCTCCTGCTCGGGTAGGCTCGTCGCTCATGAGCCATCACCAGGGCGGCGTAGCCGCCGAGCAGGCCGCCTTCCCGTTCCGGATCGAGCGCTTCGCCTCCGCGCTCGTCGACGGCGCGCCGGATCCCCGCACGCGCGGCTGGTTCGAGGCCGTGCGCCTCGGCTTCCACGAACCGCGCCCCGAGGAGGACCACCTGAAGGCCTTCGTCGAGGCGCACCGCGCCGACGGGCGCGAGATCACGGGCGTCTACGACGACGGGGAGCGGCCCGGGCCGTGGGACCCGGCCGTGCCGGTCGCGAGCTACGCGACCATGACGCACACGGTCAACGTCGGCGCGGGACGGCTGCTGGACGCGCACCAGATCACCGCCGTGACCGTTCGCCCGACCCACCGGCGGCGCGGCATCCTGCGCCGCATGATGACGGATGACCTCGCATCCGCCGCGCGGCGGGGCCTGCCGCTCGCCCTCCTGACGGCGTCGGAGGCCACGATCTACGGCCGCTTCGGGTTCGGGGCCGCCACGACGCTCCGCCACGTCGAGGTCGACGTGACGGAACGATTCGGCATCACATCGCCCCCCGCGGGCCGTGTCGAGGTCCTGGACCCGTCGGTGATCGAGGAGACGGCGCGGGACGTCTTCGCCGGCTTCCATGCCCGGCACCGCGGATCGGTCGACCGCCAGCGCTCCTACATCGAGCGCGTGACGGCCCGCTGGAGCGACGGCAAGCCGGAAGCGGACCGTTCCCTGCGCACGGCCGTGCACTACGACGCCGCGGGAACGGCCGACGGATACGTGGCCTACGCCTTCTCGGGCTGGGAGGAGCCCTACACGGTCAAGATCGTGGACCTCGTCGCGATCGACGACGCGGCCCGCCGGGAGCTGTGGCGCTACCTCGGCTCCCTGGACCTGGTCCAGCGGATCCAGTACCACGCGGCGCCCGAGGAGGACGTCCTGCCCTGGGCGCTCTCCGACTCCCGCGTCCACGCCGTCAAGGGCGCCGAGGACCACTTGTGGGTCCGGGTCCTCGATCCCGTCGCGGCCCTCGAGGCCCGGGGCTGGGAGGACGACGGCGCCGCCGCCGTGCGGATCACCGACGCCTTGGGGCACGCGGCCGGAAGCTACCGGATCGAGGTCTCCGGCGGGAGGGCGCGCGTCGGGCGGCTCGGGGAGCACGACGACGTCGACGCCGTCCTGGGAGTCGATGCCCTTGGTTCGCTCTACCTGGGCGGAGTCCGGGCCGAGCTGCTCGCGGCCGCGGGGCGGGTGGAGGCGGCCTCGTCCGGGGCGCTGTCCAAGGTGGACGCCCTCTTCCGCACGGCGGCCCGCCCCTCTTGCATCACGGGGTTCTGACGGCGGATCCACGCCCTCTGCCGGCCCGCGGGGGCGACACGCGCGGCTTTTGACCGGGTAGAAGGCCGGCACTAGACTGGAGGGGCGTGTCCTGCGCGCCGTCGTGCGCCGGATCCGTGACCAGCTAGACCCATTTCGGAAACTGCCGGGACTTCCGGCTGACCGACTGACCCAAGACTATCCACATCGGAGCCCCTACTACATGACCATCACCTCCAACGAGAAGACCGGTACCCCGCAGGTCGCCATCAACGACATCGGTACCTCTGAAGACTTCCTCGCTGCCGTCGACGCCACCATCAAGTACTTCAACGATGGCGATCTCGTCGAGGGCACCGTCGTCAAGGTCGACCGCGACGAAGTCCTGCTCGACATCGGTTACAAGACCGAGGGTGTCATTCCTTCCCGCGAGCTTTCCATCAAGCACGACGTCGACCCCGGTGACGTCGTCGCCGTCGGCGACAACGTCGAGGCCCTCGTCCTCACCAAGGAGGACAAGGAAGGCCGCCTGATCCTGTCCAAGAAGCGCGCGCAGTACGAGCGCGCCTGGGGCGACATCGAGAAGATCAAGGAAGAGGATGGCGTGGTCACCGGCACCGTCATCGAGGTGGTCAAGGGCGGCCTGATCCTGGACATCGGCCTCCGCGGCTTCCTCCCGGCCTCGCTCGTCGAGATGCGCCGCGTCCGCGACCTGGCCCCGTACATCGGCCAGCAGATCGAGGCGAAGATCATCGAGCTGGACAAGAACCGCAACAACGTGGTCCTGTCCCGCCGTGCGTGGCTCGAGCAGACCCAGTCCGAGGTCCGCTCCACGTTCCTCAACAAGCTCGAGAAGGGCCAGGTCCGCCCGGGCGTCGTCTCCTCGATCGTCAACTTCGGTGCGTTCGTGGACCTTGGCGGCGTCGACGGCCTCGTGCACGTCTCCGAGCTGTCCTGGAAGCACATCGACCACCCGTCCGAGGTCGTCGAGGTGGGCCAGGAAGTCACCGTCGAGGTCCTCGAGGTGGATCTGGACCGCGAGCGTGTCTCCCTCTCGCTCAAGGCGACGCAGGAAGACCCGTGGCAGACGTTCGCCCGCACCCACGCCCTGGGCCAGGTCGTGCCGGGCAAGGTCACCAAGCTCGTTCCGTTCGGCGCGTTCGTGCGCGTCGAGGACGGCATCGAGGGCCTCGTGCACATCTCCGAGCTGGCCGTGCGCCACGTCGAGCTGGCCGAGCAGGTCGTCTCCGTGGGCGACGAGCTCTTCGTCAAGGTCATCGACATCGACCTGGAGCGCCGCCGCATCAGCCTGTCGCTGAAGCAGGCCAACGACGGCGTCGACCCGGAGGGCACCGAGTTCGACCCGGCGCTCTACGGCATGGCCGCCGAGTACGACGAGGCCGGGAACTACAAGTACCCGGAGGGCTTCGACCCGGAGACCAACGAGTGGCTCGAGGGCTTCGAGACGCAGCGCGCCGCCTGGGAGCAGCAGTACGCCGACGCCCAGGCCCGCTGGGAGGCCCACAAGAAGCAGGTCGCCCAGCACCTCGCGGACGACGCCACCGCCGGCGACACGAGCTCCGACTCGGCCGCCACGAGCTACTCCTCGGAGGCCCCGGCCTCCGACGCGGGCACCCTGGCTTCCGACGAGGCCCTGGCCGCCCTGCGTGAGAAGCTGACCGGCAACTAGCCGCTGTCCGCTTCATAGCGACACCCACCGGAGGCGGGTCCCGCAAGGGATCCGCCTCCGGCGTTTAATCTCAGGCGGCCTTCGGGCCCCTGCCCCATGGGACCCCGATCAGGAGGACGGCATGCTGCCGGACGGATGGATGGCCGTGACGCGGCCCGGCGACCGGGAAACGGTCGGATACCTGGAGCCGCTCGATCCGGGTTACGAGCGCGTGCAGGCCCGGAGCCTGCTGGGGCATGCCGTCGGCGTCCCGGCAGACCTCGCCACGGCCGAGGAACTGCTCGTGGAGCGCGGCATCGTCGAGGTCGGCGCGACGTGGCTGCTCCTCGACGAGGACGGTGACGTCGCCGGACACGTCGCCGTGCTCGAGGTCTCGACGGACGGGATCGCGGTGGCCGATGCGCTCGCCACCAAGGCCCTGGCACCGACGCCGCGGACCCTCCTGGCCTGGCCGGACACGGACCGTCGGCTGCGTCCATCCTGAGCCGAGGACGGGCCGGCCTGTGGGAGTCTCCCGGCGACCTCCAGGCCGCCCGCGGAACCAGGCCCAGGGCCAGCGCGGCCTCCACTTCCCCCCTCCGCGCGCCGAGCTCGGCATTCATCCTCCGCCCGGCTAGGTTGGCCGCCGTCATGCTCCCGCCGATCAGCTGGCCGACGACGGCAACGCGCGCGAGCGGCTCCCACGGCAGCACGCCCGCGGCGAGCATCAGGAGCAGGAACGCGGCGGCCAGCGGCGTGGACGTCCCGAGCCGGGAGATCAGCAGGGCGACCACGGCGAGCTGGAGGACCGCCCGGAGGCACGCCGAGACGACGTCGCGCGCCCTCAGAGCGAGGACGCCGCGGGAGACCGCGGCCGCCACGGCCACGAGGACCGCGAGGACGATCCAGAGCGCGGGTCCCGTCCCGAGCAGCGTCGAGCCGCTGTTCACGGGCGGTCCGGACGCGTCGAGACCGTGATCGTGAACTTCGGGTTGCGGTCGACCTGGCGCGTCGGTCCCACGAGCCGCTCGAGCTGCGGCCGGTAGCGCAGATGCGAGTTCCAGACGCACCACAGTTCGCCGCCCGGGGCGAGGACCCGTCCCGCGTCCGCGATGAGCTTGAGGGCGATCCCGGCGTGCACGGCATTGCCGACGTGGAACGGCGGATTCAGGACCACGAGCTCCTGCGAGGCGTCGGGGAGGGAGGACAAGGCGTCGTCGCGGACCACGTCGATCCGGTCCGCGACCCCGTTGGCCTCGGCCGTCGCTGCCGTCGACGACACGGCGGAGGCCGACTGGTCCGACGCCCTGACCCGCAGCCCGGGCCGCGACAACGCCAGGAAGGCCGCGATCGTGCCGTTGCCGCACCCGAGGTCGACCGCCGTCGCGGCAGGACGCGCCTCCGCCAGCCGCGGGAGGAGGAACCGGGTCCCGGGGTCGAGCCGCGGGCCCCCGAACGTCCCGCCCCGGGCGAGGATCCGCAGGGGAGCCGACAGTCCGGCGTCGTACTGCGCCTCGAGGGGAAAGCGCGACGCAGGGCACTCCGCGGCGGAGCACGGGGACGTGGCGGTCAGCACTCGCGCCTTCTGCCGGGCCAGGCCCGCCGAGACCGAACCGAAGTGGCGGCCGAGGACGTCGTTCATCGCCAGGTTCATGTGCTTCACGCGCCCGCCCGCGAGGAGCACCAGGTCCTGATCGCCGTGCTCCGCGGCGAGCCCCGCGACCTCGTCGAGGGCGTCGAGCGAGCGGGGTAGTTGCAGCAGGACCAGCCGGGCGCCCGCGAACAGCTCCGGTCCTAGGCCGAGGACGGCGAAGTCCGCGGCGGGCGCCCCGGCACGGCCCGCATTTTCCTCGAGGGCGCGTTCCCCCGAGAGGCCGTCCTGGTGCACGCGCACCCCGGCCGCGCCGAGCGCCGCGGCTCCGAGGGTGAGCGCCCCGTAGTGGTCGTTGACGACGACGAGCCCTCCGGGTCCCGGCAGTCCCCGCTCCGCCGCGGCGCCGAGGAGGAGCCGGTCGGCGGCGTCGTGGGCCTGCAGCTCGGGCGCCTCGATGTCCGGCCAGCGGCGCAGGAACGAGGGGTCGAACGGGGCTGCGCCGCTCACGCGAGGTCCACCCAGGCGGTCCCGAGCCCATCGGCCCGGGTCGTACCGGCCGTGAGGGCGGCGAGCCGCGCGTCGAAGTCCCCACCGGCCCCCGCGGCATCCGGCAGGGCCACCCGCAGCCTCGCCGCCGCCGGAGCGTAGTCGGTGCCGAGGACCTGGACGCCGGCGGCGCGCAGCTCGTTCTCGAGCCGTCCCGCGGCGGCGTGGGGCGCGTCGATGCCGAAGAGCCGCATCCGCCGCCGGCGCAGCAGCGGGGCGGTGTCCAACGCGGAGGACACGGCCGCAGAATACGCGCGCACGAGGCCGCCGGCCCCGAGCAGGACCCCGCCGAAATAGCGCACGACGACAGCCGTCACATCGCTCAGCGCGGCCTCGTCCTCCGCCGTCTCCCGCTTGAGCAGGGCCTCGAGCATCGGGGCGCCCGCCGTGCCGGAGGGCTCGCCGTCGTCGTTGCTGCGCTGCACGCGGCGGTCCGGGCCCAGGACGAACGCGCTGCAGTGGTGGCGCGCGTCGTGGTGGGCGCGGCGCAGCTCGGCGACGAACGCCCGGGCCTGCTCCTCGTCCTCCGTGCGGCGCAGGTACGCCAGGAAGCGGGACCGCTTGACCTCCAGCTCGTGAAGGTGCTCGCCGTCCACGGTGGTGTACTCCGTCGCCCTGCCCTCGCCGTCCGTCACCGGACCAGTCTAGTGCGGGCCCGTAGACTGGCTCCGTGCTGAGCATTGGACTGACGGGCGGGATCGCCTCCGGAAAATCGGCCGTGGCCCGGCGGCTCGTGGAACGCGGCGCCGTCCTGGTCGACGCGGACCGGATCGCCCGGGAGGTCGTGGAACCGGGGACCCCGGGCCTCGACGCCGTCGTGGCGGCCTTTGGACCCGACGTGCTGGGCCGCGACGGCTCGCTGGACCGGGCGGCGCTCGGGGCGCTCGTCTTCTCCGCGCCCGAGGCCCGCGAACGGCTCAACGGGATCGTCCACCCGCTCGTCCGGGCCGAGAGCGCACGGCGCGCGGCGGCGGCCGGGCCCCGCGCCGTCGTGGTGCAGGACATCCCGCTGCTCGTCGAGACCGGGCAGGCGGGACGCTTCGACCTCGTCGTCACCGTGCAGGCGCCCCTCGACGAGCGCCTGCGGCGCATGGCGGAGGACCGCGGCATGGCACCGGAGGACGCCCGCGCCCGGATCGCCGCGCAGGCCGGAGACGAGGAGCGCGCGGCCGCGGCCGACGTCGTGCTGGAGAACGCGGGGACGCTCGACGAGCTGCGGACGGCCGTCGACGTCCTGTGGGACGAACGGATCGCCCCCCTCGCCGCGGCCCGGACGGCCGCCCCGTGAGCGCCGGGCGGGACGCCGGACAGCACCCCTTCGAGTTCGGCCGGCTGCTGTGGTGGGCCAAGGCCTGCTTCTGGGGCATGGGTGCGTGCCTCGGCGTGGCGCTGCTGCTGTGGCTCGTGGCCGGCGGCCGGGCCGAGTTCACGACGGGCACGGCGCCGTGGAGCTGGCGCGTGCTCGTCCCCGGATGGCTGTCCCTGGCCGGACTGCTCCTGGCCCTCGCCGGCAGCATCCTGTTCACGCAGCAGATGGCGTTCGCGATCCTGGGCCGCCTCGACCGCTCGCCGCTCTTCGGCGCCAAGGGGCGCGGCCGGCGCCGCTGAGCGGCTACTGGAGCGAGGACGTCAGGCGCGCGAGGTTGTCGCGGACCTTCTGGCCCAGCGGGCGTTGGAGCCAGTCCCCGAGCACGAGCTCCCGGCTCGCCGCGCGATAGCCGTCCTGGATCCGCCGGACATCGTCCACGAGTCCCCGCCCGTGGAGCATGACCGAGACCTCCATGTTGAGGCTGAAGGACCGGATGTCCATGTTGCTCGAGCCGATCACGGCCACGTCGTCGTCGATCGTGAAGTGCTTGGCGTGGAGGACCTGCGGGGCGCGGTAGAGGTGGATCCTCACGCCGGCCCGCAACAGCGCCTCGTAGTACGAACGCTGGGCGTGGTGCACCAGGGCCTGGTCGCCGATCTCCGAGACGAAGAGCTCCACCTCGACGCCCCGGGCCGCGGCCGTCAGGATGGCCAGCAGGATCGACTCCTCGGGGACGAAGTAGGGGCTCGTGATGCCGACCCGGTGCCGTGCCTGGTGGATCAGCAGGGCGTAGAGCTTGAGGTTGTTCTCCTGCGGGAACGACGGCCCGCTCGGCAGGATCTGCGCGTCCAGGTCGGCGGCCTCGCCGGAGAGGACCACGGGGCTCGTGTCGAGGGGCAGGAGCGTGCCGGTCTCGCTGTACCAATCGGTGACGAACACGGCGTCGAGCTCGCGGACCACGGGACCCTCGAGCCGCACCATGAGCTCGTGCCACGACAAACGGCCTCCGTCGCGGGCCGGCTTCTTGTGGTACCCGGCGTCGATCGCGTTCTGCGAGCCCGTGTACCCGATCCGCCCGTCCACGACGACGAGCTTGCGGTGGTTGCGCAGGTCGGGCCGCTGCCAATCGCCCCTCAGCGGCCTGAACGGCAGCATGGGATGCCACTGGATGCCCGCGGCGCGCAGGAACTCCTCGGTGTCCCGCCGGCCGGGGTACATCAGGCCCGCGAGGTGGTCGGACAGCACGCGTACGGCCACGCCGCGCGCGGCGGCCCGGGCGAGGGCGTCGAAGAGCACCTGCGTGGAGCCGTCGCGGACCAGGATGTAGAACTCGACGTGGACCTGCGTGCGGGCGCCGTCGACGTCCCGGGCGACCGCGGCGAACACGGCCTCGTAGTCGTCCAGGAGCACGGCCCGGTTGCCGCCGACCATGGGCAGGGCGCCCAGGTTCAGGCTCAGTGCCGCGGCCGAACCGAGCCAGGCGGGCCATTCGTCGCGGTGGCTGGCCAGTGACAGGCCCTCGGTTCGTTCGAGGACCAGGGCGTTGACCTCTTCCTGCTTCTCGCGACGGTGCCGGGGGAGGGTGTTGCGGCCGACGAGGCCGTAGGCGAGGGTCCCGAGGAACGGGATGAAGATGATGGCCATGACCCAGGCGATCGCCGCGGAGGGGCGGCGGTTGGCCGAGACGTAGACGGCGGCGGCGCTGCCCAGCAGCAGGTGCAGCACAAGCGCCAGCAGCGCGAGGAGGTCGACGGTGTCCCACCACTCGGCCACGGCCCTACCTCGCGTTCTGGGCCGGGATGACGACCTTCTTCAGGATCAGCAGGATCGAGGCCGTCGTCGGGCACGCGATGAGGGCGCCGAGCAGCCCGAGCAGCGTCCCGCCGACCATGGCGCCGATCAGGACGAGGGAGCCGGGGATGCTGATGGCCTTGCCGACGATCCGCGGCGTCAGGACGTAGGCCTCGACCTGCATGTACACGAGCATCACGAGGAGCACGACGAGCGCGGCCCCCGGCGAGGTGAAGAGCGAGACGATCGTGATGAGCGTCGTGCTGATGACGCTGCCGACGAGCGGGATGAGCGTGATGGGAAAGGCGAGGACGGCGAGGACGGCGGCATAGCGGACGCCGACGATGCTCAGGAGGGTGAAGGTGAAGACGGCGTTCAGGGCCGCCAGCACGGCCATTCCGCTGAGGTACTTGCCCACAGATTCCGCGATGGTCTCGGAGATCTCGGCGACCTCCTCGCGCCGCGAGGCCGGGACGAGGGCGTAGAAGCTGGACTTGATCGACTCCATGCCGGCGACGAAGTACAGTGTCAGCACCACCACGAACAGGACCGCGAATCCGGCGTTGACCACGTTGATGCCGACCTGCAGCGCGCCGCCGCCGATGGCGAGCCAGACCTCCGGGTCCGTCGAGGCGCGTTCGAGCCATTCGAGCAGCGGCGTCAAGGCGTCGCCGAGCCCGGCGTTGAGTTCCACGAACCAGGCCTGCCCCGCGATCGCCCCGAAGCCCTGGGGGAGGAGCGCGATGAGCGAGGTCCCCTGCTCCACGAGGATCGGCACCACGATGCGCAGCAGCAGTGCCACGATGAGGACGAACCCGAGCATCACGGCCAGCACCGCCCCGGTGCGGGAGAGCTTGCGGCGCTCGAGCCAGCGCACGAGCGGGTCGAGGCCGAGCGAGACGAAGAACGCGACGAAGATCAGCGTCAGGGCGAACTTCAGCGTGATCACGGCGGCGCCGAGGGCCAGCGCGGTCAGGACGCCCAGCGTCGCGACGAACCCGAGCCGGTACGGGCCGCCCCGTCCGCTCGTTTCAAGGAACTTCATGGCGCCGCCTCCCTCGTCCGGCGCAGCGGCCGGTTGACGCCAGTCTAGGTCGGGTTGCGCCCGGGGCGGCAGGGGCACGACGGCGGCGCCCCGCCGTCGTCCGCCCGGACGGTCCGCACGGGGCCCGGTGGGCGACCCGTGCCATGATCGAAGATGCGTTCGAAGCGGCGGGGGCGTAGCCTAGATCCATGAGCCTGGCCCAGCAGATCAACCGCGTCGTCGCCCCCTTCGAGGTCATCAGCGACTACCAGCCCGCCGGCGACCAGCCGCAGGCGATCCGCGAGCTGGCCGAGCGGATCAACGGCGGCGAGAAGGACGTCGTGCTGCTGGGTGCGACCGGAACGGGCAAGTCGGCCACGACGGCCTGGCTGATCGAACAGGTCCAGCGGCCGACGCTCGTCATGGTGCAGAACAAGACCCTGGCCGCGCAGCTGGCGAACGAGTTCCGCGAGCTGCTGCCCAACAACGCGGTCGAGTACTTCGTCTCCTACTACGACTACTACCAGCCGGAGGCCTACGTCCCGCAGACGGACACCTTCATCGAGAAGGACTCCTCCATCAACGAGGAGGTCGAACGGCTGCGGCACTCGGCCACCAACGCGCTGCTGACGCGCCGCGACGTCGTCGTGGTCGCGACCGTGTCCTGCATCTACGGGCTCGGCACGCCGGAGGAATACGTCGCCGGCATGGTGACGCTGCGCAAGGGGATGGAGCTGAACCGGGACGAGCTGCTGCGGAAGTTCGTCTCGATGCAGTACGCCCGCAACGACACCGACTTCCACCGCGGGACGTTCCGCGTGCGCGGGGACACGGTGGAGATCATCCCGATGTACGAGGAGCAGGCGCTGCGGATCGAGTTCTTCGGGGACGAGATCGAGCAGATCCACACGCTGCACCCCCTGACCGGGGACGTGATCCGCGAGGAGGAGGAGATGTACGTCTTCCCCGCGAGCCACTACGTCGCCGGGCCGGAGCGGATGAACCGGGCCATCACCGACATCGAGGACGAGCTGCGCGGGCGGTTGAACGAGCTCGAGGGGCAGAACAAGCTCGTCGAGGCCCAGCGGCTGCGCATGCGCACCACCTACGACCTCGAGATGATGCAGCAGATGGGCTTCTGCAACGGCATCGAGAACTACTCGCGCCACATCGACGGCCGCGGCGCCGGCACGGCGCCGCACTGCCTCCTGGACTACTTCCCGGACGACTTCATGCTCGTCGTCGACGAGTCCCACGTCACGATCCCGCAGATCGGCGCGATGTACGAGGGCGACATGTCGCGCAAGCGCACGCTCGTCGAGCACGGCTTCCGGCTCCCCTCGGCCATGGACAACCGGCCGCTCAAGTGGGACGAGTTCCTCGAGCGCATCGGCCAGACCGTCTACCTTTCCGCGACGCCGGGCAAGTACGAGCTCGGCAAATCCGACGGCGTCGTGCAGCAGATCATCCGCCCCACCGGCCTGGTCGACCCGGAGATCGTGGTCAAGCCGACGAAGGGACAGATCGACGACCTGCTCGACGAGATCCGGGTACGCGTGGAGCGCGACGAGCGCGTCCTCGTCACGACGCTGACCAAGCGCATGGCGGAGGACCTGACGGGCTACCTCACCGAGCACGGCGTCAAGGTCGAGTACCTGCACTCCGACGTCGACACCCTGCGCCGCGTCGAGCTCCTGCGCGAGCTGCGCCTCGGGACGTTCGACGTCCTCGTCGGCATCAACCTCCTGCGCGAGGGGCTGGACCTGCCGGAGGTCTCGCTCGTGGCGATCCTCGACGCGGACAAGGAGGGCTTCCTGCGCTCCGGGACCTCGCTCATCCAGACCATCGGGCGCGCGGCCCGCAACGTCTCCGGGCAGGTGCACATGTACGCGGACCGGATCACCGACTCGATGGCCACCGCGATCGACGAGACGAACCGGCGCCGGGCCATCCAGCAGGCCTACAACGCCGAGCGCGGGATCGACCCGCAGCCGCTGCGCAAGAAGATCGCCGACATCACGGACCAGCTGGCCCGCGAGGACGCGGACACGCAGGAGCTCCTGAACAACCAGCGGCTGGCCAAGGGCGCCCGGCGCACGAGCGGGAGCCAGACCGCCAAGGCCGAGTCCGTGGTGCGCCGCGACGGGCTCGCGGCCGTCCCGGCCGAGGACCTCGTGGACCTCATCACCCAGCTCACGGAGCAGATGCACGGGGCGGCCGCCGAGCTCCAGTTCGAGCTCGCGGCCCGGCTGCGCGACGAGGTCGGGGAACTCAAGAAGGAGCTGCGGCAGATGCAGAAGGCCGGCCACGCCTAGCCGCGTCGTGTGACGCCCGCCGGCGTGCCGGCGGGCCCGCTTCGGCTACACTGATCCGAGCGTAGGGGAGTATCCCGAACACTGTGGACGTCAGCACGCGGGTCGACGACGACCCGCCGGGCACAGTGGCCGGACCCGGTGGACCGGGCGGCGGAGAGACTTGCGGCCCACATCCGTACCCTCTACCGGCGCCAGCGCGCCGTCGAAAGGCCGTCCGTGTCAGACCAGCTTTCCGTCCAGTTCCAGGCGATCTCGTTCGCCGTCCTGGGCCTCATCCTGCTTTTCGACCTGCTCTACGTCGTCAAGCGCCCCCACGAGCCCTCCATGAAGGAGGCCGGCCTGTGGGTCGGCTTCTACGTCACCCTCGCCTTGTGCTTCGCGGGCCTGCTGTTCTGGCAGGCCGGCCCGGACTACGGCCAGGAATTCGTGGCCGGCTGGGTCACCGAATACAGCCTCAGCGTCGACAACCTGTTCGTCTTCATCATCATCATGGCCCGCTTCTCCGTGCCCCGGAAGTACCAGCAGGAGGTGCTGATGTTCGGCATCATCATCGCGCTGATCCTCCGCGGCATCTTCATCATGGTCGGCGCGACCGTGATCGAGCACTTCAGCTGGGTCTTCTACCTCTTCGGCGTCTTCCTGCTGTGGACCGCCTGGAAGCAGGCCACCGATTCGGGCGAGGACGAGGAGGAGGGCTCGGAGTCCGGCCTGATCGCGCGCCTGACCAGGAAGCTCCCGGTGAGCGAGCACTACGACGGCAACAAGCTGCGCACGACCGTCGACGGCCGCCGCGTGTTCACGCCCATGGTCCTCGTCTTCATCACGATCGGCATGACCGACCTGCTCTTCGCGGTCGACTCCATCCCGGCCATCTTCGGCCTGACCCAGAGCGCCTTCATCGTCTTCACCGCGAACATCTTCGCGCTCATGGGCCTGCGCCAGCTCTACTTCCTGCTCGGCGGACTCATGGACCGCCTCGTGTACCTCAAGCACGGACTCTCGGTCATCCTGGCCTTCATCGGCGTCAAGCTCATCTTCCACGCGATGCACGAGAACGAGCTCCCGTTCATCAACGGCGGCCAGCACATCGAGTGGGTCCCCGTCATCGGCACCCCGCTGTCCCTCGGCGTGATCCTCGGGACGATCGTCGTCGCGACCGTGGCCTCGCTCGTGAGCCCGGCGGGCCGCCGCGCCGCGATGGACGCCCGGCTGCAGAAGGACATCGAGAGCGTCCGCAGCGACGCCGAGTAGGCGCCCGGCGCGCGCCGCGCCCTCCCACCGGCCATGGCCCCCGCCTCCGCGGGGGCCATTGCTACGCTGGGCGGGTGGCAGAACACGCAACGACGGCGCCCGGCGCCCGGCGTCAGGCCGTGCAGCGGCGGGTGGTCGCCACGCTCGCCGCGGCGCAGCTCTTCAGCGGGATCGGCAACGGCGCGGGGCTCGCGATCGGATCCCTCATGGCGGTCGAGCTGACCGGCAGCAACGCCTTCGCGGGGGCCAGCACGACGGCCATCTCCGTGGCCGGCGCGCTCGCCGCCCTGCCGCTCGCCGGCCTCGCCGCGCGCCGCGGACGCAGGACGGCGCTGTCGGCCGGCCTGCTGCTCGCCGCGGCCGGCGCCGTGGCCATGGCGGCCGCTCCGCTCCTCGGCAGCTTCGCCGCCCTGCTGGCGGGCTCCCTCCTGCTCGGCGTCGGTGCCGCGGCGAACCTCCAGGCGAGGTTCGCGGCGACCGACCTCGCCGACGACGCGACGCGGGGCCGCGACGTGGGCCTCGTCGTCTGGTCGATCACCGTCGGGGCGGTCGCCGGGCCCAACCTCATCGGACCGGGCAGCGCGTGGGGCGCCTCGCTCGGACTGCCTCCGCTCAGCGGGCCCTTCCTGTTCTCGCTCGCAGGGCTGCTGGCCGCCGCCGTCGTCCTCCAGATCGGCCTCCGCCCCGACCCGCTCGCGTTCGGAGCGGAGATCCCGGCCGACGCCGGTCGCGGGGGATCCGCGGCAGGGGGCCCGGAGGGCGTTCCCGCCTTCCCCGCGGCGGCACCGGGCCGGCCCTCGCTGCGCGACGGGGTCCGCGCCGTCCGGGACTCGCCCGCGGCGCGGCTCGGCATCGCCACGGTCGTCGGCGCCCACCTCGTCATGGTGTCCGTCATGGCGATGACGCCCGTGCACCTCAGGGAACTCGCGGAACCCGCCGGGCATGCCGGCCACGCTGCCTCCCCGGACACGCTGGTCCTGATCGGCTTCACGATTTCGCTGCACATCGCGGGCATGTATGCCTTGTCCCCGGTCATGGGGTGGATGGCGGACCGGCTCGGGCGCCGTCGGACGATGCTCGCGGCCCAGTGCGTGCTGGCCGCGGCGCTCGTGACGGCCGGGCTCGGACGGGAGAGCCACCTGGCGGTCGCCGCGGGGCTCGTGCTCCTGGGGCTGGGGTGGTCGATGGCGGTCGTCGCCGCGTCCGCGTTCCTCGCCGAAAGCGTGGACGGACGACGCCGGGTCCTGGTCCAGGGGCTCTCGGACACGCTCATGGGCGCGGCGGGCGCGCTGGGAGCCGCCGGATCCGGCGTCGTCCTCGCCTGGGTGGGGTTCACGGGACTGAACCTCGCCGCCCTCGCCGTCGCGGCCGGCGTCGCGCTCTGGTGCGCGGCGTCCCTCAGGACGGGGCGTCCCCGGCGGGTTCCTGCGGCCTGATCATGCCGAGCAGGCGGGAGAACACCGCCGCGCCGTCGTCCGCGATCCCGTCGTGGTGGAACTCGTCCGTCTCCCAGACGCGCAGGCCGCGCACGGCCGCCGCCGTCTCCAGGCTCAGCTCACGGTCGACGTAGACGTCGTCCGCGTAGACCACGGCCGCGACGGGCACCGTGTTCCGGGCGAGGCGCTCGGGGTCGTAGAGCGCCGGCCAGTCCCCGTGGCCGGCCAGGAGGGCGGCGACCTGCTCGAGCGGGCGCAACGCCGGATCCTCCTCGAAGTACCAGGGGTAGACCATCTCGCCGGTCAAGAGCGGGCTCGCTGCGTCCGGCGCGAAGTCGGGGAACTCCTCCAGCACTCGGGCGGCAGACCACGCCGTCGGCCCGCCCTGGCCGTAGATCGACTCGTGCATCAGCGCGTAGAGGGGGTTGGAGTAGCGCGAGGCCTGCCCCTGCAGCGCCTCGAGGAACGCGTCGGAGAGCGATTCCCCGCCGCGCGTGCGCACGAGGGCTCCCTCGAGCACGTGGTGGAGCTGGTCGACGCGCGTGTTGCCGCCGAGGAACTGCCCCAGCATCTGCACGGTGTGCCTCCGCACCGGGCGCCCGTCCGGCAGCTGCTCCTCGACCCGGTCGACGTGCGCGAGGATCCGGTCCAGCATCGCCCGGTCCTCCGGATAGGCCGCGAAGTACTCGGCGTTGCGGGCGGACATGCGCGCGTAGGTGGCCCGGTAGACGAGGTCCGGGCCGCCGGCCAGGGGCGGCAGCCCGCCCGCGACGAGGCAGCCGGCGAGGCCCCCCGGCGCCAGGGACAGGTAGCTGAGGGTGCAGAAGCCGCCATAGCTCTGCCCGAACGTCGTCCACGGCCCGTCGGCGAGCAGGCCGCGCAGCAGCTCGGCGTCGCGCACGATCGCGTCGGCCCGGAAGCGCGCCAGGTAGGCCGCCTGCGCGGCGGGATCCCCGCGCAGGGGCAGCGTCTGCCGCGTTGCGGGGGAGCTGAGTCCCGTGCCGCGCTGGTCCAGCAGCAGGACCCTGAACTCCTTGCAGGCCTCCTCGAGCCAGCCGCCGAGCGTCGAGACCCGGGGCCCCTTGCCGCCCGGACCACCCTGGAGGAAGAGCAGCCACGGCAGCCGCCCGGGATCCGCGTGTTCCGTCGAGGAGACCTCGCGGGCGAAGAGCGTCAGCTGCCCACCGTCCGGATCGTCGTGGTCCAGCGGGACCTCGAAGTAGTGCTCGGTGGTCCGCATCCCGCGGAACTCGTGGACTGCGGCGATCCGGTGGGGCGTGGTGCGCTGGCTCATGAAACCCAGCGTATAGGGTGGAAGGCCGCCGGATCCCCGGCGCCGGACACCGTGCCACGGGGGAGGAGCGCCGCCATGATGGGAGGCAACCACGCCGTCTGCGGGGCGGCCGCGTGGACCGCCGTCGCGAGCCGGGTCGAGATCCCCCTGGGCTCCGCCGCGTGGCTCGACGCCCCGTGGCAGGCCGTCACGGGGGCCCGGCTGCCGGAGACGATCACGGTGGGGCTGGGACTCATCGCCGCGGAGCCCGCCGGCTTCCTCGCCGGGCTGCTCGTCTGCGCGGGGGCGGCCCTGCTGCCCGACGCCGACCACCGCCACGCCTCGATCGCCCAGGCCCTTCCTCCCGTGTCCCGCTGGCTGTGCGCGCGCCTCGGCCGCGTCGCCGGAGGACACCGGCAGGGCACCCACTCGGCGGTCGGACTCGTGGTGCTCGCCGTCCTGGCCTGGCTCACGGGCCTCTGGGCCTGGGAGGCCGGGCGGGTCGGGGGCGTGGACCTCGGGACCGTCTACCCGGGGGCCGGGCTCGCCGCCGTGCTGCTCGTCTCCCTCGCGGCGAAGGCCCTGCGCTTCATCCCCGATACGATGCGGCGCACACCGTGGGTGCTCGGGGTCGCCGCCGGGGCCTTCGTGGGGCTCGCGGGACCGGAGGACCAGCGGTGGTTCGTCGCCGCCGTCGTGCTCGGCGCCGCGGCGCACGTGGCGGGCGACCTCCTGACGACCGGCGGCTGCAACATCCTCTGGCCGCTGCGCCTGCGCCGACCGCGGGCCGTGTCCCGCGTGCCGCTGCTGGGCCGCCTCTGGCGGCCCAACGGCAACCTGGCCGTGCCGTTGCTGGGCAGCACGGGATCCCGGCGCGAGTGGATGCTCGCCGTCCCGGTCGCCGCCTACGCACTCGCGGGGACGGGCGCCTCGGCGGCGGCGCTGCTGCTCGGCCCCGCCGCGCTCGCCGGGCTCCCCGTTCCGCTCCCGCGCTGAACCCGGGCCGGCCCGGGCCCGGCCCCACCGCCGGGTGGCTGCTAGAGTCCAGCCATGGGGACCCCATTGGACGACTTCCTGCGCCACTTCGCCGAGCTGTCCGACGCCGCCCACGCGGCCCGTCAGGCGGAGCACACCGGCCCGCAGCTGGGCGACGCCCTCGACAAGCACCTCGGCGCAGACGCCTCCGCCCTGCCGGTGGTCACCGAGGAGCATCCCGCGCACCGCCTCGCCGACGTGGCCCGCGCCCTGGGCGTCCTCTGCGGCGGTGGAGCCCGGCTGATCGGCGTCGGCGGTCCGGAGCGGCACCACCTGGCCCTGCAGGACATGCTCGTGCAACGCCGTGGGTTCCAGCTGCCCCTGGCGGAGCCCGAGTACCGTTCGGTCGCCATCGGGCCCGACGAGCAGGAGCGCGTGGTCTCCTTCGGCGTGCACTTGTTCCACCGCGGCGCCGTTCCCCTGGCCGTCCTGCTCCGGGCGGCCAATCCGCAGTTCGGGCGCGGCGCGACGTCCCTCGAGGTCATCGGCCCCGACGCGGGGGCCGTCGACGGCTTCATCGGGGAGGTCCGCGGCCACTTGCGCCGCCACAGCATCTACCAGGGCCACGTCGTCTCCTTCACGGCGAACGAGTTCGAGGCGACGACGGGCGGCGTGACCTTCCACCGCCGGCCGGAGCTGGAGGCGTCCGACGTCGTCCTGCCCGCGGGCGTGCTGGAGAGGATCGAACGCCACGTCGTCGACCTCGGAGCGCACCGTGGGGCCCTGCTCGCGGCCGGGCAGCACCTCAAGCGCGGGGTCCTGCTCTACGGGCCGCCGGGAACCGGCAAGACGCACACCGTCCGCTACCTCCTGGGGCGGGCCCGGGGGACGACGGCGGTGCTGCTCTCGGGCGGTTCACTCGCCCTCGTCTCGGAGGCGGCCCGGCTCGCCCGTGCGCTGCAGCCCGCCGTCGTCGTGCTGGAGGACTGCGACCTCGTCGCAGGGGACCGCGGACACCTTCCCGGTGCGCAGCCGCTGCTCTTCGAGGTCCTCGAGGCCATGGACGGGCTCGATCCGGACGCGGACGTCGCATTCGTGCTGACCACGAACCGGGTCGACCTGCTGGAGCGGGCGCTCGCGCAGCGACCTGGCCGGGTCGACCTGGCCGTGGAGATCCCGCGGCCGGAGAGGGAGCAGCGCCGTGCCCTGCTGGCGCTCTACGCCGACGGCCTGGACCTCGACGACGCGGTCCTCGACGCGGCGGCCGGGCGGACGGAGGGCACCACGGCGTCGTTCGCCAAGGAGCTCGTGCGGCGGGCGGTGCTCGCCGCGGCGCTCGCCGGGACGCAGGTCGAGGGCCGGCACCTGGCCGGGGCGGTCGAGGAGCTCATGGCCGACGGCGCCGCGCTGACCCGCAGCCTGCTCGGCGGCGACGGATCGGGCGTCCCGCCCGGGACGGCGCCGGACGCCGGTCCGGGAGGCGACGAGGGCGTGGACTTCGGCTTCGTCGCAGGACCCGCGCAGGGATCGTTCGGATGGTTCGCCCAGGCGCCCGGCACCGGGCAGGTGTTCGGCCCCGGCGCCCACGCCTCGTCGCTCGACGTCGGCTGGGACGAACCGGACGCACGGGATGCGGCCGCCGGCCCCGTCGACGGGGACTGAGCCGCGCTAGTCGAGCCGCCCGACGCCGACCACGGTGACGACCGCCGCTCCGGCCTCGTCCGAGGCGGCGAGGTCGACCACCGCGTCGATGCCCCAGTCGAGGTGGCCCGCCGGATCCTTGAAGATCTGGCGGACCTTCCACCGCGTGGGCTCCGGCGTGATGACGAGCAGCTGCGGCCCCCGGGCGGCGGGACCGTCGTCGATGTCCTCGTGCTCGTCGAAGTAGGCGTCCATCGCGTCGGCCCACGCGTCGGCGTCGAAGCCGTGCTGGCCGTCGAGCTCGCCGAGGGCGCGGTCCTGCTCGTCGGCGAAGAGCTGCACGCGGCGGAACATCTCGTTGCGCACCATGACGCGGAAGGCCCGCTCGTTCGAGGTGAGCCGTTCAGGGACCGGCGGAACGATCTCCTCGGAGGCGTCGCGGGGCCCTGCACCGGAGGCGAGCTCCTCCCATTCGTCGAGGAGGCTCGAGTCGGTCTGCCGCACGAGCTCGCCGAGCCACGCGACCAGGTCCTCGAGGTCCTCGCGCAGCGCGTCCTGCGGTACGGTCTGGCGCAGCGCCTTGTAGGCGTCGGTGAGGTAGCGCAGCAGGATGCCCTCCGACCGGGCGAGCGAGTAGAACTGGATGTACTCGCCGAACGACATCGCGCGTTCGTACATGTCCCGCACCACGGACTTCGGCGCGAGCTCGAAGTCCCCGAGCCACGGGGCGCCCTGGCGGTAGGTCTCGAACGCCGCCTCGAGCAGCTCTTCGAGGGGCTTGGCGTAGGAGACCTCGTCGAGGGCGGCCATGCGGGCCTCGTATTCCACGCCGTCGGCCTTCATCGCCGCGACGGCCTCGCCCCGGGCCTTCTTCTCCTGCGCGGCGAGGACCTGGCGCGGCTTTTCCAGGGTCGCCTCGATGACGGAGACGACGTCGAGGGCGTACGACGGCGAGTCCCGGTCCAGGAGCTCGAGGCTCGCCATCGCGAACGGGGAGAGCGGCTGGTTGAGGGCGAAGTTCTGCTGCAGGTGGACCGTGAGGCGCAGCCGGTTCCCGTGCTCGTCGGGTTCCCGGGTGCGCTCGACGACGCCGGTCGCGAGCAGCTCGCGCAGGATGCCCAGGGCGCGGCGCAGCAGGGCGCGCTGGCGTGCGGGTGGCTCGTGGTTCTCCGTCAGGAGCCGGCGTGCCGCCGCAAAGGAGTCGCCGGGCCGCTCGAGCAGGTTCAGCAGCATCGAATGCGTGACCTGGAAGCTCGACTGCAGGGGCTCCGGCGTGGAGGCGACCATCTTGTCGAAGGTCTTCTCGCTCCAGGAGACGAAGCCCTGCGGGGGCTTCTTCTTCACGACCTGGCGCAGCTTGCGCTGGTCGTCGCCGAATTTTGCGACGGCCTTGTCCATGGCCTTCTTGTTCTCGATCGCGAACTCGGGGGCCTGGACCACGACCGTTCCGGCCGTGTCGAACCCGGCGCGCCCGGCCCGTCCGGCGATCTGGTGGAACTCGCGGGCATTCAGGGGACGAGTACGGGTTCCGTCGTACTTGGACAGGGCCGTGAGCATCACCGTGCGGATCGGCACGTTGATGCCCACGCCGAGGGTATCCGTGCCGCAGATGACCTTGAGCAGGCCCGCCTGGGCCAGCTGCTCGACGAGGCGCCGGTACTTGGGCAGCATCCCGGCGTGGTGGACGCCGATGCCGTGCCGCACGAGCCGGTTGAGCGTCTTGCCGAACCCGGCGCTGAAGCGGAACCCGGCGATGAGCTCGGCGATCCGGTCCTTCTCCTCGCGGGTGCAGACGTTGATGCTCGTGAGGTTCTGCGCCCGCTCGATGGCCTCCAGCTGGCTGAAATGCACGACGTAGACGGGCGACTGCCGCGTGGAGAGCAGTTCCTGCAGGGACTCCTGGACGGGGTCCTCGGAGTAGTAGTAGTGCAGCGGGATCGGGCGTTCCGCGTGGGCCACCGTGACGGTGGGGCGTCCCGTGCGCAGGGTGAGCTCGTCCTCGAAGCGCGTGACGTCGCCCAGCGTCGCGGACATGAGCAGGAACTGGGCCTGCGGCAGCTCGAGGAGCGGCACCTGCCACGCCCAGCCGCGCTGGGGGTCGGAGTAGAAGTGGAACTCGTCCATGACGACCGTTCCGACGTCCGCGTCGGCGCCTTCCCGCAGCGCGATGTTCGCGAGGATCTCGGCCGTGCAGCAGATCACGGGGGCGTCGGCGTTGACCGAGGAGTCGCCCGTGACCATCCCGACGTTCTCCGGCCCGAAGATCTCGCAGAGGGCGAAGAACTTCTCCGAGACGAGGGCCTTGATGGGGGCCGTGTAGAAGCTGACCTCGCCGCGGGCGAGCGAGTGGAAGTGCGCGGCGACGGCCACGAGCGACTTACCCGAGCCCGTGGGCGTCGCGAGGACGACGTTGTGCCCCTGGACGAGCTCCATGACGGCCTCGTCCTGTGCCGGGTACAGGCCGATCCCGCGGTCGGAGACCCAGGAGGCAAAGGCGGCATAGGTGGAGTCGGGGGTCGTCCCGCGTGGGGGATCGGAGGGCAGCAGCGCGGTGAGAGTCATGGTCTCCCCAGCCTACTGCCGGGCGGAGCGGCCCCGCCTACGCTGGAGGCATGACCTGGGACCCAGCACAGTACGAGCGCTTCGCCGACCACCGCGACCGCCCCTTCCACGAGCTCACCGCACGCGTGCGGGCCGAGGCGCCGGCGCACGTCGTCGACCTCGGCTGCGGCCCCGGCCCGCTCACGGCCTCGCTCGCAGCCCGCTGGCCCGGCGCCCGCGTCGAGGGGCTGGACTCCTCGCCGGAGATGATCCGCGAGGCGCTGGCCCGGCACGCGTCCAGCCCCGACCTCGCCTCGGGCCGGCTGGGCTTCGCGCTCGCCGATGCCGCCTCGTGGATTCCGGACGAGGACGTCGACGTCCTCGTCAGCAACGCCATGCTGCAGTGGATCCCGGACCACGCCCGGCTCGTTGAACGGTGGCTCGACGCCCTCCGCCCGGGCGCCTGGTTCGCCGCCCAGGTCCCCGGAAACTTCGGGGCGCCGTCCCACGCGCTGATGCGCCGCCTCGCGTCGAGCCCGCGCTGGGATCCCGTGCTCGGCTCCGTCCTGCGCGCCGACCCGGTGGGGGAACCGGCCGACTACGTACGGCTCCTCGTCGACGCGGGCTTCGAGGCGGACGTGTGGGAGACGGGCTACCAGCAGCTGCTGCCCGGGGCCGATCCCGTCCTGGAATGGGTGCGCGGGACGGGCCTGCGCCCGGTCCTCGCCCGGCTGGACGCAAGGCAGACCGAGGAGTTCGAGGCCGAGTACGCGGCCCTGCTGCGCGACGCCTACCCGCCCCGCACGGCGCCCGACGGGACGACGTACACCGTCTTCCCGTTCCGGCGGATCTTCTTCACGGGGCGCAAGCGCTAGGAGGCGTCACCAGCCGCGGGCCGCCCATTCCGGCACGTGCGGACGCTCCGCCCCCAGCGTCGTGCCGCGGCCGTGCCCCGGATGGACGAGGGAGTCGTCGGGATAGGCGCCGAAGAGACGTTCCGAGACATCGGCCAGGAGGGACGCGAAGCGCTCGGGGTCCTGCTGGGTGTTACCGACGCCTCCGGGGAACAGCGAATCGCCCGTGAAGAGGTGCGCCGGCCCGGCGGGATCCTCGTAGACGAGGGCGACGGAGCCGGGAGTGTGCCCCCGCAGGTGGACGGCCGTGAGCTCGAAGCCGTCGAAGCGGCCCACGTCTCCGTGGTCCAGCCGGACGTCGATCCGCACGCCGGTGGCCATCTCGATCGCCTCGGCGTCCCCGCTCCCCGCGGCAAGCCGGGCCCCCGTGGCCTCCGCGAGCGCGGCCAGCGCCCCGATGTGGTCGGCGTGCCGGTGGGTCGTCACGATGAGTGCCAGGCCCGCGTCCCCCTCGGCATCCGCGGCACCCTCGCGGAGCAGGCCGAGCAGCGCCGGCGCGTCGGCGGCGGCGTCGACCAGGACCTGGGCGCCGGTGCGGCGATGCGTCAGGAGATAGCAGTTGTTGTCCATCGCGCCGACCGCCAAGCGGCGGACGACGACGTCGCGCAGGGAATGCAGCAGGGTCGGGGAACCGGTGTTCTCGCTCATGGCCCCAGCGTAGCGGCGCCGCCGCCCCGCGCGGCTACGCTGGATGCGGGCCCGGCCGCCGCGGGCCCCCGACGAAGGGACACGACATGGACGACGTCCTCGACGACGTGGTCGACCTCCAGCCCGGGGGAGCGCACCCGTACGAGCAGATCCGTCAGCAGGTCATCGCCGCCGTCCGGGACGGCCGCCTCGTCGCCGGAACCCGGCTTCCCTCGGTCCGCGCGCTCGCCGGACGGCTGGGCGTCGCAGTGAACACGGTCGCGCGCTCCTACCGCGAGCTCGAGGCCCTGGGCGTCGTGAGGACCCGGGGGCGCAACGGCACCCTCGTCCAGGCCGGGGACGACGACGGGGCGGGGCCCCTGGCCGACGCGGCCGCGGAGTTCGCCGCCCTCGCCCGCCAGTGGGGCGTCGATCCGGAGCGGGCGCTCGCGTACGTGCGGGCGGCCTTCGAGGCGCGCTAGGTTCGAACGAGCTTTCGAAGACACTTTCGACTACCATGTGAACGTGGCTATTCCTTCCCAGACCGAACTCCAGGACCCCACCCTCGACGGCGAGCTGCTTCCGGCGCGCCCCGACCAGTCGCGGCTGATCGTCAAGGGCGCGCGCGAGCACAACCTGCGCAACGTCGACCTGGACCTGCCGCGCGACTCGATGATCGTGTTCACCGGACTGTCCGGTTCCGGGAAGTCCTCCCTCGCCTTCGACACGATCTTCGCCGAGGGACAGCGGCGCTACGTCGAGTCGCTCTCCGCCTACGCCCGCCAGTTCCTCGGCCAGGTGGACAAGCCCGACGTCGACTTCATCGAGGGGCTCTCGCCCGCCGTCTCCATCGACCAGAAGTCGACGAGCAAGAACCCCCGCTCCACCGTGGGCACCATCACCGAGATCTACGACTACATGCGCCTGCTCTGGGCGCGCGTCGGGCGTCCCCACTGCCCGGTCTGCGGCGAGGTCGTCGCCCGGCAGACGCCGCAGCAGATCGTCGACCAGCTCCTCGAGCTCGAGGACGGGACGCGCTTCCAGGTCCTGGCCCCCGTCGTCCGCGGCCGCAAGGGCGAGTTCGTCGACCTGTTCAAGGAGCTCGCGGCAAAGGGCTACTCGAGGGCCCGCGTCGACGGGGAGACCGTCCAGCTCAGCGACCCGCCGAAGCTCGGCAAGCAGTTCAAGCACACCATCGAGGTCGTGGTGGACCGCCTCGTGATCAAGGAGGGCATCCGGCAGCGCCTCACCGACTCGGTGGAGACCGCGCTGGGCCTGGCCGAGGGCCGCGTCCTGGCCGACTTCGTGGACCTCGACGCCCAGGACGACGCCCGTGTCCGGGCGTTCTCCGAGCACCTCGCGTGCCCCAACGAGCACCCGCTCGCGATCGACGAGATCGAGCCGCGCTCCTTCTCCTTCAACAACCCCTTCGGCGCGTGCCCCGCCTGCACCGGCATCGGCACGCGGCTCGAGGTCGATGAGGAGCTCGTCGTCCCCGATCCCTCGACGTCGCTGCGTGACGGGGCGATCGCCCCCTGGTCGCTCGGGACCGCGACCACCGAATACTGGAACCGCCTCCTCGAGGGCCTCGCCCACGAGCTCGGCTTCTCGATGGACACGGCGTGGGGCAGGCTTCCGGCCTCGGTGCGGACGGCCGTGCTGCACGGCAAGGACCACAAGGTCGTGGTGCAGTACCGCAACCGCTTCGGCCGCGAGCGCAAGTACAGTACGGGCTTCGAGGGCGTCGTCCAGTACATCCACCGCAAGCACCAGGAAACCGAGTCGGAGAACGCGCGCGACCGCTACGAGGAGTACATGCGGCAGATCCCGTGCCCCGAGTGCAACGGCGCCCGCCTGAATCCCGCCTCGCTGTCCGTGCTCATCAACGGGCGCTCCATCGCCGAGGTGGCCGCGATGCCGCTGCGCGACTGCGCGGACTTCCTGCACGGGCTCGAGCTGACGGGCCGGGAGCGGCAGATCGCGCAACAGGTCCTCAAGGAGATCCAGGCGCGCCTGTCCTTCCTGCTCGACGTGGGCCTCGAGTACCTCAACCTCGAGCGAGCCGCGGGCACGCTCTCCGGCGGCGAGGCCCAGCGCATCCGCCTCGCTACGCAGATCGGCTCCGGCCTCGTCGGCGTCCTCTACGTCCTGGACGAGCCGTCCATCGGCCTGCACCAGCGGGACAACCGCCGCCTCATCGAGACGCTCAGCCGGCTGCGCGACCTCGGGAACACGCTCATCGTCGTCGAACACGACGAGGACACCATCCACGAGGCGGACTGGATCGTCGACATCGGACCCGGCGCCGGCGAACACGGCGGACACGTCGTGCATTCCGGGCCGCTCGCGGGACTTCTGGAGAACGGCGAGTCGCTCACGGGTGCCTACCTCTCCGGCCGCAAGTCCATCGAGCTGCCAGCGGCCCGCCGCCCGGTGGACCGCAAGCGCCAGATCACCGTCGTCGGGGCGCGCGAGAACAACCTGCGGGACGTCAAGGTGAACTTCCCGCTCGGCGTCCTCACGGCCGTCACCGGCGTGAGCGGCTCGGGGAAGTCCACGCTCGTCAACGACATCCTCTACAAGGTCATGGCCAACAAGCTCAACGGCGCCAAGCAGGTCGCGGGGCGGCACACGCGCGTCGAGGGCCTGGAGCACCTGGACAAGGTGATCCACGTGGACCAGAGCCCCATCGGACGCACGCCGCGCTCGAACCCCGCGACCTACACGGGCGTGTTCGACCACGTGCGCAAGCTCTTCGCGGAGACCAACGAGGCCAAGGTGCGCGGCTACCAGCCGGGACGCTTCTCGTTCAACGTCAAGGGCGGCCGCTGCGAGGCCTGCACGGGTGACGGCACGCTGAAGATCGAGATGAACTTCCTGCCCGACGTCTACGTCCCGTGCGAGGTCTGCCACGGCGCCCGCTACAACCGCGAGACGCTCGAGGTCCACTACAAGGGCAAGACCATCGCCGACGTCCTCGACATGCCCATTGAAGAGGCCGCGGAGTTCTTCGCCGCCTTCACTCCGATCGCCCGGCACCTGAACACGCTCGTCGACGTCGGCCTGGGCTACGTCCGGCTCGGCCAGCCGGCGACGACCCTTTCCGGCGGCGAGGCGCAGCGCGTCAAGCTCGCCGCCGAGCTGCAGAAGCGCTCCAATGGAAGGAGCATCTACGTCCTGGACGAGCCGACCACGGGATTGCACTTCGAGGACATCCGCAAGCTCCTGCTCGTGCTGCAGAGCCTCGTGGAGAAGGGGAACACGGTCATCACGATCGAGCACAACCTCGACGTGATCAAAAGCGCGGACTGGGTCATCGACCTCGGGCCGGAGGGGGGCTCCGGCGGCGGCATGGTCATCGCGGAGGGGACGCCGGAAAAGGTCGCCCGGTCCACGGACAGCCACACGGGGCGCTTCCTGGCCGAGCTCCTGGCCCCCGCCGGACGCTAGCCGGGACCGGCGTCGTATGCCGTGTCCGGCATGGACCACCGGACCGCGGGCCCATCCATGGCAGAATGACCCGGTGATGATTCCCGCCCGCGCCGTGCTCTTCGACCTCGACGGCACGCTCGTCGACCCGGCCGGTGCCATCACCGGCGGCATCCTCCACGCCCTGAGGCGCAACGGGATCGCCGACCCGGGGCGCGAGCGACTCGACGCGATGGTCGGCCCGCCGCTGGCCGAGAGCCTGCTGGCCCTGCCCGGCATGACTGACGCCCTGCTCCCCGAGGTCATCGCGGACTACCGCGCCGAGTACGCCGCCCGGGGCATGGCGGCGAGCCGCGTCTACCCGGGACTGCGCGGACTCCTGTCCCGTCTCCGCGCCGAGGGGACGGCGCTGGCCGTGGCCACGTCCAAGCCCGAGCCGATCGCCCTGCGCCTGCTCGAGGTCCAGGGCCTGCTCGACGCCGTCGACTCCGTCCACGGGACGGACCTCGAGGAGACATCCCACGCCGGGCACGGCAAGGCGCCCCTCGTGGCCGCGGCCCTGCAGACGCTCGGGGCCGATCCCGCGCACGCCGTCATGGTGGGGGACCGGAGCTTCGACGTCGAGGGCGCCCATGCCAACGGCATCCCCTGCATCGGCGTCTCGTGGGGCTTCGCCCTGGACGGCGAGCTCGCGGAGGCCGGAGCCGACGCCGTCGCCGACGACACCGACGGGCTCGCCGGGCTCCTCGCGGACCTGGGGCCGTGGGCCGGGGCGGGCAGCGCGCCCGGGAGCGCCACCGGCACGGACGGCGGTGCCTCCTAGATGGCCGTGTACGACGGCGTCCGCGCGGGCTTCCGCGGGGTCATCAACGCCACCTGCCGCCCGACCGTGACGGGACTCGAGCACATCCCCGCCGAGGGGCCGTTCATCGTGGCGGCCAACCACTTGTCCTTCCTCGACAGCATCATCATCCAGGCGCTCATGCCCCGGCCGGTCGCGTTCTTCGCCAAGGCCGAGTACTTCACGACCCCGGGGCTCAAGGGCCGGGCCATGAAGGCGTTCTTCGAGTCCGTCGGGTCCATCCCTGTCCAGCGCGGCGAACAGGCGGCGTCCGTCGCCGCACTGGACTCGCTCGTGGAGATCCTCTCCGCCGACGGCGGGGTCGGCATCTACCCCGAGGGCACGCGCTCGCGCGACGGGCGGCTCTACCGCGGGCGGACCGGCGTCGGCTGGCTGGCCCTGTCGACGGGGGCCCCCGTCGTCCCCGTGGGCCTGATCGGCACCGAGCGGCTACAGCCGCCGGACAAGAACCGGATCGTCCCGCGCCACTTCACCCTGAGCGTCGGCGAGCCGCTGCGCTTCGAACACACCGGGCCCAAGCACCCCCTGCCCGCGCGCCGCCAGGCCACGGACCGGATCGTGGACGCCATCGCCGCGCTGACCGGCCAGGAGCGCTGCGACGGCTACAACCAGGCTCCCGCGGCGGAGTAGCGTAGGGGCATGGCCGATCCCAGCAGCTACCGGCCGCGCACGGGGGACATCCCCACGGCGCCGGGCGTGTACCGCTTCCGCGACCCCCGCGGCCGCGTGGTCTACGTCGGCAAGGCCAAGAGCCTGCGCCAGCGGCTCGTCTCCTACTTCGCCCATCCCGCGGGACTCACTCCGAAGACCCACGCCATGGTGCACACCGCCTCAAGCGTGGAGTGGACCGTGGTCGGCAGCGAGCTCGAGGCGCTGCAGCTCGAGTACACCTGGATCAAGGAGTTCTCGCCCCGGTTCAACATCATGTTCCGGGACGACAAGTCCTACCCGTACCTCGCGGTGACGCTGGGGGAGAAGTTCCCCCGGGCGCAGGTCATGCGCGGAGACCGCCGCAAGGACGTCAAGTACTTCGGGCCCTTCTATCCCGCCAAGGCGATCCGCGAGACGCTCGATACGCTGCTGCGGGTCTTCCCCGTCCGGACGTGCAGCCCCGGGGTCCTCAAGCGGGCCCAGCAGTCGGGCCGGCCGTGCCTGCTCGGCTACATCGACAAGTGCGCCGCACCGTGCGTGGGCCGCATCAGCCCCGAGGACCACCGGGCCCTGGCGGAGGACCTGTGCCGGTTCATGGGCGGCGAGGGCACGCGTTTCATCCGCGACCTGGAGCGGGACATGGCCGCGGCGGTCGGGGCCCTCGAGTACGAGCGCGCCGCGATGCTGCGGGACGACATCGCCGCGCTCAAGCGCGTCTTCGAGCGCAACGCCGTCGTCTTGTCCGAGGACACCGACGCCGACGTCTTCGCCGTCGCCGAGGACGAGCTCGAGGCGGCGGTCCAGGTCTTCCACGTCCGGAACGGGCGCATCCGGGGCCAGCGCGGCTGGGTCGTGGAGAAGGTGGAGGACACGACGCCGGAGGACTTCGTCGAGCACCTGCTGCAGCAGGTCTACGGAGAGGACCGGGGCGGCGACCGGCTGCCGCGGGAGGTCCTCGTCCCCGTCCTGCCCGAGGACCCGGAGCGGGTCGCGGCCTGGCTGCGCGGCCTGCGCGGCGCGGTCGTCGGCCTGCGGGTGCCGCGCCGCGGCGAGAAGGCCGCGCTCCTGGACACGGTCCGGGAGAACGCCGAGCAGGCGCTGCGCCTGCACAAGTCACGGCGGGCCGGTGACATCAGCACCCGCAGCGCCGCCCTCCAGGAGCTGCAGGAGGCCCTGGGCCTGGCGGTCCCGCTCCTGCGGATCGAGTGCTACGACATCTCGCACGTCCAGGGAACCAACGTCGTGGCCTCGATGGTCGTCGTGGAGGACGGGCTGCCGAAGAAGTCGGACTACCGCAAGTTCGCCATCACGGGCGACGCGGCCCGGGACGACACCGCATCGATGTTCGACGTCATCACCCGCCGCTTCCGCCACTACCTCGAGGACCAGCAGTCGCTCGTCCCGGCCGTCAGCGGGGAGATCGACGCCGCCGCGGAGGGCCGGCGGACGCCGCGCCGCTTCGCGTACCCGCCCTCGCTCGTGGTGGTCGACGGCGGACCGCCCCAGGTCGACGCGGCCGTGCGGGCGCTCGAAGCCCTGGGAATCGACGACATCCCCGTCGTCGGGCTCGCCAAGCGCCTGGAGGAGCTGTGGCTCCCCGACGACGAGTTCCCCGTCGTGCTGCCGCGCGCCTCGGACGGGCTGTACCTGCTCCAGCGGATCCGCGACGAGGCCCACCGCTTCGCGATCACCTTCCACCGCCAGAAGCGCTCCGCCTCGATGACGGCCTCGCTCCTGGACCAGGTCCCCGGCCTCGGACCGGCGAAGCGTCAGGCCCTCCTGAAGCACTTCGGCTCGCTCAAGAAGATGCGCGCCGCGGCGGAGGAGGACTTCCTCGCGGTGCCCGGGATCGGGCCCGCACTCGCCCGGAACCTTGCCACCGCCCTCGCCGTTCCGTCCCAGGACTCCGGTCCGGAGGAGACGGACGCGGGGGACGGCGCGCAGCGGGTCAACACGGCCACGGGGGAGCTGCTCGACTGAACCGCCCACGGCGGGCGGCGCGGCCCCGGGCGTGACAGACTAGGACGCATGAGCAGCGAGTTGGCACCAGTGAAGCCCGCGGAATCGGAACTCCTCATCGTCACCGGCATGTCGGGGGCGGGGCGGACCACGGCGGCGCACGCGCTCGAGGACCACGGGTGGTACGTCGTCGAGAACCTGCCGCCGCAGCTGCTCGGCACCCTGACCGAGCTCGTGGCGCGGATGCCCGGTTCGATCCCGAAGCTCGCCGTCGTCATGGACGTGCGCAGCAAGTCCCTCTTCCCGGAGCTCCGGGACAACCTGGCGCAGTTGCGCGCTGCCGGGATCCAGTACCGCGTGCTCTTCCTCGACGCGAGCGACGACCTCCTCGTCCGCCGCTTCGAGCAGGGCCGCCGTCCCCACCCCCTCCAGGGCGACGGCCGGATCCTCGACGGCATCGCCGCGGAGCGCGAGGTCCTCCGCGAGCTCAAGGACCGCGCCGAGCTCGTCGTCGACACGACGCCGATGAACGTCCACGCCCTCGCGACCGCGATCACCGAGCTGTTCTCGGAGTCCGGACCCGTGGTGCTGCGGCTCAACGTCATGAGCTTCGGCTTCAAGTACGGGCTGCCCTCCGACGCCAACTACGTCGCCGACGTGCGCTTCATCCCCAACCCGCATTGGGTCCCGGAACTGCGGCCCCACACGGGCCAGGAAGCCGTGGTCCGCGACTACGTGCTCGCGGCCCAGGGCGCCTCGGAGTTCATCGAGCGCTACCTCTCCGCGCTCGAGCCGGTGCTCGAGGGGTACCGCCGCGAGAACAAGCACTATGGCACCATCGCGATCGGATGCACGGGGGGCAAGCACCGCTCCGTCGCCGTCAGCGAGGAGATCGCCCGGCGCCTGGGACAGCTGCCCGGCATCACCGTGACCGTCAACCACCGCGACCTGGGCCGGGAGTAGCGATGACGTTCCTCACGGGGCAGCTGCCCCTCGTCCCGCCCCGCAACCAGCAGGGGGCGGAGGCCGCCGTGCGCGTCGCGGCGCTCGGCGGCGGCCACGGCCTCTCGGCCTCCCTCGCCGCGCTGCGCCGCCTCGCGACCGAGCTGACCGCGATCGTCACGGTCGCGGACGACGGCGGATCCTCCGGCCGCCTGCGCGGCGAGTTGGACGTGCTGCCGCCGGGGGACCTGCGGATGGCCCTCGCCGCGCTGTGCGACGACACCGACTGGGGCAGGACCTGGCGCGACGTCATGCAGCACCGCTTCACGTCCCGGGAGGGCTCGGCCGCGTCCCTCGACGGGCACGCGCTCGGCAACCTCCTGATCGTCACGCTGTGGGAACTGCTCGGGGACACGGTGGCCGGCCTGCGCTGGGCCGGCGCCCTGCTGGGGGCCCGCGGACAGGTGCTTCCCATGAGCACCGTGCCGTTGACCATCTCGGGCGAGGTCCTCTCGACGGGCGACGGGGACTCGCTCGTCCGCCGGCGGATCGTCGGCCAGGCCAAGCTGGCCGCCGCCGGGCACTCGAGCATGGTCTCCAACGTCGAGCTCGCCCCCGAGGACGCCCCCGCCTGCCCCGAGGCCCTCGAGGCCATCGAGCTGGCGGACTGGGTCGTGCTCGGGCCGGGATCCTGGTACACCTCGGTCCTGCCGCACCTCCTCCTGCCCCAGATGCGCCAGGCCCTCGAATCGACTCCGGCACGGCGCCTGCTGACCATGAACCTCGCCACACGCACGCAGGAGACCGCGGGCATGTCGGCGGCCGACCACTTGCGGGTCGTCTCCCGCTACGCCCCGGAGCTGCGCATCGACGCAGTGGTCGCCGACCCGTCGTCGATCGAGGACGTCGGGGCCTTCGAGGAGGCGGCCCGGCGGCTCGGGGCGCGGTGCTTCTTCGGTAGAGTGGCCCAGGGGCCGGGCAGCTCCGTCCACGAGCCTCTGCGGCTCGCGACCGCCTACCAGGACGTCTTCACGTCCTTCGGGCCCCACCACAACGGCAGTGAGGAAAACGAGAGATGGCACTGACAGCCTCGGTCAAGGAGGAGCTGTCCCGTCTGGAGGTCAAGAAGTCCTCGGAGCGGAAGGCGGAGGTCTCCGCGACCTTGCGCTTCGCGGGCGGGCTCCACATCATTTCCGGCCGGATCGTGATCGAGGCCGAGGTCGACCTCGCCGCGACAGCGCGGCGGCTGCGGCAGGCGATCGCCGAGGTCTACGGCCATTCCTCGGAGATCATCGTCGTCTCCGGGGGCGCCCTCCGGCGCGGCAACCGCTACGTCGTCCGCGTGGTCCGCGAGGGCGAGTCCCTCGCCCGGCAGACCGGCCTGCTCGACGGCCGCGGCCGCCCGGTCCGCGGGCTGCCCTCGGTCATCGTCAACGGTTCGACGGCGGACGCCGAGGCCGTCTGGCGCGGCGCCTTCCTCGCGCACGGCTCGCTCACCGAGCCGGGCCGCTCCTCCGCCCTCGAGGTCACGTGTCCGGGGCCGGAGGCAGCGCTCGCGCTCGTCGGCGCGGCCCGCCGTCTCGGCATCACGGCCAAGGCGCGCGAGGTGCGCGGCGTCGACCGCGTCGTGATCCGCGATGGCGACAGCATCGCCGTCCTCCTGACCCGCATGGGGGCGCACGACGCCCTCATGGTGTGGGAGGAGCGCAGGATGCGCAAGGAGGTCCGCGCGACCGCCAACCGATTGGCGAACTTCGACGACGCCAACCTCCGCCGCTCCGCGCAGGCCGCCGTCGCCGCCGGCGCCCGGGTCGAGCGCGCCCTGGAGATCCTGGGCGACGACGTCCCCGACCACCTCCAGTACGCCGGAGCGCTCCGCGTGGCGCACAAGCAGGCGAGCCTCGACGAGCTCGGCCGGCTCGCCGATCCGCCGATGACCAAGGACGCGATCGCCGGCCGGATCCGCCGGCTCCTGGCCATGGCGGACAAGCGGGCCGCCGAGCTGGGAATACCCGGCACCGAGGACAGCGTTACGGCTGACATGCTGGACAACTAGGCGCGCGGCGCTGGATGACGGGCGCCCGGGCACGGAAACCGGCAAAGCACTAGTGTTGACCCTGGACCGCCCGGCGCCCCGCGCCGCCGCGTCCAGGAAGAGTTTCCGCCGCCGAGAGGCGCGGGAAGCACGACCAGGAAGGCACTCCGAGCGGAGTGCACGACGAATGGAGGAACACATGTCCAAGTACACCCTCCCGGAGCTGTCGTACGACTACGCAGCGCTGGAGCCGCACATTTCCGCACGGATCATGGAGCTGCACCACAGCAAGCACCACGCCACCTACGTCGCCGGCGCCAACACCGCCCTCGAGCAGCTGGCCGAGGCCCGCGAGAAGGGCGAGTTCGGCAACATCCCGAAGCTGTCCAAGGACCTGGCCTTCCACCTCGGTGGCCACACCAACCACTCGATCTTCTGGGAGAACCTCTCTCCCGAGGGCGGCGACAAGCCGGAAGGCGAGCTGGCCGCGGCGATCGACGACGCGTTCGGCTCCTTCGACGCCTTCCGTGCGCACTTCACCAACGCGGCGCTGAGCCTGCAGGGCTCGGGCTGGGCGCTCCTGTCCTTCGAGGGCCTCGGCGGCAACCTCGTCATCGAGCAGCTCTACGACCAGCAGGGCAACGTCCCGGTCGGCACGACCCCGCTGCTCATGCTCGACATGTGGGAGCACGCCTTCTACCTCGACTACGTCAACGTCAAGGCCGACTACGTCAAGGCGTTCTGGAACATCGTGAACTGGGCGGATGTCGCCCGCCGCTTCGAGGCCGCCCGCGCCGGCGCCTCGGCCCTGATCGTTCCCGGCAAGTAGCCGTCGGCCGTCACAAGACGGCCATCAGGCAGTAACTCATGTCACATCAACGCGTCACATGACGTAGGATGTTGGCAACGGAATCCACGGGCCCCGCGCCCGGCCATCCCCGGACCGGGAGCCCGTGGATTCCGGCCAGCAGCACGCTGGCGGCACAACGGAGTGTCCTCTTTTTTGAACAGGCCACTCCGCGGTGCACCTCCCTTTCCGGGGTCCGCGGTGGGCACCATTCCGGCAAGGAGAATCATCAAGTGACTACCCGTGTAGGCATCAACGGCTTCGGACGTATCGGACGCAACTTCCTGCGGGCCGCCCTCGCCCAGGACACCACCCTGGAGATCGTCGCCGTCAACGACCTCGGCAAGATCAACGACCTCGCCAACCTGCTCAAGTTCGACTCCGTCCTGGGCCGCTTCCCCGAAGAGGTCTCCGTGGACGGCGCCTACCTCGTCGTCGGCGAACGCCGCATCAAGGTCCTGTCCCAGAAGGACCCGGCCAACCTCGGCTGGGGCGAGCTCGGCGTCGACGTCGTGATCGAGTCGACCGGCTTCTTCACGAAGGCCGAGGACGCCGAGAAGCACCTGCAGGCGGGTGCCAAGAAGGTCGTCATCTCCGCCCCGGCGAAGCACGAGGACATCACGATCGTCATGGGCGTGAACCACGAGAAGTACGATCCGGCGACGCACCACATCATCTCCAACGCCTCGTGCACCACCAATTGCCTCGGCCCCGTGGCGAAGGTCCTCAACGACCAGTTCGGGATCGTCGACGGCCTGATGACCACCATCCACGCCTACACGGCGGACCAGAACCTCCAGGACGCCCCGCACAGCGACCCGCGCCGTGCCCGCGCCGCGGCCCTGAACATGGTGCCGACCTCCACCGGCGCCGCCAAGGCGATCGGCCTCGTCCTGCCGGAGCTCAAGGGCAAGCTCGACGGCTACGCCATGCGCGTCCCGGTTCCCACCGGCTCCGCGACCGACCTGACGGTCACCCTGGCCCGCGAGGCCACGGTCGAGGAGATCAACGCCGCCTTCAAGAAGGCCTCCGAGGAGGGCCCGCTCAAGGGACTGCTGAAGTACTCGGAGGACCCGCTCGTCTCCACCGACATCACGACCGATCCGGCCTCGGCGATCTTCGATGCGCCGCTGACCAAGGTCATCGGCAGCACCGTCAAGGTCCTGGCCTGGTACGACAACGAGTGGGGCTACAGCTCCCGCCTCGTCGACCTGGCGCAGTATGTCGGCGGGAAGCTCGGCTAGCACCGGGGATTCGGTTAGCCTGAAGCCATGACTTCCCACACTCTCGACGAGCTCATCGCCGATGGTGTCCGCGGGCGGCACGTTCTGGTCCGGAGCGACCTGAACGTGCCGCTCGACGGTTCCACCGTCACCGACGACGGCCGCGTCCGCGCGTCGCTTCCCGTCCTGTCCACCCTCGTCGACGCGGGTGCCCGCGTCGTCGTCATGGCCCACCTCGGACGCCCGAAGGGCGCCCCGGATCCGGCCTACTCGATCGCACCGGCCGCGGACCGGCTCCGCGAGCTCGCGGACTTCCCGGTCCAGACGGCGGCCGACGTCGTCGGCGAGGACGCCCGTGCCCGTGCCGCCGCCCTGGAGGACGGCTCCGTCCTGGTCCTCGAGAACGTCCGCTTCGATCCCCGCGAGACGAGCAAGGACGACGCAGAGCGCGCCGCCTTCGCGGCCGAGCTCAAGTCGCTGACGGGCGAGGGCGGGGCGTACGTCGACGACGCGTTCGGCGCCGTGCACCGCAAGCACGCGTCCGTCTACGACATCGCCGCCGTGCTGCCCGCCTACCAGGGCGAGCTGGTCCGCACCGAGGTCGAGGTCCTGAAGACCCTCACCGAGGCGCCCAAGCGGCCCTACGTCGTCGTCCTCGGCGGATCCAAGGTCTCCGACAAGCTCGCGGTCATCGACAACCTCCTGGGCCGCGCCGACCACCTGCTCATCGGCGGGGGCATGGCCTTCACCTTCCTCAAGGCCCAGGGCCACGAGGTCGGCAAGAGCCTGCTCGAGGAGGACCAGCTCGACACCGTGCGCGGCTACCTCTCGCGAGCGCAGGAGCTCGGTTGCGACATCATCCTGCCCACCGACATCGTCGTGGCGGACAGGTTCGGCGCGGACGCCGAGCACGAGGTCCTTCCGGCCACCGCCCTCGAGTCCGGACGCTTCGGCGCCGGCGGGCTCGGCCTCGACATCGGGCCGGCCTCCGCCGAGCAGTTCGGCAGCTACATCCGCTCCGCCAACACGGTCTTCTGGAACGGCCCCATGGGCGTGTTCGAGATCGAGGCGTTCGCGGGAGGCACGCGGGGCGTCGCCCAGGCCCTCGCCGACTCCGAGGCGTTCAGCGTCGTTGGCGGCGGCGACTCCGCGGCCGCCGTGCGCACGCTGGGTTTCCACGAGGACGACTTCGGCCACATCTCCACGGGCGGCGGCGCGAGCCTCGAGTACCTCGAAGGCAAGGAACTGCCCGGACTGACCGCTTTGGAAGGCAAGTAGACATGACCTCGAGCACCAACGGCGCCTTCGACCGGCGCCCGCTGATCGCCGGCAACTGGAAGATGAACATGGACCACGTCCAGGGCATCACCCTCCTGCAGAAGCTGGCCTGGACGCTGGACGACGCCAAGCACGACTTCGACCGCGTCGAGGTCTCCGTCTTCCCGCCGTTCACCGACCTGCGCGGCGTACAGACCCTTGTCGCGGGCGACGACCTGCCGGTCGTCTACGGTGGCCAGGACCTCTCGCCGCACGACTCCGGCGCGTACACGGGCGACGTCTCCGGCCAGTTCCTGGCCAAGCTGGGCTGCCGGTACGTCCTCGTCGGCCACAGCGAGCGGCGCACGATCCACGGCGAGTCCGACGAGCTGCTGCGCAGCAAGGTCGGGGCCGCGCTGCGGCACGGCCTCGCGCCCGTGCTGTGCGTCGGCGAGGGCCTCGAGGTCCGCCGCGCCGGAACGCACGTCGAGCACACGCTCGCCCAGGTGCGCGCCGCGCTGGAGGGCTTCGACGCCGCCCAGCTCAAGGACCTCGTCATCGCCTACGAGCCCGTCTGGGCCATCGGCACGGGCGAGGTCGCGGGCCCGGAGGACGCCCAGGAGATGTGCGCCGCCCTGCGCGCGGAACTCGCCGGACTGTTCGGCGAGGAGACGGCCGGGGCCACGCGCCTGCTCTACGGGGGATCGGTCAAGGCCGCCAACGCCGCGGCCATCCTGCGTGGACGCGACGTCGACGGGCTGCTCGTCGGCGGTGCCAGCCTGGACCCGGCGGAATTTGCTAACATTGTCAGGTTCGAGCACCACCTGGTGACCGACTAGCCGGCGGTGCCGGACTTGACCGAAAGGCCGTAGTGGAAGCACTCAAGATCGTCCTGCAGGTGCTGCTTGGCATCACCAGCCTCCTGCTTGCCCTCCTGATCCTCCTGCACAAGGGTCGCGGCGGCGGCATGTCCGACATGTTCGGCGGCGGCGTCACCACGAACCTGGGGTCCTCCGGGGTGGCCGAGCGCAACCTGAACCGGCTCACCGTCGTCATGGGGCTCGTCTGGGGCGCCGTGATCATCGCGCTCGGACTCATCATGCGCTTCTCGCTGGAGTCCTGACAGGACCCGGCCGACCACGAGGAAGGGCCGCGCACCCCGCAGGGGGAGCGCGGCCCTTCTGGCGTGCGGCCCTTGTCCTGCCTGGCGCGCCGGCCGGGACGGGAGTCGCCGGGAACGGGCCGGGGACCCCGGCCGGTGGGGCCGGGGTGCCCGGGCGCGCTCAGCGGTCGCTGGCCGTGACGCTGCGCAGGTTCGTCTTGAAGAGCCCCTCGCGGACGACCTCGCCGAAGACCTCGTCGGGGTCCAGCCGGCGCAGCTCCTCGGCGAGGCACTCGGACAGTGGCCGGCGCGGCAGCGAGATCCGCTGCACCTGCTGGCCCGGCTGGTAGAGCTCGGCCACGTGGTCGTGCGGGCGCGTCAGCACCACGTCGCCGTCGAGGCGCGTGAAGCGCACGCTGCGCAGCCCCGTGGCCTCCGGCGCGGAGGCGATGGTCACCGGGATCCCGAGGGCCAGGGTGAGCCACGCCGCGAGGAGGACCGTGCTGGGGGAGTCGGCCGCGCCCTTGACCGTGATCGAGGTCAGCTCCGCGGGATCGAGCTGGTCCAGGACCGCGGCGAGCTGCGCGCGCCACAGCGTCAGGCGCGTCCACGCGAGGTCGGTGTCCCCGGCCACGTAGCCCTCCGAGATCGTGAAGAGCGCCTGCCGTGGATCGGCCTCGCTCCCGGAGTCGGTGATGCGGCGGTGGGCGATCCGGCCGATGTCCGTGCCCGAGGCCTTGGCGGGCACGCCGTGCGGCCACCAGGCCACGATCGGGGCGTCCGGGAGCAGGAGCCCGGCGACGAGCGACTCGTCGGCGGTGGCGATCTCGCCCTCGCCGTAGAGGACGACGACCTCCGAAGCGCCCGCGTCCCCGCCGACGCGCAGCTGGGCGTTCAGGACGGTCGGGGCCCCGGGATCGCCCTCGACGGCGACGATGATGCGGCAGGGGTGTTCGCGGCTCGCGAGGTTGGCCGCCTCGATGGCCTCCTCCTCGAATCCGGCGCGGGTGACGACGACGAGCGTGAGCACCCGGCTGAGCGCCACGACCCCCTCGGCCTCGCGCAGGTTGACGAGCTTCTTGGCCACCTTGGAGGTGGTGGTGTCCGGCAGGTCGACGATCATGGGCGCCGCCACGTCCTTCCATCACGCGCGAGTAGTTCATCCGCCGACGGCGGGCCCCAGCTTCCCGGGGCGTACGGTTCGGGTTGCTCGTCGAGCGCCGCCCAGTGCTCCTCGAAGGGGTCGAGGATCTTCCAGGAGAGCTCGACCTCCTCGTGGCGGGGGAAGAGCGGCGGCTCGCCGAGCAGGACGTCCAGGATCAGCCGCTCGTAGGCCTCGGGGCTCGACTCGGTGAAGGAGTGGCCGTAGCCGAAGTCCATCGTGACGTCGCGGATCTCCATCTGCGTCCCCGGCACCTTGGAACCGAAGCGGATGGTCGCGCCCTCGTCCGGCTGGACGCGGATGACGACGGCGTTCTGGCCGAAGTCGTCGTCGGAGTGGTCCCGGAAGAGCAGGTTCGGCGCGCGCTTGAAGACCACGGCGATCTCGGTGACCCGGCGTCCCAGGCGTTTGCCCGCGCGCAGGTAGAACGGCACGCCGGCCCAGCGGCGCGTGTTGATGTCGAGCCGGATCGCAGCGTAGGTCTCCGTCCGGGAGGCGGGATTGAAGCCCTCCTCGTCGAGGAAGCCCGTGACCTGCTCCCCGCCCTGCCAGCCGCCCGTGTACTGTCCGCGGGCCGAGTGCGTGGAGAGGTCCTCCGGCAGGCGCACCGCGGCGAGCACCTTCTCCTTCTCGGCGCGCAGGTGGTCGGCGTCGAAGGAAATGGGCTCCTCCATGGCCGTGAGGGCCAGGAGCTGGAGCAGGTGGTTCTGGATCACGTCGCGGGCCGCGCCGACGCCGTCGTAGTACCCGGCCCGGCCGCCGATGCCGATGTCCTCGGCCATGGTGATCTGCACGTGGTCCACGTAGTTGGCGTTCCACAGCGGCTCGAACAACTGGTTCGCGAAGCGCAGCGCCAGGAGGTTCTGCACTGTCTCCTTGCCGAGGTAGTGGTCGATCCGGAACACGGCGTCCGGCGGGAAGACCGATTCGACGATCGCGTTGAGCTCGCGCGCGGAGGCCAGGTCGTGGCCGAACGGCTTCTCGATGACGACGCGCCGCCACGGTGCGCCGTCACCCGCGCCCTCCTGGCCGCGCTCGGCGAGCCCGTGGCGCGAGAGCTGCTCGCACACCTGCTCGAACGAGTTCGGGGGGATGGAGAGGTAGAAGGCGTGGTTGCCGCGCGTGCCCCGGGAGCGCTCGAGCTCGTCGAGGGTCTCGCGCAGCCGGATGAACGCCTCGTCGTCGTCGAAGCCGCCCGTGATGAAGCGGAATCCGCCGGCGAGCTGCTCCCACACCGTCTCGTTGAAGGGCGTGCGCGCGCTCGCGCGCACCCACTCCCTGACCTCGGCGACGAACTCGTCGGCCGACCATCCGCGGCGGCCGAAGCCGACGACGGCGAAGCTCGGCGGGAGCAGGCCGCGGTTGGCGAGGTCGTAGACGGCGGGCATGAGCTTCTTGCGGGCGAGGTCGCCCGTGACGCCGAAGAACACGAGCGCGGAGGGCCCGGCGATCCGGCTGAGCCGGCGGTCGCGCCGGTCACGCAGGGGATTGCGTGCGGAGTCGTTCATGTGCTGCTTTCCATGGGGACGCCCGGGCGCGGAGGCGCCTGGGCGTCGGACGGGCCCGGCTAGCGGGACGAGGGGGCGAGGGCGGCGACGGCCGCGAGCAGCTGCGCCGTCCCGGCCTCGCGGTCGGTGAGGTGCAGCCGCAGAACCGGCCGGCCGAGGTCGGCGAGGACCTGGGCGTCACCGGCGGCCTGCGCCGCGATGAGCTCCCCGAAGGTGAACGGGCGTTCCGGGATGGACAGGTCGACGTCGGAGTCCGCCGTGATCTGCAGGTAGGCGCCCTGGCGCGGACCGCCCTTGTGGTACTGGCCCGTCGAGTGCAGGAAGCGCGGTCCCCAGCCGAACGTCGTCGGGCGCCCCGAGGCGGCGGCGAGGCCGTGGCGCGCGGCGGCGAGGCCGGACAGGCCGATCCGGTCCAGGTAGGCCTGGACCGAGAGGTAGCCGTCGGCGGGCAGCGCCGCCAGGAGCCGCTCCAGCGCGCCGGCCAGCCCGGACACGCCGTCGAGCAGCCCGTCCGTGGCCCGCAGCTCGATGGCGGCGTCGACGAGGGCGGCCGGAGCCGCCTCCGGCGTCGCGTCGAGCAGGCCGCGGGCGGCCGTTTTGGCCGCCTCGACGTCCGGCTGGTCGAAGGGGTTGATCCCCAGCAGCCGGCCGGCGACCACCGTCGCGTACTCCCACAGGAGCAGCTGGCTTCCGAGGGAGCCCGAGAGCCGGACCTCGTCGCCCAGGGGCGCGGCGTCGTCGTCGGAATCCGCCGTCAACCGGACCACGAGCACGTCCGCCGCCTGCTCCACGAGCTCGGGCGCACCCGACTCGACGACGACCGGGAGCACCCCGGTGCCGAGCTTGCCGGTGGACTCGGCGATCAGCTGCTCCGCCCAATCGGCGAAGCCGGGGATCCCGGAGCCCTCGTCGGTGAAGACGATCTTGTCCCGCAGCGGCGTGGTGCCGCCGAGGGCGGCACCGAGCGCCAGGCCGATGTTGTCCTCGTCGTCGTCCGCGAGGAACTCCGCCGCCTCCTCGGCCTCGTCCAGGAGCGCCGCGATGTCCACGCCGGCGAGGCCGGTCGGCACGAGCCCGAAGGCGGTGAGCGCCGAGTAGCGCCCGCCGACGTTCGGATCGGCGTTGAAGACGGCGCGGTAGCCGGCCGCCCGGGAGGTCCCGTCGAGGGGCGAGCCAGGATCGGTGACGACGACGATGCGGCGCGCCGCGTCGAGGCCGGCGTCGGTGAACGCCTGCTCGAACACGCGGCGCTGCGAGTCCGTCTCCACGGTGGAGCCGGACTTCGAGGAGACCACGAGGACGGTCTGCGCGATCCGCTCGGCGAGGGCACGGCCGACCATTTCCGGATCGGTGCTGTCCAGGACCGTCAGCTCGACGCCCGCGGTCGCCGCGATGACCTCCGGCGCGAGCGAGGAGCCGCCCATGCCGGCGAGCACGACGCGGTCCACGCCCTCGGCGCGCAGCTCGTCCCGCAGCGCGGTGATCTGCTCCACGAGCGGCCGCGAGGTCTCGGCGAGCTCGACCCAGCCGAGCCGGATCGAGGCCTCGGCCTCGGCCTCGGGGCCCCACAGGGTCGCGTCCTTGGCCGCGATCCGGGAGGCGACGCGGTCGGCGACGAGCGCCGGGACGTGGCGTTCGATGGCCTCGAGGGCGGCGCCGGAGGCCTGGAAGCCGAGGGTGCTCATGCCTGGGCCTTCGCGGTCGCCGCGTCGAGCGCCGACTGCACGTCCTGGAGCAGCTCGGCCCAGGCGGCCTCGAACTTCTGCACGCCCTCGGCCTCGAGGAGGCCTACGACGTCGTTGTAGTCGATGCCCTGGGCGGCGAGGGCATCGAGCACGGCGTTGGCCTCGGAGTACGTGCCGGTGACCGTGTCTCCCGAGACCTGGCCGTGGTCGGCCGTCGCCTCGAGGGTCTTCTCCGGCATCGTGTTCACGACGCCCGGGGCGACGAGACCGGTGACGTAGAGGGTGTCCGGGTAGGCCGGGTCCTTGACGCCGGTCGAGGCCCAGAGCGGGCGCTGGGGGCGAGCTCCCGCGGCCGCCAGGACGTTCCAGCGCTCGGAGCTGAAGAGCTCCTCGTAGACCTGGTAGGCCAGGCGGGCGTTGGCCAGTCCGGCCTTGCCCTTGAGCTCCAGGGCGGTCGCGGTGCCGAGGGCGTCGAGGCGCTTGTCGATCTCCGCGTCGACGCGGGAGACGAAGAAGGAGGCGACGGAGTGGATGCGGGCCAGGTCGTGACCGTTCTCGCGGGCCTGCTCGAGGCCGGACATGAACGCGTTGATCACGGCGCGGTAGCGCTCAAGCGAGAAGATCAGCGTCACGTTCACGCTGATGCCCTCAGCGAGGGTCGCCGTGATGGCCTCGAGGCCCTCGAGGGTCGCCGGGATCTTGATGTGCAGGTTGTCCCGGCCCACCTTGGCGTGGAGCTTCTTGGCCTCGGCGGCGGTGGCGGCGGTGTCGGCGGCCAGCCGCGGGTCGACCTCGAGCGAGACGCGGCCGTCGACGCCGTGGCTCGCGGTGGCGACGGGGGCGAAGAGGTCGCACGCACGGGCGACGTCGGTCGTGGTGATCTCGAAGACGGCCGTCTCCACGTCGGCACCGGCGGCCGCGAGCTCGGAGACCTGCTCGGCGTACGCGGCGTCGCCACCGGCGAGGGCCGCGGCGAAGATCGACGGGTTGGTGGTCACGCCGACGACGTTCTTGGACTCGATCAGGGTGCGCAGCGAGCCGGACTCGAGGCGCTCGCGCGAGAGGTCGTCGAGCCAGATGGAGACGCCCGCGTCGGACAGCGCCTGGGTGTTCGGGTTGCTCATGGAGTGGATCCTTCCAGAAAGGGGAACGTGGTGTGTGAGACGATGCCGGCCGGCCACCCGGGGCCGGGTGGCCGGCCGGCCCGTGGTCAGCGTGCGGCGGCGAGCGAGTCGCGGGCCGCGGCCGCGACGGCCTCGGCGGTGATGCCGAACTCGGTGTAGAGGCGCTGGTAGTCCGCGGAGGCTCCGAAGTGGTCCAGGGAGACGATCCGGCCGGCGTCGCCGACCAGTTCGCGCCAGCCCTGGGCGACGCCCGCCTCGACGGAGACGCGGGCCTTGACGGAGGCCGGCAGGACCTCCTCCTGGTAGGCGGCGTCCTGCGCGTGGAACCACTCGAGGCACGGGATGGACACAACGCGGGCGGCGACGCCCTCGGCGGCCAGCGCCTCGCGGGCGGCCACGGCGAGCTGGACCTCGGAGCCGGTGCCGAGCAGGAGCACGTCGGGGGTCGTCTCCCGGCCCTCGGCGTCCAGGGCCTCGGCCAGGACGTAGGCGCCGCGGGCGGTTCCGGAGACGTCCTTGAAGCCCGGGGCGGTGCGGTCGAACACGGGCAGGTTCTGCCGCGTCAGGACCAGGCCGGCCGGGTTGGCCGTGTTCTCCAGGACCGTCTTCCAGGCCCATGCGGTCTCGTTGGCGTCGGCCGGGCGGACGACGTCGAGGTTCGGGATCGCGCGCAGCGAGGCGAGCTGCTCGACCGGCTGGTGGGTCGGGCCGTCCTCGCCGAGGCCGATCGAGTCGTGGGTCCAGACGTAGATCGACGGGATGCCCATGAGCGCCGAGAGTCGGATCGCGGGGCGCTGGTAGTCGGAGAAGATCAGGAACGTCCCGGAGAACGCGCGGGTCTTCGAGGACAGCACGATCCCGTTCACGATCGACGCGGCGGCGTGCTCGCGGATGCCGAAGTGCAGGACGCGCCCGTACGGGTTGCCGCTCCAGGAGTCCGTCGAGTGCTCGGCGGGGATGAAGGACGCGGCGGATTCGATCGTCGTGTTGTTCGAGCCGGCGAGGTCGGCGGAGCCGCCCCAGAGCTCGGGCAGCACGGACTCGATGGCGTTGATGACCTTGCCGGAGGCGGACCGCGTCGCAACGTCCTTGCCCGGTTCGAAGACGGGCAGCGTGGACTCCCAGCCCTCCGGGAGGCGGCGGTCCTCGATGCGCTCCAGGAGGGCGGCGCCCTCGGGGTTGGCGGCCGACCAGGAGGCGAAGCCCTCTTCCCACTCGGCGCGCGTCGCACGGCCGCGGTCGACGACCTGGCGTGCGTGGGCCAGGACGTCGTCCTCGATGGCGAAGCTCTGTTCGGGATCGAAGCCCAGGACGGACTTGAGTCCCGCGAGCTCCTCGGCGCCGAGCTTGGAGCCGTGGATGCCGCCGGTGTTCTGCTTCTTCGGCGAGGGATAGCCGATGATCGTGCGCAGGGAGATGATCGACGGGCGGCCGGTCTCGGCCTTGGCGGCCCGCAGGGCCGCGTCGAGGGCGTGGACGTCCTCCACGTACTCGCCGCTTGCGGTCCAGTCCACGCGCTGGGTGTGCCAGCCGTAGGCCTCGTAGCGCTTGAGCACGTCCTCGGTGAAGGCCACGTCGGTGTCGTCCTCGATGGAGATGTGGTTCTCGTCGTAGACCACCACGAGGTTGCCCAGCTGCTGGTGGCCCGCGAGGGACGAGGCCTCCGAGGTGACGCCTTCCTGGAGGTCGCCGTCGGAGGCGATGACCCACACGGTGTGGTCGAACGGGCTCGTACCGGGCGCCGCCTCCGGATCCAGGAGGCCGCGCATGCGCCGCTGGGAGTAGGCGAAGCCGACGGCCGAGGCGAGGCCCTGGCCGAGCGGGCCCGTGGTGATCTCCACGCCGGCCGTGTGGCCGTACTCCGGGTGGCCCGGGGTCTTCGCGCCCCATGTGCGCAGCGCGGCGATGTCCTCCATCTCGAGGCCGTAGCCGGAGAGGAACAGCTGCAGGTACAGGGTCAGGGAGGTGTGCCCGGGGGAGAGGACGAACCGGTCGCGGCCGACCCACTCGGGATCGGACGGGTCGTGGCGCAGGTGGTTCTGGAAGATCAGGTACGCCGCGGGCGCCAGGCTCATCGCCGTTCCCGGATGTCCGCTGCCGACCTTCTCGACCGCATCGGCGGCGAGGACGCGGATGGTGTCCACCGCCCGCGCGTCGAGCTTCGTCCATGACAATTCGAGAACTTCTGACTGTGGCGCCACGATGGGTCCCTCTCTGTGGTCTGGCGTGGGAAAGCGCCGGGCCGACCCAGGGCGCACTGTGGCAGCCCTCGTACCGTGCTGGCGGCTTCTTCGGCTCCGACGCGTCCTCTCCACCCTACCGCCACTGTGACGCAGTCGTCCTGCTTGGGGCGCCATATTTCGCCGCCTGCCGGAGCGGCGCGGCGCGGTCCCGCTCCGGCAGGCGGGGCGGAGGGTGGTCCCGATGCGCCCACCCGGGGCGGACACGCCCATTTCTACGTCCTGTAAAAGGGTATGATGGCTGTGTCTGTCCATTTCCCGCGTAGAACTGAGTGGCATGTCCGTGAACACCCTCCCCACCGATGCCGCGCCCGTGGGGCGCGCATCCCGCCAACCCGGTGAGGCACTCGGTGCCTTTGCCCGGCGGAAGGCGGCGGCGTATCTCGCGCTGACCAAGCCGCGCGTGGTGGAGCTGCTGCTCGTGACGACGCTGCCGACGATGATCTTCGCCCACCGCGGCTTCCCCGATCTGCTCCTGATCGTCGCGACCATGCTGGGCGGCGCCATGGCGGCCGGAGCGTCGGGCGCCTTCAACTGCTACATCGACCGCGACATGGACCGCGTCATGAACCGCACCAAGGGACGCCCCCTCGTTACGGGGGACGTCACCCCGCGTGAGGCCCTCGTGTTCTCCTGGATCCTCGCCGTCGCCTCGATCGCCGTCCTCTGGGCGGGCGCGAACCTGTTGACGGCCGTCCTCGGCCTCGCCGCGATCCTCCTCTACGTGGTCTTCTACACCTTGATCCTCAAGCGCCGCACGGCCCAGAACATCATCTGGGGCGGCGTCGCCGGGTGCATGCCCGTGCTCATCGCGTGGGCCGCCGTCACCAACACGGTCGAGTGGCCCGCCGTGATCCTGTTCCTCATCATCTTCCTCTGGACGCCACCGCATTACTGGCCCCTGTCCATGAAGTACTCCGACGACTACAACGCGGCGAACGTGCCGATGCTCGGGGCCATCGCCGGAGCCCGGACCGTCTCCGTGCAGGTCGTGCTCTACGCGTGGGCGACCGTCGTCTGCTCGCTCCTCCTGACCCCGCTGGGCTACGCCGGCATCGTGTACACCGTCCTGTCGGCCGTGGCCGGCGGCTGGTTCATCTACGAGTGCCACGTGCTCTACCGGGAGGCCCGGCGCGACCACGAGCCGGCGGCGATGAACAAGAAGGCCATGAAGGTCTTCCACATCTCCATCACGTACCTGACGATCGTGTTCGTCGCGCTGGCCGTGGATCCCTTCGTCGGCCAGCCCCTCTTCGGCTGAGCCGCCGCGGCGTGACCCGCCGCGCCACGGACAACGCCCCCGACCGCTTCGGTCGGGGGCGTTGTGCGTTCTTCTCGTGGCGCTCGGCCTGCCCGGTCCTGCGCAGCCGGCGATCGCCGCACGGGGCGGCCGCCCGGGTGGAACCGGGGGCCCGTCGTGCGGGCTGCCTACAGCGGGAAGCGTCCCGTGGACCGGTCCCAGACGTTGGCCGCGGCGGCCGTGAGGAGCGCGGACCCGATCATGTGGAGCAGGACGAGCCCGATCGGCAGGCCCGTGAAGTGCTGCCAGTAGCCGATGCCGGCCTGCAGGGCGATCGCGACGAGGAGCAGTACGACGGCGCGGCGGAGGGCGCGCTGGGCGGGCATCCGGGCGAGCAGGACGAGCGCGAGCAGCGTCGCGCCGACCAGGAGGTACACGGGCGCGACGTGGATCCGGGTCACGAGGTCGGCGTTGAAGTCGTGCCGCGGGGCGTTGGCATCGCCGGCGTGGGGCCCCGTTCCGGTGACGATCGTGCCGAGGACGACGGCGGCCGCCGCCGAGGCGGCGATCGTCCAGCCGAGGGCGCGCAGGGTCCCGGGCAGGGGGACGACGGCGATGGCCGGCTCGCCGCGCAGGAGCCGGCCGGTCCGGTTCACGAGGAGCGTCGCCGTCGCCACGAGGGCGGCCGAGGCCAGGAAGTGCAGGCTGACGACCCAGGGGTTCAGTTGCGTCCAGACGGTGATCCCGCCGATGAGCGCCTGGACGGGGATGACGCAGAGCAGCGCGACGGCGAGGCCGAAGACGGTCCGGTGCTCGCGGCGCATGCGCCACACGGCGAGGATCATCGAGACGGCGATGGCGGTGAGCAGGAAGGTCAGGGTCCGGTTGCCGAACTCGATCAGGCCGTGGATCCCCATTTCGGGGGTGGGGGTCATGGATCCCGGCACGCAATTGGGCCACTCGGAGCAGCCCAGGCCGGACTTGGTCAGGCGCACGGCGCCGCCCGTGACGATGATGCCGATCTGCGAGGCCAGCGAGGCGATCGCGAGCGCGTGGACTCCCCGCCCGACCGTGGTCGGCAGCCGGTCGGTCCAGCGGGCGGCGGCGGTTCTCATGCCATGACTCCGTTCTGCGGCACGTCGGCCGCCTGGTGTGGGGGCGTGGCGGGCCCGGTCCCGCCGGTGGCGCGGCTCAGTTCCACTTGAACCACTTGGTGGCCGCGAAGCCGGCGACGACCGTCCAGGCGCCGAGCGCCAGCAGCTGCCCGGCCGGGAACGCGCCGTCGACGAGCGCGGCCCGGAGCCCGTCGCCGAGGGCCGCCGAGGGAAGGAGCTGCACGAGGGGCTCGAGGAGGCCGGGCATCCGGCTTCCGGGGATGAGGACGCCTCCGCCGGCGGCGAGCAGGATCCAGACGAGGTTGGTGATGGCGAGGGTCGCCTCGGCGCGGACCGTTCCGGCGATGAGCAGGCCGAGCGAGGTGAACGTGGCGGCGCCAAGCAGCAGGAGCAGGACGCCGGTGCCGATCCCGCCCACGGCGGGGCGCCAGCCCATCAACGCCGCAGTCCCGCCGACGACGACGATCTGGATGGCCAGGACGGCCGCCACGGCGAGGGCCTTGCCGAAGACGAGGCCGCCGCGGCCGAGCGGTGTCGTGGACAGGAAGCGCAGGACGCCGTAGCGGCGGTCGAAGCCCGTGGCGATGCCCTGGCCCGTGAAGGCGGTGGACATGACGCACAGGGCCAGCACGCCCGGCGCGGCGACGTCGATGCGGCGCTCCGCCAGCCCGTCGAGGACGCTGAGGAACTCGAGGGCCACGAGCGCGAGGAGCGGCAGGACGACGGCGAGGACGAGCTGTTCCCCGTTGCGCATCATCATGGACGTCTCGTAGCCGCCGTGGCGGAGGATGCGGCGCCACGCGGGCGCGGCGTTGCCGCCGTGCGCGGGGGCCTCGAGGGCGGGCTCTCGCGTGCTAGTCATCTGCCGCTCCGTTCTGGGCGATCTCGAGGAAGACGTCCTCGAGGCTGCGGGGCTCCATGCTGATGCCCGAGGGGAGCACGCCGTGCTCCTCCCACCAGCGGGCGAGCGCCGTGAGCGCGGCCGGCCCGGCGATCCCCGTGGCCCGGTAGTGGCCCGGCGACTCCTCGGTGAGGCGGACGCCCGCCGGGAGCCGGGCCGCGTCGAGGGCGAGCCCGGGCGCGGCCGTGAAGGACAGGGCCCGCGTCGCCTCGCCCGCGGCGGTCCGGGCGGTCAGCTCGTCAACCGTTCCCTCGGCGACGTTGCGTCCCGCGGCGATGATGTAGACGTAGTCGGAGAGGCGCTGGGCGTCCTCCATGAGGTGGGTCGTCAGCACGATCGCGAGGCCCTGGCCGCGCAGCTCCTCGATCAGCGCGAACACGGTGCGCCGCGACTGAGGATCCAGGCCAGCGCTCGGCTCGTCGAGGAAGAGCACCTCGGGGCGGCCGGCGAGAGCGGCGGCGAGCGCGACGCGCTGCCGCTGACCCCCGGAGAGCCGCCGGATCGTGGTGTGGGCGAACTCGTCGATCCCGAGGCGGGCGCAGAGGGCCGCGAGGTCCGCGGGCCGCTCGTACATCCCCGCGACGTGGCGCAGCAGCTGGCGCGGCGTGGCCGACTGCGGAAGTCCGCCGTCCTGCAGCATCACGCCGACGCGCGAGCGCAGGGAGCTCGAGGCCGACGCCGGATCGGCCCCGAGCAGGCGCACGCTCCCGGCGTCGGGATGCAGGAGGCCCTGGGCGCAGGCGAGGGTCGTCGACTTGCCGGCGCCGTTGGCGCCGAGGATCGTGGTGACGGCCCCGGGACGGGCTTGGAGGTTGATGCCGTGCAGGACGCGGACCCTGCGCCCGTCGAGGGCTGCCACGGGGCCGAAGTCCTTGCGGAGGTCCTCGACGACGAGACTGGGAGCGGAAGTGGGCACCAGAGCATTCTACGCCACGTAGAGCGTGCGCCCCTGGCCGTGGGGCCCGGTGACGTGCATCGCGGGGGTGAGTGGAGTAAGGCACGCCTTGCTGGTCGCGGGGATATTATTAGCGCATGATTGTGTTGTGTATTCTTCGCAGTCGATGCCCTCGGGCGTGCCCGCAGAGGACCGTCGGTCCCCGGCCGCGCCGGAGACGGAGGAGCGGACCCGGGACCGGGTCCTGTCGGCCGTGCTCCAGGAGGGGCCGGTCAGCGCCGCGGAGCTCGGTGAGCAGCTGGGCTTCACGCCGGCCGCCGTGCGCCGCCATCTCGACGCGCTGAGCCGGCAGGGCCTCGTCGAGGTCAAGCTCGTCGCCAACCACCCCGCCGGAGCGGGCCGGCCCGCGCGGCGCTACGTGCTGAGCCACCGCGGCCAGGCGAAGCTCGGCAACGACTACCTGGACATCGCGACCGAGGCCCTGGCGGAACTGGCCCGGGCCGCCGGCGACGAGGCCGTCCACGCCTTCGCCGCGAAGCGCTTCGCCGCCATGGAGGAGCGCTACCGTCCCCTCGTGGAGGCCGCCGGGGAGGACCTCGCGGCACGCGCGGCGGCCCTGTCCGACGCGCTGACGGCGGACGGCTTCGTCGGCTCGACGCGCGAGGTCGGCATGAACCAGCCGCGGGCCGCGATGGCCGCGGTGCAGCTCTGCCAGGGGCACTGCCCCATCCAGGACCTCGCCCGGGAGTTCCCGGTGTTCTGCGAGGAAGAGACCCAGGTGTTTTCCCGCCTCCTCGGCGTCGACGTGCGGCGGCTGTCCACGTTGGCCGGTGGCGGGCATGTGTGTACGACCCACGTTCCCGTGGGCCGGCAGAAGACTCCTCAGCCAGCTGAGAAGCGAACTCGAATCAAGATCACTAGGCAGGAGAGGCCGCGATGACGGATCAGATTGCACAGGAGACCGCCGACCCCGGCGTGATCGCCGAGATCCTGGAGAAGAATCCGGAGCTCCACGGGATCGGCAACTACGAGTACGGGTGGTCGGACAAGAACGACGCCGGTGCCAACGCCCGCCGCGGCCTGAACGAAGAGGTCGTGCGGGACATCTCGTCGAAGAAGGACGAGCCCGAGTGGATGCTCGACCTCCGGCTCAAGGGCCTGAAGTACTTCGACCGCAAGCCGATGCCCACGTGGGGCGCGGACCTGAGCGGGATCGACTTCGACAACATCAAGTACTTCGTGCGTTCCACGGAGAAGCAGGCCACGAGTTGGGAGGACCTGCCTGAGGACATCAAGAACACCTACGACAAGCTGGGCATCCCCGAGGCGGAGAAGCAGCGCCTGGTCTCGGGCGTGGCCGCCCAGTACGAGTCCGAGGTGGTCTACCACCAGCTCCGCGAGGACCTCGAGAAGCAGGGCGTGATCTTCCTCGACACCGACACCGGTCTCAAGGAGCACGAGGACATCTTCAAGGAGTACTTCGGCTCGGTCATCCCGGTCGGCGACAACAAGTTCGCCTCGCTGAACACCTCCGTGTGGTCCGGCGGCTCGTTCGTCTACGTGCCCAAGGGCGTCCACGTCGAGATCCCGCTCCAGGCCTACTTCCGCATCAACACGGAGAACATGGGCCAGTTCGAGCGCACCCTCATCATCGCCGACGAGGGTTCCTACGTTCACTACATCGAGGGCTGCACGGCTCCGATCTACCAGTCGGACTCGCTGCACTCCGCAGTCGTGGAGATCATCGTCAAGAAGAACGCCCGCGTGCGCTACACGACCATCCAGAACTGGTCCAACAACGTCTACAACCTCGTCACCAAGCGCGCGGTGTGCGAGGAGGGCGCGACGATGGAGTGGATCGATGGAAACATCGGCTCCAAGGTCACCATGAAGTACCCGGCCGTCTACCTCGTCGGCGAGCACGCCAAGGGCGAGACGCTCTCCATCGCCTTCGCGGGCGAGGGCCAGCACCAGGACACCGGGTCCAAGATGGTCCACATCGCCCCGAACACGTCCTCCGCGATCGTCGCGAAGTCGGTCGCCCGCAACGGCGGACGCTCCGCCTACCGCGGCCTCGTGCAGGTGCGCGAGGGGGCCAAGGGCGTGAAGAACTCCGTCGTCTGCGACGCCCTGCTCGTGGACACCATCAGCCGCTCGGACACCTACCCGTACATCGACGTCCGCGAGGACGACGTGCAGATGGGCCACGAGGCCACCGTCTCGCGCGTCTCCGAGGAGCAGTTGTTCTACCTCATGTCCCGCGGGCTCGCTGAGGACGAGGCCATGGCCATGATCGTGCGCGGCTTCGTGGAGCCGATCGCCCGCGAGCTGCCGATGGAGTACGCCCTCGAGCTGAACCGCCTTATCGAACTGCAGATGGAAGGATCCGTCGGTTAACCATGACTGAAACCGCAACCACCACCGAGAAGGCGCGCATCGGGGCCCCGTCGATCGACGGCATGACCGAGGAAGGCGAGGTCCTGGTCGCCGATAAGGTCGTCGGAGCCCACTCCCACGGCGGCGGCAGCGAGACGCAGATCATGCACTCGCGCGCCGAGCGTCCCACGAGCCACGACGTCGCCGACTTCGCCGTGCCGAACGGCCGCGAAGAGGAATGGCGCTTCAGCCCCGTCAAGGCCCTGCGCGGCCTGTTCGCCGACGACGCGGGCGAGGCCGGCGCCGTCGAGCTCTCCGTCACGGCCCCCGAAGGCGCCGGCAGCGGCGTCCTGCGCGCCGGCGAGGCACCGCGCGGCACCGTCCTGGTGCCGGCCGACCGCGCCGCCGTCGTCGCCTCCGCCAACGCCGCCGAGGCCGTCCACGTCCGGATCCCCGCCGGCTCCGCACCCGAGGGGCCCGTCGTGGTCGACATCGCCGGGCGCGCCGGCGGCAGCCGTGCCAACTCCCACCTCGTGATCGAGGCGGAGGAGGACTCCCGTGCCGTCGTCGTCATCGAGCACACGGGCGCGGCCGACTTCAACGGCAACGTCGAGATCCTCGTGGGCGACCGCGCCGAGCTGGTCGTCGTGACCGTGCAGCGCTGGGACGACGAGGCCGTCCACACCGGGCAGCACGACGCCGTCGTGGGCCACGGGGCGTCCTTCAAGCACATCGCGGTCACGTTCGGCGGGCGGATCGTGCGCCTGAACGCCAACGTGCGCTTCGCCGGCGAGCAGGCGACGGCCGAGCTGTTCGGCATGTACTTCGCCGACGCCGGCCAGCACCTCGAGCACCGTTCCTTCGTGGACCACAACACCCCGCGCAACACGTCCAACGTGCTCTACAAGGGCGCGCTGCAGGGCGCGGGGGCCCGGACCGTGTGGGTCGGCGACGTCCTGATCCGCAAGGAGGCCGTCGGCACCGATTCCTACGAGGCCAACCGCAACCTGGTCCTCACCGACGGCGCGCGCGCCGACTCGGTGCCGAACCTGGAGATCGAGACGGGCCTCATCGAGGGCGCGGGCCACGCATCGACGACGGGCCGCTTCGACGACGAGCACCTCTTCTACCTCATGGCCCGCGGCATCGACGAGAAGACCGCCCGCCGGCTCGTGGTGCGCGGCTTCCTCAACGAGATCGTCCAGCAGATCCCCTCCGAGGAGCTGCAGGCCCGGCTCACCGACGACATCGAGGCCGAGCTCGCGGCCTCCGCCAACTGACTTCACGGTTCGAAAGGAACACCATTGTCTACCCTGGAAATCAAGGACCTGCACGTCTCCATCGAGACCGAGCAGGGCGAGAAGGAAATCCTCAAGGGCGTCTCCCTGGTCATCAACACCGGTGAGACCCACGCCATCATGGGACCGAACGGCTCCGGCAAGTCGACCCTGGCCGCCACGATCGCCGGCCACCCGCGCTACACCGTGACGTCCGGCAGCATCACGCTGGACGGCGAGGACGTCCTGGAGATGAGCGTCGATGAGCGCGCCCGCGCCGGCCTCTTCCTGGCGATGCAGTACCCGGTCGAGGTGCCCGGCGTGACCATGACGAACTTCCTGCGCACCGCGAAGACCGCGATCGACGGCGAGGCCCCGAGCCTGCGCCACTGGACCAAGGACGTCAAGGCGGCCATGGCCCACCTGAAGATCGACGCCGACTTCGCCAACCGCAACGTCAACGAGGGCTTCTCCGGCGGCGAGAAGAAGCGCGTCGAGATCCTCCAGCTCGAGCTCTTCAAGCCGAAGTTCGCCGTGCTGGACGAGACCGATTCGGGCCTGGACGTCGACGCCCTCAAGGTCGTCTCCGAGGGCGTGAACCGCGCGCAGCAGGAGAACGAGATGGGCACCCTGCTGATCACCCACTACACGCGGATCCTGCGCTACATCAAGCCGGACCACGTGCACGTGTTCGTGGACGGCCGGATCGCCGAGCAGGGCGGGCCCGAGCTCGCCGACCGCCTCGAGGAAGAGGGCTACGACCGCTTCCTCGCCGTCGGGGCCTGATCCGATGACCGCGGACAGCGACCAGGTGCAGGGCTCGGCGCAGACGCCGCTCGAGGACGTCGAGGAGGCGCTCAAGGACGTCATCGACCCCGAGCTGGGCGTGAACGTCGTCGACCTCGGCCTGCTGTACGGGCTCAAGTACGCCGAGGACGGCGCGCTGCTGATCGACATGACGCTCACGACGGCGGCCTGCCCGCTGACGGACGTGCTCGAGGAGCAGGTCGCCAGCGCGCTCGACAACGTCGTGGACGAGCACCGGCTGAACTGGGTCTGGATGCCTCCGTGGGGTCCCGAGCGGATCACCGACGACGGACGCGACCAGATGCGGGCCCTCGGCTTCAACATCTAGGGTCCGGACGTCCCGCGTGGCCCTCGGCAGGGCCCGTTGCGGCGCCGGCCGCGAACACCCCTCCGCCGCACGGCGGAGGGGTGTTCGCGTTCCGCGCGGCGGGAACCTCAGGCGCCCGGGGTGTCCAGGTCCGCGGCGTCGAGGGTGTTGCACTGGTTGATGTCCCCCGTGCGGTAGCCCTGCAGGAACCACGCCTGCCGTTGGGCGCTCGAACCGTGGGTCCAGCCCTCGGGGTTCACGCGGCCGGTCGCCGCCTCCTGGATGCGGTCGTCTCCGACGGCGGACGCCGCCGAGAGCGCGGAGCGGAGGTCGGCCTCGGTGAAGGGCTCGAGGAACAGCTCGCCGTCCTCGTTGGCGGTCTGCGAGGCGTGCGCGGCCCAGAGCCCGGCGAAGCAGTCGGCCTGGAGCTCGACCCGGACGGGCCCCGACTCGGGTCCCGTGCCGCCCTCCTGCGAGTGGCGGAGCGTGCCGATGTGGTTCTGCACGTGGTGGCCGTACTCGTGCGCCACGACGTACTCCTCGGCGAGGGCGCCGCCGTCGGCGCCGAAGCGCGTCGAGAGCTCGGAGAAGAAGCCCGTGTCGAAGTAGGCGACCTGGTCCGCGGGGCAGTAGAACGGTCCGACGGCGCTCGTGGCCCGTCCGCAGCGCGTGTCCACGACGTCGGCGAAGATCTCCACGCCGGGCAGCTCGAGCTCCTCGCCGTAGCGCCGCAGGTAGGGGACCCAGAACGCGTCCAGGCTCTGCGTTGTGGCGACGATCCGGCAATCGGCGCGGGCATCGGCGTCGGCGCCCGTGCGGCATTGGTCCACGAGCCGTTCGCCATCCTGCGCCTGGCCCTGCTGCGGCGGGGCGTCGCCGCCGAGCCCGAGCTGGTCGAGGAACGCCGGATCGACGTTGAACAGGGCCGCGATCAGGAGGACCAGCAGTCCGCCGCCGCCCACGGCCACCTTGGTCCCGGTCCGGCGGCCCCGCGTATCGCGGACCCGGCCGGAGTCGATCCGCGTGTCGTCGTTGAAGCTCATGGAGCGAGGATACTCCCGGACCGCGCACCCCGGTGGCGTGGCCGCGCCCGCGGCGGCCCGGTGCTGTGGCCCCGCTCACGGCGGACGGGTCCCGCGGCGCCTGTAGAATGGACAGTTGCGCTGTCCGCGCCTTCAACCCTGGAAGGGGCCGCTTGTGATTTCCGTTGCCGACCTGGAGCTCCGTGCCGGTGCACGCCTGCTCATGGAGGGCGTCTCCTTCCGGATCGACCAGGGGGACAAGATCGGCCTGGTCGGCCGCAACGGCGCCGGCAAGACCACCATGACCCGGGTCCTGGCGGGGGAGTCCGAGCCGACCGGGGGCACCGTGACGCGCACCGGGTCGATCGGCTACCTGCCGCAGGACCCGCGCACCCCGGACATGGGCCAGCTTGCCCGCGACCGGATCCTCTCCGCCCGCGGGCTGGACGACATCGTCACCCGGCTGAAGAAGTGCCAGGAGGAGATGGGCAGCGAGGACGACGCCGTCCGCGCCAAGGCGATGAACCGCTACGACCGGCTCGACGCCGAGTTCATGTCCCGTGGCGGCTACGCGGCGGAGGCGGAGGCCGCGGCCATCTGCAACAACCTCGCGCTGCCCGAGCGGCTCCTGAACCAGACCCTCGACACGCTCTCCGGCGGCCAGCGCCGCCGTGTGGAGCTCGCCCGCATCCTCTACGCGGATGCCGAGACGCTGCTCCTCGACGAGCCCACCAACCACCTCGACGCCGACTCGATCGCCTGGCTGAGGGAGTTCCTGCGCAACCACCAGGGCGGCCTCATGGTCATCTCCCACGACACCGGGCTGCTCGAGGCCACCGTCAACAAGGTCATCCACCTGGACGCGAACCGGGCGACGATGGACCTCTACAACCTCGGCTGGAAGCGCTACCTCGAGCAGCGCGAGACGGACGAGCGCTCGCGCCGGCGCGAGCGGGCCAACACGGAGAAGAAGGCCAACACCCTGCTGGCGCAGGCCAACAAGATGAAGGCCCGCGCCTCCGGGGCCTCCGCGGCGCAGAGCATGCTCAAGCGCGTCGACCGCCTCATGGGCGGTCTCGAGGACGTCCGCGTGCAGGACCGCGTGGCGGCGCTGCGCTTCCCGGACCCCGCACCGTGCGGCAAGACGCCGATCACGGCCCGCAACCTCAGCAAGTCCTACGGCTCGCTCGAGATCTTCATGGACGTGGACCTCGCGATCGACCGCGGTTCCAAGGTCGTGATCCTGGGCCTGAACGGCGCGGGCAAGACGACCCTGCTGCGGATGCTGGCGGGCGTCGGCGAGCCGGACACGGGCGAGGTCGTCGCGGGCCACGGGCTCAAGATCGGCTACTACGCCCAGGAGCACGAGACCCTGGACCACGAGCGCACGGTCCTCGAGAACATGCGCTCGGCCGCGCCCACCCACCTCGGCGACGCCGAGGTGCGCGGGATCCTCGGCTCGTTCATGTTCAGCGGCGACGACGTCGACAAGCCGGCCGGAGTGCTCTCCGGCGGCGAGAAGACGCGCCTCGCGCTCGCCACGATCGTGGCCTCGAGCGCCAACGTCCTGCTCCTCGACGAGCCTACGAACAACCTCGACCCGGCCAGCCGCGCGGAGATCCTCAACGCGCTCAGCACCTACCCCGGCGCCGTCGTGATGGTCAGCCACGACGAGGGCGCCGTGGCGGCGCTGAATCCCGAGCGGGTCGTGCTGCTGCCCGACGGCGATGAGGACCTCTGGAGCGACGACTACCTCGAACTCGTCACCCTGGCCTGACCACTCCGGCCGGATCGGGCCCGTTCCGCCCGGTTCCGGTCCGGGCCCGTTCCGCCCGGTTCCGGTCCGGGCCCGTTCCGCCCGGTTCCAGCCCCGGGCCGCAGGGCCGGCGCCGGCCGCGCGCCGCTAGCGTCCCCGGGACTCGAGGGCGTCGAGGTACGCGTCCTCGAGCTCCTCGTCCGTCGGGGCGCCGTCGCGCCGGCGTCGCACCTTGGCCCGCGGGGCCCGGTACGCCGAGTGCATGACCTCGAGCCCCGCCGCCTCGGCCTCCTCGGCGGCCTCCCGGTCCTCGCGGTTGATGCGGGCCTGCTGCCGGGCGCCCCAGCCGAGGGCCACGAAGCCGAGGACGCCGAAGGCGAACCACTGCAGCGAGTAGGACAAGTGGTTGCCCTCGTCGAGCTCCGGCCGGGCGATCGGCTCGGGCGACGCGGCGGGGGCGGGCGACTCCGCGGCCATGAGGCCGTAGGCCCCGGGCTTGACCGGGTAGCCGAGGATCTGTCCGATGCGCGGCAGCTCGATCGAGGCGACCTGGCCCTCGGGCGCCTCACGGCCCAGTGACGGCTCGCCGATCCGCATCCGGACGACGATCTCCACCTCGCCTTCGGGGGGAGCGGGCACGGCATCGGGCCGCCCGGGGTTCTCGTTGCCGATCGGCAGCCAGCCGCGGTCGACGACGACGACATCGCCGTCGACGGTGCGGAACGGGACGAGGACCTCGTAACCCGGCGCGCCGTTGCGCGGCCGGTTGCGCACGATCAGCGTGTCCTCGGCGAGGTAGCTGCCGCGCATCTGGACGGGACGCCACTCGCCGTCCTGGGCGAGGGAGTCGAAGTCGTCCGCCAGCGCGGCGTAGGGGGCCGGCGCGGCGTCGTAGTTCTCGGCGACGATCTGGTTGCCGGCCCGCGCCTCGTCGAGCCGGTTCATCTGCCACTGGCCGAGCCCGGCGCAGGCGGCGGCGAAGACGCAGACCATCAGGAGCCAGCCGAACCAGCGGGTGCTGGCGAGGAAGCGGTACACGGTTCAGGCCTCCCGGGGCGGGTCGTCGAGGTCGAAGGGCAGGGTCTGCTTCAGGAGGCCCCGCGTGGCGAGGTAGTCCTCGAGCCAGCCGCGGTGCCCCTCGCACGCGAGCCAGACCTTGCGCCGTTCGGGGGAGTGCAGCCGCGGGTTGTTCCAGAGCAGGCTCCAGGCCGCGTCGTCGCGGCAGCCCTTGCGCGAACAGCGCGGCACGGAGGGTCCCTCGGCTCCGGCGAGCTGGTCGAAGAGGCTCATGCGGCCCCGTCCGCCGGGCGCGCGCGGGGCGGGTCCTCGGCGAGCTCCCCTTCGAGGACGACGCCGGGGCCGTCGCCTTCCCCGGCCGCGCCGCCGCCGGGGGTGCCGGGGTCCCCGGATCCCGGACGGGGCGTCCCGTCCGCTCCGTCGTTTTCCGGCGTGGCACCCGGGGCGCCGCCGTGTGCTTGGCCGGGCCCCGGCGTCGTGCTCCCCGGCCCGAGGGCGGTCAGGGGAGCGGAGTCGAGCAGTACGGTGCTGGCCGGCTGACGCGAGCGGTCGGTGCCGCCGTTGGCGATCACGACGGCGAACCAGGGCAGGAAGATCGCGCCCGCGAGGAAGGCCCACTGCAGCCAGCCGTGGGTGAAGAAGGCCGCGATGAAGCAGGCCAGGCGGATGCCCATCGACACCGAGTACTTGACCATGCGCGCGTGCATCTCCTCCGAGTGCGACGCCGTCGCATCGGTGATGTTGTGTACGGGCGCACCCGCATCGGGGCGGCGGTGGCCGTGGTTCGCATGCTGGGTCATGGATCTTCCGAATCGGGGGCTTCCATTGTCTCACTCCGGCGGCCGTCGGGGCCAAACGCGCGGCGCGCGGGCGGCGGCGGGCGGCGCGCCGGCGATAGGATGACCCGGAACCCGATCCAGCCCCACCCCACGGAGGAACACATGTCCAGCAGCACCCCAGCGCCGCGCAGCGTCCTGGTCACGGGAGGAAACCGCGGCATCGGCCTGGCCATCGCCCGGGCCTTCGAGGCCGCGGGGGACAAGGTCGCCATCACCTACCGCAGCGGCGAGGTCCCGGCCGGGCTCCTCGGCGTGAAGGCGGACGTGACGGATGCCGCGTCCATCGACGCCGCCTTCACCGAGGTCGAGGCCGAGCACGGTCCGGTCGAGGTGCTCGTCGCCAACGCCGGGGTCACGCGCGACACCCTCCTGCTGCGGATGAGCGAGGAGGACTTCACGTCCGTCGTCGACACCAACCTCACCGGCGCGTTCCGCGTCATCAAGCGCGCCTCCAAGGGCATGATCCGGCTGCGCAAGGGGCGCGTCGTGCTCATCTCCTCCGTCGTGGGGCTCTACGGCTCGCCCGGTCAGATCAACTACGCGGCCTCGAAGGCGGGCCTCGTGGGCATCGCCCGCTCTCTGACCCGCGAGCTCGGCTCGCGGGGGATCACCGCGAACGTCGTGGCCCCGGGCTTCATCAACACGGACATGACGGCGGCCCTGCCGGAGCAGACGCAGAAGGACTACCTCTCCTCGATCCCGGCCGGCCGCTTCGCCGAGGCCGAAGAGGTCGCGAACGTCGTGCGCTGGGTCGCGAGCGAGGAGGCGGCCTACATCTCCGGGGCCGTGATCCCGGTCGACGGCGGCCTCGGCATGGGGCACTGATTCCTTAGAGGATTCCTACAAGCGCGTCGCGGCGCGGTGCTGGCAAGATGGTGCAGAGCGCTTCGCCCGCCCCGGCGTCGTTGAAGCATTCCCACAAGACCGCGCCGCGCGCGCCCGATCCACCAGGAGGCCCCATGGCCCAGCTCACCGGAAAATCCGCGATCGTCACCGGTTCGTCCCGAGGCATCGGCGCTGTCGTCGCCGGCCTCCTCGCGGCCGAGGGCGCCGGCGTCGTCATCAACTACCGGCAGAAGGCCCCGCGCGCCAACAAGGTCGTCCAGGGGATCGTCGACGCGGGCGGCCGCGCCGTCGCCGTCGGCGCCGACCTGACGACGCCGGAAGGCGCGCGTGCGCTCGTCGAGACCGCGGTGGCCGAGTTCGGCGGGCTCGACGTCCTCGTGCTGAACGCCTCGGGCGGCATGGAGTCGGGCATGGGCGAGGACTACGCGCTGCGCCTGAACCGCGACGCCCAGGTCGCCCTGCTCGAGACGGCGGCGGAGGCCATGCCGGCCGGTTCCCGCGTCGTGTTCGTCACGAGCCACCAGGCGCACTTCATCGACTCGGTCCCCACGATGGACGCCTACGAGCCGGTGGCCCGCTCCAAGCGCGCCGGGGAGCTCGCCCTGCGGGAGCGCATTCCGGCGCTCGAGGCCAAGGGGATCTCGCTCGTCGTCGTCTCCGGCGACATGATCGAGGGCACCGTCACGGCGACCCTCCTGGACCGCGCCCAGCCCGGAGCCATCGAGGCGCGCCGCGAGGCGGCCGGGCGGCTCTACAGCGTCGAGGAGTTCGGCGCCGAGGTCGCCCGCATGGCGACGGCCGACGTCCCCACGGGCCACACCGAGTACGTCGGCGGCGCCGGGCACTTCCAGCAGGGCTGATCCCGGCCGGTGCGCGGCCCGCGACGGCCGGACGCGAGGCGCCGCACGCGAACGCCGGAGGGCGCCCACCCCGCACGGGGGGGGGGCCCCCCAGCGTTGCCGCCCCCCGCCGGGAAGCCGGCTACGGCTTCTTGCCGCAGACCACCTTGTTCCACGGGCGGTAGGTCCACGTGAGCGTCTCCTTCGGCAGCGTCTTGGCCGCCGAGCTGCGCTCGCGCGTCACCGCGACGGTGAAGCCCTTCTGGCCCCCGGACTCGGGGACGCAGTTCTCGGCCTCGTTGTACGTCGTCGTGGGGTCGGTCAGGTTGTAGTGGTCCGAGGTCGTGGTGCGGACCGTCCACGTCTTGGTGCCCCAGAGGCGCGTGTAGACCCGGCTGTCGCCGACCCAGGCCTGGATCATGACCGCGTGGTCGGTGTTGTTGCGCCACTTCATGTCGATCATGCCCTCCCACAGCGTGGCCTCCCGGCCGGCGGGGTAGCGGTCGAACCAGCGGCTGTGCGGCTGGTGTTCGACGTCGTCCATTCCGGCGAGGAAGCCGACGTTGAACATCTGCGTGGAGATCTGGGACAGCCCGCCGCCGACGGCGGTCGACGAGAAGCCGTTCTCGACGACCCCGGATTCGAAGTAGCCGTTCGCTGTGGTGATGGGGCCCAGCGCCCGCTGGAGGGAGAAGGTCTCGCCCGGCATCACGACGACGCCGTTGAGCCTGCGGGCGCCCGCGACGAGGTTCTTGGTCCGCACCGAGTCGTAGGTGGGATAGGGGGTGGAGAACTCGGTGACGATCTCCTTGACCCCGAGCTTCTCGGCGGCGGCCGTGGTCAGCTCGGGCTGGGTCACCTTGAGCTCGACGGTGGCCGTGCGCTCCGCGGTGCCGGCGGCCTCGAGGACCTTCGCCGCGAGTCCGTCCGTGTCGATCCCGCGGCCGGGGACGGAGGGGACGACGGCGGGGCTGCCGCCGTCGAGGACGATCCTCGCGGCCTTGGCCGTCGAGGCCAGGGCGGGGTTGGCCTCGAGCACGGCCCCGGCGAGCGCGTCGTTGTCCAGCTCCAGGGTGATCGTGGTGCCGTCGACGCCGAAGGACGCGGCGTCGGCGAGGACTTCCGGCGCGAGCTCCGCCGTGAGGTCCCCGGCGGCCACGGTCACGGGCCCGGCGACGAGGGGCTCGGCGGCGTCCTGCAGCACGGTGGCGTAGCTCGCGGCCGGGACGAGCGGCTGCGTTTCCCCGGCCGGGAGCGCGAGCGGGGCGGCGGTGTCGAACCACGACCCGGAGACGGCTGCGACGGCGGCGTCGACGTCGACGCTGCTGCCCGGGACCGGTTCCACGACGACGGGCCGGGCCTCCTCGAAGGTGATCGAGCCCTCCTCGGGCTCGCGGTCGAGCTGGGCGGCGGCCGATTCGAGCGCGCTACGGAGGGCGTCCTCGTCGACCGTCAGCACCGGATCGACGGCTCCGCCGCCGGTCAGCCGGTGCCACAGCACCTGGGGGTCGAGGCTGAAGCCGGTCTGCCCGGCGAGCGTGGCGGGGATGTCGAGGCCGAGTCCGGCCCGTGCGGGCTCGAGCGTGGTGGAGCCGCCGCCCGCGGTGAGTTCGAGGGGGCGTTCCGCGGCGGGGCGCAGCTCCTCTTCGAGGCGGGCCGCGGCGTCGTCGGAGGAGAGTCCGCCGATCTGGATCCCGTGCACCTCGGTGCCCGCCGGCACCTGGCCGCCGAGCAGCGCCGCGGCCCCGGCGTAGCCGCCGGCCAGCACGACGACGGCCACCCCCGAGCCGATGAGCCAGCCCGTGCGGCGGCGCCGTTTCGGATCCTGTGCCACGAAGTTCTCCCCGATTCCCGTAGTCCCGCCCCCGCGGGGCACGGCGGCCGTGCGGCCGCCCCATCAAGAGTAGCGCCGCGCGGGCGGTGGAACGCGCACGCGGGACGCCCGGCGCCCGGGTGTTATGCGATCGTCATGACTAAAGCGCGGCGAAGTGCCGTACTGCGTCCAGCCGGGGGAAGTCGATGGCCGCCGGGGCCTCGGCGCGGAGCGCGGGCTTGGCGTTGTAGGCGACGCCGAGGCCGGCGGCCCGGACCATGTCGAGGTCGTTGGCGCCGTCGCCCACCGCGATCGTGTGCTCCAGGGGGATGCCGAGCCGGGTCGCCCAGCGGCGCAGGTGGGCCTCCTTCGCGGCCCGGTCGACGACGTCGCCCTCGACGGTTCCGGTGAGCCGGCCGCCCTCGATCCCGAGGTGGTTCGCGGCGGCGAAGTCGAGCCCGAGCCGGGAGGCGAGCGGCTCGAGGACCTGGATGAACCCGCCAGAGACGACCCCGACGGCGTGGCCGGCCGCGTGGAAGGCCGCGACGAGCTCCTCGGCGCCGGGGGAGAGCGTGACGGCGGCGCGGACCTGCCCGATCACCGACTCGTCCAGCCCCGCCAGGACGGCGACCCGGGCATGCAGGCTCTGGGCGAAGTCCAGCTCGCCGCGCATCGCGGCCTCGGTGACCGCGGCGACCTCCGCCTCCTTGCCGGCGTGTGCGGCGAGCATCTCGATGACCTCTTGCTCGATGAGCGTCGAATCGACGTCCATCACGAGCAGGAGCCGCGGCGCCGCCGCGAGCGCCGCCGGGACGACGGACAGGGACTCGCCCGCCGGCAGGAGCGCCCGGCCCGCGGCGGCTGCCGCGTGGACCGCCGTCGACGGGGTGCGCGGGGCCGGGACGAGCCGCCAGCCGGCCCCCGCCCCGCCGTCGAGCGCCTCGTGGTGCGTGATCGGGGCCCCGGCGTCCTCGAGGGCGCCCAGCAGGGCCGCGTCGGGCGAGCCCGCGCCGGCGTCGGCGTCGTTCCCGGGGCGGAGGTGGATCAGCGTCAAGGCGTTGTGCATGGCCCGATTCTCCCCGGACCGGGGTCCGGGCCGCGAATCATGACGGATTCTTCCCGCGCCGCCACGGCGTATCGTTTGGGCCGATCGGCGGGAACTGGCCTAGTGTCTTGTCCATGACTGAAGTGCTGGGCCTGGCCGACGTTTCCGTGGTGCGCGGACGCAAGAACCTCCTCGACGGCGTGGACTGGCAGGTCCGCGAGGGCGAGCGCTGGGTGGTCCTCGGGCCGAACGGCGCGGGCAAGACGACCCTGCTGCAGATCGCGGGAGCGCGCATGCACCCCACGCGCGGCCTCGCCGGCGTGCTGGGGGAGGTCCTCGGCGCCGTCGACGTGTTCGAGCTGCGTCCCCGCATCGGCCTGTCCTCCGCGGCCCTCGCCGCGCAGATCCCCGAGCAGGAGACGGTCCTGGACGTCGTCGTCACCGCGTCCTACGGCTTCACGGGGCGCTGGCGCGAGGCCTACGAGCAGATGGACGAGCGGCGCGCGTTCCGGCTCCTGCACGAGTGGGGCATGTCCACGATGATCAACCGCCGCTTCGGCTCCCTGAGCGAGGGCGAGCGCAAGCGCGTCCAGATCGCCCGGGCCCTCATGACCGATCCCGAGCTCCTGCTCCTGGATGAGCCCGGCGCCGGGCTCGACCTCGCCGGGCGCGAGGACCTCGTCGCGCGGCTCGGCGAGCTCGCGCGGGACCCGGAGGCGCCGGCGATGGTCCTGGTCACCCACCACCTCGAGGAGGTCCCGCCGGGCTTCACACACGCACTGCTGCTGCGCGACGGCGGAGTCGTCGCGGCCGGCGCCCTGGAGGAGACGCTGACGGAGGAGTACCTCTCCGCGGCGTTCGGCCTCCCGCTGACGGTGACGGAGAACGCGGGCCGGTACACGGCCGTCGCGCGCCGCGACGCCTAGCCCGGCGTGCTGGAGTTCTGGCGCGAAGCGCTCATCCTCTTCTCCGGCCTGTGGGCCGGAACGATCAACACGATCGTCGGTTCCGGTTCGCTCGTGACCTTCCCCGTGCTCGTGGCCCTCGGCTACGCGCCGGTCAGCGCGGTCATCTCCAACGCCATGGGGCTCGTGGCCGGCGGCTTCTCCGGGGCGTGGGGGTACCGCCGCGAGGCCGCGAGCGTCCCGAAGACCCTGCTGAAGCTGCTGCCCGTCTCGCTCCTGGGCGGGCTCGCGGGCGCCTACCTGCTCCTCCACCTGCCGGAGACGGTGTTCGGCTACGTGGCCCCCGTGCTGATCGTCGTGGCGGTCCTGCTCGTCGCGTTCCAGCCGCGCCTGTCGGCGTGGGCCAGGAAGCGGCAGGAGGTCGGGCACGTCCCGCCGGATCAGGCCGACGCCCAGAAGCTCCCCCCGGTCCTGTACGTCCTGGTGTTCCTCATCGGCGTCTACGGCGGCTACTTCACCGCGGCCCAGGGGATCCTGCTCATGGGCGTCCTCGGCGTGCTCTTCCACGGCACGCTCCAGCAGTCCAACGCGATCAAGGTCATCCTGAGCCTCGTCGTGAACCTCGTCGCCGCGTGCTCGTACCTGATCTTCGCGTTCGACCGCATCCACTGGCCCGTCGTCGCGCTCATCGCCGGCGGTTCGCTCATCGGCGGCTTCCTGGGCGCGCGGATCGGGCGGCGGCTCTCGCCCGGCGTCCTGCGCGCCGTCATCATCGCCCTCGGCCTCGTGGCGCTCGCGAACATGCTCATGAGACTCGTGGCGCCGTGACCCTCATCCACCTCGAGGACGCCGCCGATCCGCGCGTCGCTGACTACGTCGCCCTGAGCGACGCGGCCCTGCGCCAGCGCACGGACCCCGAGCGCGGGCTCTACATCGCCGAGAGCTCCAAGGTCCTGCGCCGCGCCCTCGCCGCGGGCCACCGGCCGCGCTCCTTCTTCCTGGCCCCGAAGTGGCTCGACGGGCTCGCGGACGTCCTCGCCGGGCACCCGGACGTGCCAGCGTTCGTGGGCGCCCCGGGCCTGCTCGAGCAGATCACCGGCTTCCACCTGCACCGCGGGGCCCTCGCGGCCATGCACCGGCCCGGGCCCCGGGAACCGGCGGAGCTGCTGGAGGGGGCGAACCGGGTCGCGATCCTGGAGGACATCGTCGACCACACGAACCTCGGCGCGATCTTCCGCTCGGCGGCCGCCCTCGGCATCGACGCGGTCCTCGTGAGCCCGCGCTGCGCGGATCCGCTCTACCGGCGCTCCATCCGGGTCTCCATGGGGGCGGTCTTCCAGGTGCCGTGGGCGCGTCTCGGGAGCTGGGACGAGACGGTCGGGCTGCTGCGCCGGGCCGGGTTCTCCCTGGCCGCGCTCGAGCTGACGGGGGAATCGGAGGCGGTCGACGCCGTCGCCGCCGAGAACCCCGAGCGGCTGGCCCTGCTGCTGGGCACGGAAGGGGCCGGAGTCTCGGCGCAGGCCCTCGACGCGGCCGATCGGACCGTGATGATTCCGATGCGAGCCGGCGTCGATTCGCTCAACGTCGCCGCTGCCTCCGCGGTGGCCTTCTGGGAGCTACGCCACCGCGCATGAGCGCACCTGAGGGTTCGCACGAGTGGTGCGGCCCGCCGGCTTGGGGCAGCGGGCGGCCTGCGTTATAGTGGAAAGTCGGTTCCGTGCCTCACGGAACATGATCCCGAATGGCCGCTGGCAAAATCCAGGGGCTCGAACAAAGGTTTATTCATGAAGGCAAACACCCACCCGCAGTACGCCCAGATCGTGTTCAACGACCTGGCCTCCGGCGAGAAGTTCCTGACCCGCTCCACCGCGACGAGCAACAAGACCATCGAGTGGGAGGACGGCAACACCTACCCGGTCATCGACGTCGAGATCTCCGCCGCGTCGCACCCCTTCTACACGGGCAAGCAGCGCATCATGGACTCCGCCGGCCGCGTGGAGCGCTTCAACGCGCGCTTCAAGAACTTCGGCAAGAAGTAGCCTTCACGACGCGCCGCCGGCGCGCCGACGCAAGGGGCCCCGACGGGGCCCCTTCCGCGTTTAAGGACCGCTCCCGACGGCCGGCGTCCCTAGAATGGATCCCATGCCCCAGGACCACCACAGCACCGTCCCGAGCCCTTCCCCGCACGACGCCGGAGCCCGGCCCGGGCACGACGCAGGCCCGGGTGCCGGCCCGGCCGACGGCGCCGCCGCGGCTGATGTCCTGCACCGCGGAGCGTACAAGGTGCCCGGTGGCAAGCTCGTCGCCGTCGAGCTGCGCACCGGGCCCACCGACGGCGCCGGCCCCGCCATCATCACCGAGGCGAGCGTCAACGGCGACTTCTTCCTCGAACCCGACGAGGCCCTCGAGGACCTCAACGCCGCGCTGTGCGGCCTTCCTGCCGACGCGCCCCACGCCGAGCTGCGCGACGCCGTGGCCCGGGGGCTGCGGCCCGGAGCGGTGATGACGGGCTTCGACGCCGCGGCCGTCGCCACGGCAGCCCGGCGCGCCCTCGGCCACGCCACGACGTGGGAGGACCACGCGTGGGAAGTCATCGCCCCGGAACCGCTGCCCATCGCCGTCAACGTCGCGCTCGACGAGGTCCTCACGCGGGAGGTCGCCGCCGGGACGCGGAACCCGACCCTGCGCCTGTGGGACTGGACCGAGAAGGCCGTGGTCATCGGGAGCTTCCAGTCCCTGCGCAACGAGGTGGACGCCGAGGCCGCGGAGCGCCATGGGGTGACCGTCGTGCGGCGCATCAGCGGGGGCGGCGCCATGTTCATGGAGGCCGGCAACTGCATCACCTACTCGCTCTACCTGCCCGCCTCGCTCGTCGACGGGATGTCCTTCGCCGATTCCTACGCCTTCCTGGACGCGTGGGTCATGGAGGCCCTGGCCGGGCTCGGCGTGCGGGCCTTCTACAAGCCGCTCAACGACATTGCCACCGACGACGGGAAGATCGGCGGCGCAGCGCAGAAGCGACTGGCCGGGGGCGGGCTGCTGCACCACGTGACCATGAGCTACGACATCGACGCGGACAAGATGACCGAGGTCCTGCGGATCGGCCGGGAGAAGCTCTCCGACAAGGGGATCGCGAGCGCCAAGAAGCGCGTCGACCCGCTCAAGCGCCACACCGGGCGGAGCCGCGGGGAGATCATCGAGGCGATGATGCAGACCTTCACCCGGCGCTACGGTGCGTCCCGGGGCGGCCTGGATGCCGCAACGCTCCACCGGGCCCGGGAGCTCGCGGAGGAGAAGTTCCTCGATCCGGGCTGGACCTCGCGCGTTCCCTGACCGGGCCGCCATGCTAGGGCCCGTGCCGCCGCACGCCGCGGCGGCACCCGCGTCTTCGGTGACGGGCTGCCGGGCTAGACGACGACGGACTGCGCGCGCAGGCTGCGCGCCAACTGGTCACGCTGCTCGAGGATGATCCGGCGCAGGGCGCGCGGCGCGTCGTCGTTCGAGCGCAGCCAGGCATCCGCCGCGGCCAGGACGGGGTGGTCCGTCGGGCCCTCCTCGCCGAGGTCCTGGGCGCCGGGAAACAGCCCCTGGACCACGCGCGTCGCCTGCCCGATGCTCATGCGCTCCCAGAGGCCCCGCAACGCGGGCCAGTACTCGGCGTAGAACGGATCGAGCAGCGCGTGCCCGCCGACCATGAACCCGGCCACGACGGCGCTCAGGCGGTCGTTGGACAGCTCCCGGCCCGCCGCGTCCCGGCCGCTCAGCGCGGCGTCCCACGCCGCGCGCTTGACGTTGGCCTCGCGCCGCGAGGCCAACGCAAGCGCGTGCCCGACGGACGCCGCGGCCGAGGGGCGCAGCACGAGCTCCGCCTCGAGGCGCTCGGCGTCGACGAGTCCCCGCGCCGCCGCGGCCTGCAGGAGGGCCCAGCGCAACTCCTCGTCGACGACGAGGCCGTCCACGGGATGCGCCTCGCCGAGGAGCGCCTCGACGAAGTCGTCGAGGCCGCCGTCGCGCGCCAACGAGACGAGGGAGCGCGCGAAGGCGAGCTGCAGGTCGGAACCCGGCGCCGCGCTGTCCAGATGCCCCCGCAGCGCCGCGGCCAGGAGCCGGTGCTCCTCACGGCGGACGGCGGGCGGGCAATAGAGCCTCACGGCCGTCCCGGCCTGGGACAGGAGCGTCGCGAGGACGCCGACGTCGCCCACGGAACCCGCCATGCGCCGCACGGCGTCCAGGAACCGCGGGGCCTCGAGGGCCGCGTCCCGCACCATGTTCCACAGGGAGGCCCAGGCGGTCGCGCGGGCGAGCGGTTCGCGCAGGGTGTCGAGGTGCCCGAGGAGGACCTCGAGGGACCCGTCGTCGAAGCGGACCTTGGCATAGCTCAGGTCGGCGTCGTTCGGCAGCAGCAGCGCGGGGCGCGGGCGGCCGGCCAGCCCGGACAGCTCCACCGAGGCGCCGGCGATCTCCGCCTCGAGGCTTCCCGTGCGTTCGAGGGCCCCGTCGCGGAGCTCGAACGAGCCCACCCGCAGCACGTGGGGCCGCAGGACCTCCGCCCCCGTGGCGGGGTCGAGCCCCTCCTGGACGAGCCGCGCGGAGGTGACGGCCCCGGCGTCGTCCTCGTCCAGCTCGATCCCGAGCACGGGCACTCCCGCCGTCTGCAGCCAGGCACGGGACCAGGTGCCCATGTCCCGGCCCGAGGCCTCGGCGAGGACGTCGAGGAAGTCCTGCAGGGACGTGTTGCCGTAGGCGTGGCGGCGGAAGTAGGCGCGCGTCGCCTCCTCGAACGCGTCGCGCCCGACGAACGCGGCGAGCTGCTTGAGGACCGAGGCGCCCTTCGCGTAGGTGATCCCGTCGAAGTTCTGGCGGGCCGCCTCGAGGTCGCCGATGTCGGCGACGATCGGGTGGGTCGTGGGCAGCTGGTCCTGCACGTACGCCCAGGCCTTGCGCCGGTTGGCGAACGTCGTCCACGCCGTCTCGAAGTCCGTCGCCTCGTCGACGGCGAGCGTGCCCATGTAGTCGGCGAACGATTCCTTGAGCCAGAGGTCGTCCCACCAGCGCATCGTCACGAGGTCGCCGAACCACATGTGCGCCATCTCGTGCATGATCGTGTTCGCGCGGGCCTCGTACTGGGCCTCGGTGGCGCGGGACGTGAAGACGTAGTGTTCCGTGAACGTCACGAGGCCGGGGTTCTCCATGGCGCCGAGGTTGTACTCCGGGACGAACGCCTGGTCGTACTTGCCCCACGGGTACGGGTAGTCGAAGAGCCGGTGGAAGAAGTCGAGCCCGCGCTTGGTCACGTCGAAGACCGCCTCCGCGTCGAAGTGCGGGGCGAGCGAGGCGCGGCAGGACGCGCCGAGCGGGATCGTCAGGGAGGTGCCGTCGGGCATCGTCCCCTCCCAGCTGTCCGTCACGTAGTGGTACGGGCCGGCGAGGATGGTCGTGATGTAGGTCGACATCCGCTCCGTCGGGGCGAAGGTCCACGTCGCCGTCCCGTCGCCGTGGTCCTCGACCGTGTCGGCAGAGCGGTTCGAGGCCACGTGCCAGCCGCGCGGGGCGCGGACGGAGAAGGTGAAGGAGGCCTTGAGGTCCGGCTGCTCGAAGTCGGCGAAGACCCGGCGGGCGTCGGCGGGCTCGTACTGCGTGTAGAGGTAGACCGCCCCGTCCGCCGGGTCCGTGAAGCGGTGCAGCCCCTCGCCGCTGCTGCTGTAGAGCGCGGTGCCGTGGACGGTGGCCGTGTTGTGCTCCCGCAGTCCGGCCAGGGTGATCCGGGACGGGCCCGCGCACCGGGCGGGGTCGAGGGCCTCGCCGTTGAGCTCGACCGCGTCGACGCCGCCGTGGATGAAGTCCAGGAAGGTCGCGGCCCCGGGCTCGGCGCAGTCGAACTCGACCGTGGTGCGCGAGGGATATCCCGTGGCGCCGGGGTCCTCGGCTCCGGAGAGGTCGAGGAAGACCTCGTAGGAGCGCGTCGTCAGGATCCGCGAGCGTTCCGCGGCCTCCCCACGCGAGAGGTTGCGGCCGGTGTCCATGAGGGTGCTGTTCGGTTCCACGGTCCCATTCAATCATGAAATAAGTGTTTTAGATCACGTCGAGGCGATGATCCAGGCCGCCCCCAGGCCCGCCGCGGCGACCGCGGCCCACGCTACCAGCGCCACGCCGAGGGCCCGCCGGGCCTGGCCCAGGAGCTCGCGCGGCCGGATGGCGAAGCCCAGCCCCACGAGGGCCGCGCCCAGCAGGAGCTCCTGCGCCACGTGGGCCCCGTCCAGGACGGGTGCCGGCACCCAGCCGGTGGAGCGGAGCAGGCATGCGGCCGCGAAGCCGGCCACGAACCAGGGCACGAGCGGCGGACACCGGGAGGCCCCGGCGTCGTTCCCGGAACGGGCCAGCCAGCCGCCGGCGATCGCGACCGGGGCGAGCGCCAGGACCCGGACGAGCTTGACCACGACGGCGGCGGCGAGGGCCGCGGACCCCGCGGACTGCGCCGTAGCGACGACCTGCCCGACATCGTGGACCGAGGCTCCGACCCAGTGGCCGAACGCCACCGGGCCGAGGCCCAGCAGGAGGTTGGCCGCCGGCAGGGCGGCGATCGCGAGCGTCCCGCACAACGTCACGAGCGCCACGGGGAGCCCCGCGTCGCGCGAGGTGCCACGCGCCTGGGCGAGCGCGCCGACCGCGCTCGCGCCGCAAATGGAGAACCCCGCCGCCAGGAGGACCGGCTGGTCGCCCGGCAGCCCCGCGGCCCGGGCCGCCGCCCACGTGGCCGCGAAGGCGACGGCCACGACGCCGGCCACCGCGGCCAGGCCAGCCCAGCCGAGCGCCACGACGTCGGACAGCGCGAGCTGCAGGCCCAGCAGGACGATCCCGGCGCGCATGAGGTGCATCGCCGCGACGTCGAGCCCGGCGTCCAGCGACGCGCGGAAACGCACGGCGGCCCGGGGCAGCGGGACGGAGCCGAGGGCCAGGCCGAGGACGACGCACCACGTCAGCGCCGGGATGCCCGGCAGGATTCGGGCGGCGGCGAAGGCGAGGCCGACGGCGGCAGCGGCCGCGGCGAGGCCCGGCGCCAACGCCACGGCGCGGCGGCGCGGAGCCGGCACAGGGTACATGGGGATCCTTTCGGGCGGCTGTAACGCTACCCGCTTTCGACGCCGCGGCACGACACCGGCGCTTCGGGGATGCCAAGTCGGCCCCGGACGTGGTTATCTAGCTCTCATGTCCGATCTATTTGCCGACTATGCCGCAGCGCAGGACCGGTCCACGGCCTTCGACGAGATGTTCGAGCGCGACCACGCCGTCCGTGAGGCCTACCGCCAGGTGTCCGCGGCCCTCGGGGAACTGACCCCGGCGGACGTCGCGGCGCGCGCCGACTCGATGGCGCGCACGTTCCTGGACAAGGGCGTGACCTTCGACTTCGCGGGGGAGGAGCGGCCGTTCCCGCTGGACATCGTGCCCCGCGTCCTCTCCGGCGAGGAATGGCACGTCCTCGAGGTCGGCGTGGCCCAGCGCGTCAAGGCCCTCGAGGCGTTCCTCGACGACGTCTACGACAAGATGCACGTCGTCGCCGACGGCGTCGTCCCGCGCAAGCTCATCACCTCCAGCGCCCACTTCCACCGCCAGGTCCACGGCTTCAAGCCCGCCGGAGGGGTGCGCGTGCACATCTCCGGAATCGACCTCGTCCGCGACGAGGCCGGCACATTCCGCGTCCTCGAGGACAACGTGCGCGTGCCCTCGGGCGTCTCCTACGTCATGGAGAACCGGCGGGCCATGGCCAAGGGCCTGCCCGAGGCCTTCGGCCAGCAGAACATCCGGGGCGTCGACGAGTATCCGCGCCGGCTCCTCGCGGCGCTGCGCAAGACGGCGCCGGGCGGCGTCGAGGACCCCAACGTCGTCGTGCTGACCCCCGGCGTGTTCAACAGCGCCTACTTCGAGCACACGCTCCTCGCCGGCCTCATGGGCGTCGAGCTCGTCGAGGGGCGCGACCTGGTCTGCCGCGGCAACCGCGTCTACATGCGCACGACCGAGGGCGAACAGCGCGTGGACGTGATCTACAAGCGCATCGACGACGAGTTCTTCGACCCGCAGCAGTTCCGGGCCGACTCCGTGCTCGGCTGCCCCGGGATCATCAACGCCGCACGGGCCGGCAACGTCACGATCGCCAACGCGATCGGCAACGGCGTGGCCGATGACAAGCTCATCTACAGCTACGTCCCGGACCTGATCCGCTACTACCTGCACGAGGACCCCGTCATCCCCAACGTGGACACCTACCGGCTCGAGGAGCCCGCGGCCCGCGAGGAGGTCCTGGACCGGCTCGCGGAGCTCGTGGTCAAGCCCGTCGACGGATCCGGCGGCAAGGGCCTCGTGATCGGGCCGGATGCGAGCCGCGCCGAGCTCGACGCCCTGCGCGCCCGCGTCCTGAAGGACCCGCGCGGCTGGATCGCACAGCCGGTCCTGCAGCTCTCGACGGTGCCCACGATGGCCGGCGACCGCTTCAGCCCGCGCCACGTGGACCTGCGCCCCTTCGCCGTCAACGACGGCGACGACGTCTGGGTCCTGCCCGGCGGCCTGACCCGCGTGGCCCTGAAGGAGGGATCGCTCATCGTGAACTCCTCCCAGGGCGGCGGATCCAAGGACACGTGGGTCGTCGACGGCACGGCGGGACCCGCGGCGGCGCCGGCTTCCGGCTCCGGGTCCTCCCGCGCGGCCAGGAACGTGTGGCCCATCGAGGTCGGCACGCGGGATGCCGACCCCGACGGCCAGGCCGAGCAGCAGCAGCAGTGAACCCCACGGACACGACCCCCGACCCGCTGAAGGAGGAGACGACATGCTGAGCCGCATCGCCGAATCGCTGTTCTGGATCGGCCGCTACATCGAGCGGGCCGACGGGACCGCCCGCATCCTCGACGTCCACCTGGAACGACTCAACCAGCTCCCCCTCGCCGAGCAGCGCGTGGCCTCGCGGGAGCTCATGGCCGTCATGGGTGCGCGCACCGACGACGAGGACTTCGGCCTCGCCGAGCTGCTGCACCACATGGCCTACGACCGGGCCGACGCCGCCTCGATCGCCGGCGCCCTCGGGGCGGCCCGCGAGAACGCCCGGCGCGCCCGCGAGACCGTCTCCTCCTCCCTCTGGGAGGCGCTGAACACGACGTGGAACGGGTTGAGCCAGCACCGCAAGGACGTCGTCGGGACCTTCCGCTTCTGCCACTGGGTCCTCGAGCGCACGGCCATGGTCCGCGGCTCCGCGGACACGACCATGAGCAAGGACGAGTCGTGGAACTTCCTCGAGCTCGGCCGGGCCCTCGAAAAGGCGGACATGACGGCGAGGATGCTCTCGACGGCGGACACGCAGGCCTCCGGGCTGTCCTGGGTGAACATGCTGCGCTGCGCGGGCGCCTACGAGTCGTTCCTGCGCACGCAGCGCTCGGCCTTCGGCGAGAAGCACGCCGCCGAGTTCCTCCTGCTCGACCGGCTCTTCCCCCGCTCGATCGTCTACTCGCTCTCGGAGGCCGAGGCCTGCCTGCGGCGCCTGGACCCGTCCCTGCGCCGCGTCGGCTTCGACTCCGACGCCCGGCGGATCGTCGGCCAGGCCCGGTCCTTCCTCGAGTTCCATCCCTCGGACGACCTCCTGCAGGAACTGCCCGAGCACATGGAACGCGTCCAGAAGGCCTGCGCGCAGGCCTCCGACGCCGTCACCCGCAAGTACTTCTCGCGCGCGGCCGACACCGCGTGGGTTGGAGAAATCTCATGAGCCGACTGAAGATCCACCACACGACCCGCTACGACTACGAGGGGCGCGTCGGGCTCTCCTACAACGAGGCCCGGATGTCTCCGCTCACCGATGCGCAGCAAGTGGTCCTGGAGAGCACCGTCCAGGTGCTGCCCGGTGCCGGAGCCGTGCAGCAGTACCGGGACTACTGGGGCACGCGGGTCACCGCGTTCGACGTCGGCACGCCCCACGACTACCTGCAGGTCGACGCCGAGGCGACCGTCGAGGTGCACCGCTCCGAGCGTCCGGCGGGCGCCGAGCACCTGGCCGGCTGGGAGGTCCTGGGGGACGAGGCCGCCATGGGGGAGTTCTCCGACTGGCTTCCGCAGTCGGCGCTGAGCGAGCCCGGCCCCGACGTCGTCGCGGCCGTCGCCCACCTGGCCGGCGCCGCGACGCCCCACGAGGCCGCGCTCGGCGTGCTGGCGTGGCTGCAGGAGAACGTCGAGTACGTTCCCGGCGTCACGGGCGTGCACTTCAAGGCCGAGGATGTCTGGGCGGAGCGTCGGGGCGTGTGCCAGGACCTGGCGCACCTTGGGATCGGCGCCCTGCGTTCGCTCGGCATCCCCGCGCGCTACGTCTCCGGCTACATCCACCCGCGGCCGCAAGCGGCGATCGGGGAGACCGTGGCCGGGCAGTCGCACGCCTGGGTCGAGTGGTGGGACGGCGAGTGGAGGTCGTGGGATTCGACCAACCACAAGCCGGCCAGCGACCTGCACGTCTCGGTCGCGCGCGGGCGGGACTACCGCGACGTGAGCCCGCTCAAGGGCATCCAGGCCGGTGGCCGCGGCGTCACGCTCGACGTCAGCGTCAAGGTCACGCGCCTGGCCTGAGCGCCTACCAGGCCGAGGGCCGGTAGTCCTTGATGAAGCAGCCGTAGAGGTCCGTGCCGCGCTCGCCCTCCACGATGGGGTGGTAGACGCGGGCGGCGCCGTCGACGAGGTCGAGCGGCGCGTGCCAGCCCTCGGCCGCGTGCCGCACCTTGTCCGCATGCGGGCGCTCGTCCGTGATCCACCCGGTGTCGACGGCGGTCATGAGGATGCCGTCGGTCTCGAGCATCTCCTCGGCGGACGTCCTGGTGAGCATGTTCAGGGCGGCCTTGGCCATGTTCGTATGGGGGTGGCCCGCGCCCTTGTAGCGGCGCGAGAACTGGCCCTCCATGGCGGAGACGTTCACGATGTACTTCCGCCGTGCGGGCGAGGCCGCCAGGGCGGGGCGGAGGCGGCCGGCCAGGAGGAACGGGGCCGTGACGTTGCAGAGCTGGACCTCGAGGAGTTCGAGGGCGTCGACGGATCCCAGGACCTGCGTCCAGCTGTTCTCCGAGACGAGGTCCGGGACGAGCCCTCCGGCGTCGATCGCGGTGCCCTCGGCGATCCGGGCGAGCGAGGCCGAGCCGGCGGTCATCGCGAGCTCGGCAAGGCGCGCGGGTTCCACCGTCGACGGCGCCAGGAGCGCGCCGGCCTCGAGGTCGAACGCCGCGGCGAGGGCCTGCGGGTGCGCCTCGGGCGGGTGTCCCGCGCCCCAGACCTCGGGGCCGCCGCCGGCCGGGGTGAGCTCCCGCGGCAGCGGCGCCTCCTCGGCCTCGATGAGGTGGCGGTACGAGTTCGACGTGCGGCGCACCGTCTGGGCCGCGTTGTTGATCAGGATGTCGAGGTGCCCCTCGCCGAGGAGCCGGTCGGTGAGCGCGACGACCTGCGAGGGATCGCGCAGGTCGATCCCGACGATCCTCAGGCGGTGCAGCCACTCGGCGCTGTCCGGCAGGGCGGCGAAGCGGCGGGCCGCGTCCCGCGGGAAGCGCGTCGTGATGGTCGTGTGGGCGCCGTCGCGCAACAGGCGCAGGGCGATGTGCATGCCGATCTTGGCGCGTCCGCCCGTGAGCAGGGCGCGGCGGCCGGAGAGGTCCGTGCCGGCGGTGCGCCAGTGGCGGCCGTCGGCCGCGCACCTCGGGCACAGGAGGTGGTGGAAGGCGTCGACGGTCGTGAAGGGCTGCTTGCAGACGTAGCACTTGCGCGGCTGGCGGTACTCGCCCGCCGTCGCCCCGGGAGCCGTCGAGGTCAGCGGCAGGCCCTCCGTCTCGTCGTCGAGGCGGTCGGCCGCGCCCGTGGCCGTGAGCTCCATCAGGCGGCGGTCGGCCTCGAGCTCCTCCTGGCGGGCCAGCGTGCGCCGGTGCCGCTTGACCTCCTTGAACATCTTGCCCGTGGCGCGGCGCACGGCGACGAAGCGCTCGTCGTCGTCGGGCAGCGTGTGCACGGCCGCGAGGACGCGCAGGCAGGCCGCGAGGTCCTCGGGGGAGAAGGGCTGGTCGTCGGATTCCGCGGCGGAACGGGGCGTGCTTGCATCACTCATGTCGGGGACACCCTATCGCCCGGGGGCCGCGATCGCGGCATCGTGGAGGCCCGGGCGGGGGGCCGGGGCGTTTCCGGGCCCGGCCCCCTCCGCCCCGGCGGCCCGCTCAGTCCCGCGCGGCGACGCGCCCCGGCTGCGGCACGACGAGCTGTCCCTTGCTCAGCACCGTCAGCCCGGACGGGGTCACGGTGAAGCCGCGGGCGCGGTCGGCCTCGGGGTCCACGCCGATCTCGACCCCGTCGGGGACGACGACGTTCTTGTCGATGATCGCGTGGTGGATCCTCGCGCCGGCCCCGACCTTCACGTTGTCCAGCAGGACGGAGCGCGAGACGTGGGCCCCCTGGGAGACCTCGACGTCGGTTCCCAGGACGGAATTCTCGACGAGCGCGCCGGAGACGAGGACGCCCGCCGCGAGGATCGAGTCGTGGGCCTGGCCGGGCGTTCCGTCGGCCCCGCGCACCATCTTGGCGGGAGGGGAGACGGTCGGCCGGGTGAAGATCGGCCACTGCCGGTTGTAGAGGTTGAATTCCGGGATCGGGGCGATGAGGTCCATGTGGGCCTCGAAGTAGGAATCCAGCGTGCCCACGTCGCGCCAGTAGCGGCTGCCGTCGCTGGCCTCCCCGGGGACGGGGTTGAGCGTGAAGTCGTACACGGCGCAATCACGCCGTTCGACGAAGGAGGGGATGATGTCCCCGCCCATGTCGTGGGCCGTGTCGTCGCGGAGGGCGTCCTGCTCGAGGGCCTCGACGAGGGCGTCGGCGTTGAAGATGTAGTTGCCCATCGAGGCCAGGAAGCTCTCCGGGTCGTCGGCGAGCCCGGCCGTGGTCTCGGGCTTCTCCACGAAGCCGGAGATGAGCTGCGGCGCGTCGGGGTCGACCTCGATGACGCCGAACTGGTTCGCGAGCGAAAGCGGCTGGCGGACGGCGGCGACGGAGGCCGAGACGCCGGCGGCGATATGGGCCTCGAGCATCTCGGAGAAGTCCATCCGGTACACGTGGTCCGCCCCGACCACGACGACGTAGTCCGGGTTGGCGTCCGTGATCAGGTTCTTGGACTGCAGGATCGCATTGGCCGAGCCGAGGAACCACTCCTTGCCGAGGCGCTGCTGGGCCGGCACGCTGGCGACGTAGTTGTTCAGCTGTCCGGAAAGCCGCCAGGTCTCGGAGATGTGGCGGTCCAGACTGTGGGACTTGTACTGCGTGAGGACGACGACCTGGTAGTAGCCGGAGTTGACGACGTTGGACAGGGCGAAGTCGATCAGGCGATAGCCGCCGCCGAACGGGACGGCCGGTTTGGCGCGGTCCGCCGTCAGCGGCATGAGCCGCTTTCCCTCGCCGCCGGCAAGCACGATGGCGAGGACCTTCTTCGTGGGCATGGGCACTCCCTCGTTTCCTAGGGCCGGCGTGGCCTGCCGACCTCGACGATCACCACAATGTCACACTATGTGACCGGGCTCGCACCGACTACGTTGTGAGTGTGCGAGTAGACATTGTTACCAAGGAATTCCCGCCCACGATCTACGGCGGGGCCGGCGTCCACGTCGCGGAGCTCGGGCGCGTGCTGGCCCCGCGGCTCGAGCTGCGCATCCGTGCCTTCGGCGATCCGCGGCCCGAGGACTACCACGGCGCGCTCGTCTCCAGCTACGGCGTCCCGCCCGGCCTCGGCTCGGCGAACGCCGCGCTCCAGACGCTGGGCACCGATCTGGAGATCGTGCAGGACCTGGCCGGCGCCGAGCTCGTGCATTCCCACACCTGGTATGCCAACATGGCCGGCCATTGGGGATCGCTCCTGCACGGCATCCCGCACGTCGTTTCGGCGCACTCGCTCGAGCCGCTGCGCCCGTGGAAGGCGGAGCAGCTCGGTGGAGGGTACGCGCTGAGCTCGTGGGCGGAGTCGACCGCCTACCATGCCGCCGCCGCGGTCATCGCCGTCTCGGCGGGCATGCGGGCCGACATCCTACGCGCCTATCCGGGAATCGACCCGGACCGCGTCCACGTGGTCCACAACGGGATCGACGTCGACGCGTGGTCCGACGCCCCCGGTACGGACACGCTCGAGGGTCTCGGCATCGATCCGGACCGCCCCACGGTCGCCTTCGTCGGCCGCATCACGCGGCAGAAGGGCGTTCCGTACCTCTTGCGGGCCGCGGCCCAGTTGCCGCCCGAGGTCCAGCTGGTGCTGTGCGCGGGCGCCGCGGACACGCCGGAGCTGGCCGCGGAGGTCGCCGGGCTCGTGGAGGGGCTGAAGTCCTCGCGCGACGGCGTCGTCGTCATCGAGCGCATGCTCCCGCGGCGCGAGCTCAGCCAGGTGCTCGCCCAGGCCACCGTCTTCGCGTGCCCGTCGATCTACGAGCCGCTGGGCATCGTGAACCTCGAGGCGATGGCCTGTGGAACGGCCGTCGTCGCGAGCGCCACGGGCGGGATCCCGGAGGTCGTCGCGGACGGCGAGACCGGGTACCTCGTGCCCCTCGAACAAGTCCAGGACGGCACCGGCACGCCCCTGGATCCGGAGGGCTTCGTCCGGGACTTCGCCGCGGCCCTCGTCCGGGCCCTCGGGGATCCGGAGCGGGCCCGGGCCATGGGAGCCGCGGGCCGCCGCCGCGCCGCCGGGCACTTCTCCTGGGACGCCATCGCGGACAAGACCATCGAGGTCTACCGCTCGGCCCTCGCCTGACGGGACGCCGGGAGGACGACGCCGGACGCGCACCGGGGCGGTCGCGACCGGTTCCGCCCCGCCGCGGTGCGGTGACGGACGTCGCGGGGCCGTAGGACGGACGACGCCGGGCCGGCGCCCCACGTGGGGCGCCGGCCCGGCGTCAGTGGTGCCGAGGCGCGTGCGTCAGCGGGAGGCCGTGGAGACGCTCCGCGGGGCGTCCTTCTCGGCGGCCTTGCGCCGTGCGGCGAGGACCTTCTCGTCGACGGGGGCGTCGGCCGAGGCGCGGCGCAGGCGCTGGTACTCCATGGCCTCCTCCTGGCGTTCCGCCTCGATCCCCGTGGCGATCTCGGCCCGGAGGTGCTCCGGCGCGTAGCCGAACGCGTCGACGAGGTCCTGTGCGTGCGGACGCAGGCGGTTGAGGAGCCGGTTGAGGTACGGGCCGAGGGTCCGGGCGCGCTGGCCGGACAGACGGCCGTGCATGAGGTACCAGGCGAGGTCCTTCTCGATCAGGCCGAGCCCGAACAGGTCGCGGACCCAGGTGAGCACGGCGCGGGTGCCGGGGTCCTCCACGCGGGCGAGGCCCCGGGTGAAGGCCTCCCACTGGAGCAGCTCGGCGTGGGCCCGGGCGGCCTCGATGAGCTCGTTCTGGTGTTCGTTGAAGAGGGCGGCGGCGCGGTCCTGGGGCAGCTTCGCGGCACCTCGCAGGACGTCGGCGACCTCGGCGACCATCGAGCGCACGCGGTCCGTGAGCAGCTCCCGCTGGGTCTGCGGGTCCTTGAGGAAGTTGGCCGAGCGCTTCTCCGAGCCGGTGTCGGCCCAGGTCTGCGCGAGCTGCCGCAGACCCGTGCGGTGCAGGGCGGCGTTGCCCGCCTGGCGGACGACGTAGCGGGCGAGGACCCCCGCGTCGAGGTTGCGGAACTCCTCCGCGTAGTCGGAGAGCAGCCGCTTGGCCACGAGCTGGAGCAGGACGTTGTTGTCGCCCTCGAACGTCACGTAGATGTCGAGGTCGGCACGCAGGGCGGTGAAGCGGTTCTTGGCGATGAAGCCGGCCCCGCCGCAGGCCTCGCGGCATTCCTGGAGGATGTCCAGGGCGTTCCACGTCGAGAGGGGCTTGAGGGCGGCAGCGAGGGTCTCGAGGTCCTGCCGGTCCTCGTCCGTGTCGTGCGCTCCGGAGAAGACGTCGTCGAACTTCTCGAGCAGTTCCTCGTGGGCGAAGCCCATGGCGTAGGTCGTCGCGACGCGCGTGAGGAGGCGGCGCTGGTGGCGCTGGTAGTCGAGCAGCACCTCCTCGGTGGTGTCGGAGGAGGCGTTGAACTGGCGGCGCTGGTTGCCGTAGCCCACGGCGATCTGCAGGGCCGTCTTGCTCGCCGCGGCCGCCGCGCCGTCGAGGGACACGCGGCCCTGGACGAGGGTGCCGAGCATCGTGAAGAAGCGGCGCCCCGGGCTGGCGATGGGGGAGCTGTAGCTGCCGTCGGCGGCGACATCGCCGTAGCGGTTGAGCAGGTTGGTGCGCGGGACGCGGACGTTGGTGAAGTGCAGCCGGCCGTTGTCGATGCCGTTGAGTCCGCCCTTGAGGCCGTCGTCCTCGCCGCCCACACCGGGCAGGAAGTCGGCTCCGTCGCGGATGGGGACGTAGAAGGCGTGCACGCCGTGGTTGACGCCGCGCGTGACGAGCTGGGCGAAGACGACGGCGGCCTGGCCGTGGATGCCGGCGTTCCCGAGGTACTCCTTCCAGGCGGCGCGGAACGGCGTGTGGAGGACGAACTCCTCCGTCTCCGGTTCGTAGGTGGCCGTGGTCGCGATGCTGGCCACGTCCGATCCGTGCCCGATCTCGGTCATGGCGAAGGCGCCGGGGATCTCCAGGGAGAGGATGCCCGGGAGCCACTTCTCATGGTGCTCCTCGGTGCCCAGGTGCAGGACGGCCCCGGCGAAGAGGCCCCACTGGACGCCGGCCTTGATCTGGAGTGACGGATCGGCCGTGACGAGCTCCTCGAAGGCCGCGATGCTTCCACCGTGGTCGTCGCCGCCCCCGACGCCGCGGGGGAACGCGCGGGAGATCGCGTTCTCCTGGACGAGGAGCCGGAGCTGGTCGAAGACGCGGTCGCGGTGCTCGTCCATGGACTGGCCGTCGATGCGCTGGAACTCCGGGCGGGCCGCGAGGGCGCGAGAGGTCCGGCGGACGTCGGCCCACTTGCCGAGGAGCTGGGCGCCCAGCGCGTCGACGTCGACGCGGGGATCGGGAACGGGGGAGGTGGGGGTTTCCTGGGTCACTGCGTGGCCTTTCGTTCGGGTCGGTGTGCCGAGCTGGAGCGTTCGGCGGAGTCGGTGTCGGCGGGGCCCGCGGCGCCCTCGGCCGCGATGCCGTGGACGAGCCAGCGCAGCAGCGCCGCCGTGAGCTCGTCGCGCGTGGGCCGTGAGCGGTCTGCCGGCATCCGCAGCCAGGCCTCTCCGGTGGTGCGGACCATGCCGAGCGCGGCGCGCGGCCAGAACTCGAGGTCCGTGTCGGGGGCGCCGTGCCCGGGGTGGCCCGCGAGATAGCCGCGCATGTGCCCGGCCATCATCGAGGTGAGCTCGGCGAGGAAGTGGTCGAGGGGATCCGCGGTGCCGCCCGGGGACTCGCGGTCGGTGGAGGTGACGAAGAAGTACACGTTGGGGGACGTCTCCGCCATCGACAGGTAGGCGCCGACCATCGAGCCGAGCCCCTCGGCCTGCGAGGAGGCGTCCTGCATGGCGGACATGATGCGTTCGCGCATCGTCCCCACGACGATCTCGCCCATGGCGCGGCGCAGGCCGTCCTTGTCGCCGAAGTAGCGGTAGAAGACCGACTTGCTGGTGCCGGCCGCCGTGGCGAGGTCCTCCATCGAGGCCGCCGGGCCGAGCCGGTGGACGGCCTTGCGGGCGGCCTTGACGAGCGCGAGCTTGCGGGACTGGCGGTGGGCGTCCCAGCGGGCGGAGCGGCCGTCGCCGGGGGCGGCCGGGTGCCCGGCAAGGGGCGTGGCGGGGATGTTCACGATACCCAGCGTATCAGGTACGCTAGGTATCGGTAACCCTCGTCACACCGGCCGCGAGAAAGCACCTCCGGCCGCGGCGGGACCCCGCAGCGACTCCCAAGGAGACACCATGGCCGAAAAGCCCACGTCCGCAGCGCGAGCGGAAGCCGTGCGCCCCGCCGTCGTCATCGGCGGCAACCGGATCCCGTTCGCCCGCTCCAACGGCGCCTACTCCCAGGCGTCCAACCAGGACATGCTCACCGCTGCGCTCGACGGCCTCGTGGCACGGTTCGGCCTGCAGGGCCACCGCCTCGGTGCCGTCGCCGGCGGCGCCGTCCTCAAGCACTCACGGGACTTCAACCTGGTCCGCGAATCCGTCCTCGGCACCGCGCTCGCCCCCGAGACGCCCGCCTACGACGTCCAGATGGCCTGCGCCACGGGTCTGGAGGCCATCGGCTCGCTCGCGAACAAGATCAAGCTCGGGCAGATCGAGTCGGCCATCGGCGGGGGAGTGGACACGACCTCCGACGCGCCGATCGCCGTGAGCGAGGGCCTGCGGGCCGTGCTGCTCGAGCTCTCCCGCGCCAGGACCCTGCCGCAGCGCCTCGCCGCGGCCGCGAAGCTGCGTCCCCGCGACCTCGCCCCCGATGCGCCCGGAACCGGGGAACCGCGCACGGGCCTGTCGATGGGAGACCACCAGGCCCTGACGACGGCGGCGTGGGGGATCACGCGCGAGGCCCAGGACGAGCTGGCGCTCGCGAGCCACCGTAACCTCGCCGCCGCCTACGACCGCCACTTCTTCGACGACCTGGTCACCGAGTTCCGCGGTGTCACCCGGGACACCAACTTGCGCCCCGACACGACGCTCGAGAAGCTCGCCTCGCTCAAGCCCGCGTTCGGACGCGAGCTGGGCGAGCGCGCCACCATGACGGCGGGCAACTCGACGCCGCTGACCGACGGGGCCTCGGCCGTCCTCCTCGGCTCCGAGGACTTCGCGCGCGAGAACGACCTGCCGATGCTGGCGGACTTCGTCGACTTCGAAGCCGCGTCCGTCGACTTCGCGCACGGCAAGGAGGGCCTGCTCATGGCCCCCGCCTATGCCGTGCCGCGGCTGCTCGAGCGCAACGGCCTGACGCTGCAGGACTTCGACTTCTACGAGATCCACGAGGCCTTCGCCGGCACGGTGCTCAGCACGCTGGCGGCCTGGGAGGACCCGGACTTCTGCCGCAACAAGCTCGGCCTCGACGCCCCGCTCGGTTCGATCGACCGCTCCCGGCTCAACGTCAACGGCTCCTCGCTCGCCGCGGGGCACCCGTTCGCCGCAACGGGCGGACGGATCGTCGCCACCCTGGCCAAGATGCTCCACGAGAAGGGCTCGGGCCGCGGCCTGATCTCCGTCTGCGCGGCCGGCGGGCAGGGCGTCGTCGCGATCCTGGAGGCGCGCTGATCATGGCCGACGCGTACCTCAAGCTCGTCAACACCGGACTGACCCAGCAGCTCTCGAAGGCCCTGGGACTGCCCCGGCCGTCCATCCTGCGCCGCTACGACCCGGCCGCGCCGCTCGTCCCGGGGCCCGTCCTGCTGCTCGGCGGCGGGGCCTCCGCCGCCGCGCTGTCCGGGGTCCTGCTCGGCTGGGGGCTCGACGTCAGGCGCCACGCCGGAGGCCCCGGCACGGCCGGCGCCGTCGTCCTCGCCCTCGACGACGTGCGCGCGCCCCGCGACCTCGCCGAGGTGGCGCTGGAGACGGGGGAGGCCCTGCGCCAGCTGGCCCCCGGAGGCCGCGTCGTCTCCGTCTCGCGCCCGTCCGGGCCCGAGCTGGATCCGGCCGAGGCCGCGGCCCGGCAGGGCGTGGACGGCTTCGTGCGCTCGATCGGGCGCGAGCTGCGCGGCGGGGCGACCGCCAACGGGATCCTGCTCGGGGAGGGCATCGACGCCGGCGCCCCCTCGGCCGTCGCGGCGCTGCGCTTCCTGCTCTCCGGACGCAGCGCGTACGTCGACGGCCAGTTCCTCGCCATCGAGACCGGACGGGGCGCGCTGCCACAGGACTGGGACCGCCCGCTCGCCGGCAAGACCGCCGTCGTCACGGGCGCCGCGCGCGGCATCGGCGCGGCGATCGCCCGGACCCTGCACCGCGACGGCGCCCGCGTCGTCGTCGTGGACGTCCCCGCCGCGGGGGGAGCGCTCGCGGCCGTCGCGAACGAGGTCGGCGGCACGGCGCTGCAACTGGACATCACCCGGCCCGACGCCGGCGCGCTGATCCTCGAGCACGCCCGCGCCCGCCACGGTGGGCTCGACATCGTCGTGCACAACGCCGGCATCACGCGGGACAAGCTCCTGGCCAACATGGACGCTGCCCGCTGGAACTCCGTCATCGCCGTCAACATCGAATCGCAGCTCGCCATGAACGAGGCGTTCCTCGCCGCCGGAATCGACGGACTGCGGATCGTCTCGCTCGCCTCCACGAGCGGCATCGCCGGCAACCGCGGCCAGAGCAACTACGCCGCGTCGAAGGGCGGGGTCATCGGCATGGTGTCGGCGACGGCCCGCAGCATGGGCGCCGGCGGCATCAACGCTGTGGCGCCCGGCTTCATCGAGACCGACATGACGGCGAAGATCCCCGTCGCGACCCGCACCGTGGCGCGCATGCTCATGCCCTCGCTCATGCAGGGCGGGCTGCCGCTCGACGTCGCCGAGGCCATCGCCTTCCTCGCCTCCGACGCCGCCGGCGGGATCAACGGGCAGACGCTGCGGGTCTGCGGGCAGTCCCTGGTGGGCCGATGAGCCGCCGGATCGTCCAGCTGGACGCGGCGCCCTCGCTCCCGTCGCTCTACGCCGCCGCGGCCGGCGGGCACCTCGCCCGCCTGGCCGGGCGCGGGCGGGAGACGCCGGGAGCCTTGCCGGAAACCGAGCACCGCGTGGCCGGCGTGCGCGCCGACCCCGCCCGCGTCGTGGCCTACCAGCGGCTCATGGGCGACACGGTCCGGGACACGCTCCCCTCCGTATTCGTCCACGGGCTCGCGTTCCCCGTCGCCATGGGGCTCATGGCCGAGCGCTCGTTCCCGTTGCCGCTCCTGGGCATGGTGCACCTGGCCAACCGGGTGGATCACGCCCGGCCCCTGGCCGTGTCCGGGCCGCTCGAGGTCCGCGCGTGGGCGGAGGAGCTGGCGCCGCACCACGCCGGTACGCGGGTCGACCTGGTCAGCGAGGTGCACAACGGCGACGGCCCGGCGTGGCGCGGCACCTCCACCTACCTGGCCAAGGGGGTGTGGGCCGGCGAACGTCCGGAGCGGCCCGCGCGGGACGACGCCGGGGTCGCGGCGCCCGCGCGGACCGGCGCCTGGCGCCTCGGTCCGGGAACGGGACGGGACTACGCCGCGGTGCTCGGCGACTACAACCCGATCCACCTCTCGGCGGCGAGCGCGAGGGCCCTCGGCCTGAAGCGGCAGATCGCCCACGGCATGTATCTCGCAGGGAGGGCGTTGGCCTCGACGGCCCCCGTCGAGGGCGGCTACCGCTGGGAGATCACCTTCGAGGCACCCGTCTTCCTGCCCGGGACCGTGCAGTTCGCGGCCCGGCCGGACGGCGGCCGGACCGGGTTCAGTGGCTGGGACGGCCGCACGGGGCGCCGGCATTTCCGCGGATCCGTGGAACCGACGGTCGCCGGCGCCTAGCCGGGGACCGGGACGGCGAGGGCGTTGCGGTAGCTGTGCAGCGCGGCCGCGGCGGTGCGCTCCCAGCTGAAGCCCGCCGCGTGCCGCGCCGCCTCCGCGCCCCACGCGTCCAGCCGCCCGGGCGCGTCGACCAGCGCCTCGAGGGCCGACGCCCAGAGGACCGGATCCAGCCCGGGCACCAGTACCCCCGTTGCACCATCGCGGACCGTATGGGCCAGCCCTCCGACGTCGTTCGCGATGACGGGGGTCCCGCACGCCTGCGCCTCCATGGCCACGAGCCCGAACGACTCGCTGTAGGACGGCACGGCCACGAGGTCGGCTCCCGCGAACCACCGGGCCAGGTGCGCCGGGGGCACGGGATCCAGGATCCGGACCGCCAGGTGCGGCGCCTCGTCGGCGATGACCTGCCGGAGGTCGAGCTCCTTGGCTCCGCTGTGCGCCCCGATCAGGGCCAGTTCGACGCCGAGCTCCGGGCGCCGGCGGTGCAGTTCGGCGATCGCGTGGACCAGGATGTGCGGGCCCTTCAGCTTCTGGACCCGGCCCGCGAAGAGCAGCCGCAGTGGCCGGTCAACGCCGGCCACGCCGCGGGACGGACCGGGCAGGCCCTCCCAGAGCGGCTCGGCGCCGGGATGGAAGATCCCGAGGTCGACCCCGGGAGGGACCACGTCGATCCGCCCCGCGTCGGCGGCGAGGTCGCCCACGAGCTCCGCGACCTCGGCCGGGGTGTTGGCCGTGAGCCGGGCGGCCTCCGCGGCGAGGCGCGCCTCGGCGGCGAGGCGGACGTCCGGCTCCTCGGCCCCGGCCTGGTGACGCTTCTTGACCGCTCCCATCGTGTGCATCGTGTGCACGAGCGGCACGTTCCAGTCGGCGGCCAGCCGCAGCCCCGCCACGCCCGACATCCAGTAGTGGCTGTGGATCAATTCGTAGCGGCCCGCACAGCAGTCGTTGATCGCCGCGACGAGCTGGGGCAGGTGCTCCGGCAGGCGTTCCTTGGACAACGGCCCGCGCGGACCGGCGGCGACGTGGCGGACGCGCACCCCGTCGCCCAGGTCGGTCGTGGACGGTCCGTCGACGGCCCGCGTGAAGACGTCGACCTCGATTCCGGTGCGCGCCAGAGCCGAGGCCAGCTGGCGCACGTAGACGTTCATCCCGCCCGCGTCGCCCGCCCCCGGCTGGGCCAGGGGAGAGGTGTGCAGGGAGAGCATGGCCATCCGCCGGGGGGCATCGAGGGCCCCGGAGGCGTTGGTGCGTGCGGGCATCGTCCATCCTTAGGCGCCGCCCACCATGGGCCGATCGCGTCAGCAGCAGGCTATCCCCGCCGCCGGGGCGCCCGCCACCCGGTGTCCGGCCGGCCAGGACTCCGGGCCGTGCCGCCGGGGCGGTCGGCGCCCGGCGTGGCCTAGGCTGGAGGCATGCGTGTGGCCCTGATGTGCGACTACTCCCTGGAGTACCTCGGAGGAGCCCAGACGGCCTTCCTGCAGCAGGCGCGGGTCCTCGCCGATGCGGGCCACGAGGTGACCGTGATCGCCCCGAGGCCGCGCGGCCCGGTCCCGGCGCTCGAGGACCACCCGCGGATCGACATGGAACCGGTCGACTTCTCGCTGACCCTGCCCGCCGTGGGGCTGCCCCTGATCCGCACCTCGGCGGGGCTGCAGCGCCGGCTCGCTTCCGTCCTGCGCCGCCGCGGGGTCGAGGTCCTGCATTGCCACTCGGAGTTCGGCCTGGTCCGCGCCGGCTTCCGCGCGGCGCGACGTTCCGGGATCCCCGTGGTGTTGACCGTGCATACCTTCTTCTGGCAGGCCCTCATGCCGCTCCAGCCCGTTGCCGCGGCGTTGCTGCGCGGGTTCTACCGCTGGCTGACCAACGGGGGGATCACGCGGGCCAGCCTGGGCGAACGGCCCGTGGACGCGGCGCTGCGCAACATGACGCTGACGACGGCGCGGCTCGCCGACGCGGTCGTCTCCCCGTCCGCGCACCAGGCCCGCCACTTGCGCGCGGCCGGGCTCGTGGACGTCGTCGTGGTGCCCAACACCTTCCGGATCGACGCGGAACCCGTGCCGCTGCCGGGCCGCGGCCCGACGGATCCGCTGCGCCTGGCCTGGATCGGCCGCTGCGTGGCCGAGAAGCGTCTGCTTCCGTTCCTCGAGGCGGTCTCCCGGGCCTCCCGGCGCCTCGGTCCGGGCCGGCTCCAGGTCTCGGTCATCGGCGACGGGCTGCAGCTGGCCGAGGCGAAGGCCGCGGCGCGGGGCCTCGAGGGCGTCGAGTTCCTCGGGCGGGTGGACAACGCGACGGTGCGGGGGCTCGTCTCGCGGGCGCACCTCACGTGCCTGAGCTCGTTCGGCTTCGACAACCAGCCGATGACCGTCGTCGAATCCGTCCTCTTGGGCCGGGGCGTGTTCTACGTCGATCCCGAGCTGCGGGAGGGGCTGGCCACGTGCGGATACATGGCGCCCGCACCGGACATCGACTCGATGGCGGACGCCCTCGTGGAGCTCGCCGAGGATCCCGCCATCGCCGAGAAGCTCTCACGCGCCGCGGGCGGCGCGGCGGAGTTGTTCCTGCCCGCGTCGTTCGAGGCGTCCTCGCGCCGGCTCTACGAGCGCCTTCTCGCCCACGGGGGCCCGGCGGACTGACCAGTCACCGCCTGACGCGCCACCTGGAGGCCCTGGCCGGCCGTCAGGTCTGCGAGTCGGCCGCGAGGCAGCTTTCATTCTCCTTGGCCGCGTCCTCGGCTCCGGAGGCGGAGCGCTCCGCCACGTGGACATCGTCGGTCCCCTCTGGACAGACACCGTCTCCTCCGGCAGCGCGGCCGTGCGACGGGCGCTGAGCCTCCGGTGTGGCCGTGCCCGGACGCGGGGCCGATTCGGTCCCGGCCCTTGCCGCCGTGGATCCGACGGCGGTGGCCGCCGGTTCCTGCGTGACCGCCCGGGAGGGCGTGGCCATCTGCTTCGCTGCGGCCTGGGACGTGGTCGTGCTCTGGGCCGTGGCGGCGGGCCGCGGAGCGTCCTGCGGCGTCCGTGCGGACGACGGCCCGGGCGCTGCGGTCGTCGGAGCTGCGGAGGCCGGTGTCGGGTTGACCGGCGGGGGATCCGCGACGGCCGGGTCCTCGTCCGCGTCCCGGTCGCCCGGTCCGCCGTCCGTGGACGCCGCGTCGCCGTCCGCCGGATCGCCCTCGGAGTGCCCGGTGCCGGATTCCGCGGGGTCCGTGCCTGCGCCCGGTCCATCACCGGATCCATCGCCCGGTCCGTCCGACGGGTCGGGGGCCGAGGGACCGTCACCGGCCGGGTCCCCGGGACCGGGAGACGGCGGCGTGGCCTCCTCGCCGTCGGGTCCTCCCGGCGTGTCATCCTCCGGATCGCCGTGTCCCGGCGTGGGCTCCGGCGCTTCGGGTGCGGCCGTGGGCGTCGGAACCGGCGTGGGGTCCGGACCGGACGGTCCGGTCTCCGTGGGCAGTGGTTCAGGTGCCGGTGCGGGCGTCGTCGGCACGGGCGTCGGGACCGGTGTCCCCGGGGTCGGCGAGGGGACCGGCGTCGGCGCCGCGGGGCCGGTGGGTGTAGGAGGGGCCGAGGGGGCCGGCTCCGGTTGCGGTGCCGCTGTGGGCGAGGGCTTCACGGCGGTGCCCGGTGGAGCCGACGGAGGGCCGGACGCGGTCGACGACGGTTCAGCCGGCGCGGCGGGGCGCGACGGGGCGGGCGCGGGTGACGCGACCGTCGACGGGCGCGGCGCGCCCGCCTGGAGGTAGTTCGCGCCCGGCGTCGTGGACGGGGTCTTCGCGTCCCGGACGCGGACGAGCTCACGCGGGGTCATCGGCGCGGGCTGGCCCGGGATCCGCGGCAGGTAGAGGGCGGGATTGGTCCAGTGCCCGTTGACGTAGACCTCGAAGTGCAGGTGGCAGCCGGTGGAGTTCCCGGTGGTCCCGGAGAGCGCCAGCAGGGCGCCCTGTTCCACGGTGTCGCCGACCTGGGCGATGAGCAGCGAATTGTGGCTGTAGGCCGTCTCGATCCCGTGGCCGTGGTCGATCCGGATGCGCTGGCCCGAGTGCCCGGCCCACGCCGATTGGACGACTCTGCCGGCCTCCGCGGCCCTTACGGGGGTGCCGCAGGCGATCGCGTAGTCCTGTCCGATGTGGATGTGGTGTCCGGGGCCCGTCGGATTCTTCCTCCAGCCGAAGGGGCTCGTGATGCGCAGCACGGAGACGGGGTGGGCGAGCTTGAGCCCGCCGGGCAGGCCCGAATCGGCCCCCGTGAGGTCCAGCCGGTGCGTCGAACGGAGGATGCTCTGCCCGTCGGTCGCCGTTCCGTCGGACTGCACCTCGAGCCCTGACGGCCGCTCCCAGGGTGCCGTGACCGGCGTCGTACCCGCCTCGGGCGCGGGCCAGAAGGCGTCCTGGCTGAAGGAGGCGTCCTGGTCCTGCAGACCGGGCACGCTGACCGGCTGGGCCAGCTGTTCTCTGGCCCAGGGCAGATCGGAACCGGTCCGGACGTCGCTGGTCCGGAGCGGCAGGGCCACTCCGGCCCCCGGCGCGGTACCGGCAACCAAGGCGGCGGCCGCTGCCGCGGCGATCCAACGCCACGAAGCGGACGCCCGGCGGGTTCCCCAAGAACTCCGCCTTCGTCCGTGCGTCTTCATCTGTTCCCCTCAACCACCGGAGGGCCACCCCAATTCAACGGCCTTCCGGACAGACAGCTACGTAGGCAACACCGTACTCCCGATCGGCGCGGGCGACTAGGGTTCCGCGGGGTGCCGATGCGCTCCCGCGGAGGACAAGGACGCAGGCTTGTGGCGAAGGGTTCAAGGTCAGGGGCTTGTGACCGCGGACGGAAGCTTCGCAGGCGCCGGCGGGGCGGCGCGCCAGGGCATGAAAAAAGCCCCGGAAATCCGGGGCTCATTTCGTGCGCGGAGGGGGACTTGAACCCCCACCCACTATACGTGGACTAGCACCTCAAGCTAGCGCGTCTGCCTATTCCGCCACCCGCGCAGGTGAAGATCTCCGCCGATCCGGTGACTCTCTCAAGTCCCGCACCGGCGAAAGCAGCGAGTAAGACTCTAGCACGCAGTTCGCGCAGTTCCCAATTCGGCCCCCGCCACCTCCGACTGGCTAGGCTGGGAGGCACCAGCGGCAGGCGGAAGGGACAGCCATGACTCAGCACGTAGACCCCACGGACGCGGCCCGGATCGCGGAGGACGAGGTCCTGCGCATCTGCAGGGACCTCATCCGGTTCGACACCTCGAACTTCGGGGGCAACGACTGCCGGGGGGAGCGCGGGGCGGCCGAATACGTCGCGGGACTCCTGGACGAGGGCGGGCTCTCGCCCGAGATCTACGAGTCCTCTCCCGGGCGGGCGAGCGTCGTGGCACGCATGGAAGGCAGCGACCCGTCCCTGCCGGCGCTCGTTGTCCACGGCCACCTCGACGTCGTCCCCGCGCTCAAGGAGGACTGGAGCGTCGACCCGTTCGCCGCGGAGGTCAAGGACGGACTGGTCTGGGGCCGGGGCGCCGTCGACATGAAGGACATGGACGCCATGATCCTCGCGGTGCAGCGCCGCATGCAGCGCGAGGGAACCCGGCCGCGGCGGGACATCGTCTTCGCGTTCTTCGCCGACGAGGAAGCCGGCGGCGAATACGGCGCCCACTGGATGGTGGACCACCACCCCGGGGTCTTCGAAGGCGCCACCGAGGCGATCAGCGAGGTCGGCGGCTTCTCGTCGACGATCGGCGGACAGCGGGCCTACTTCCTGCAGACCGCGGAGAAGGGCATCGCCTGGCTCCGCCTGGCGGCGGCCGGCCGCGCCGGCCACGGATCCCAGATCAACACCGACAACGCGGTGACGCGCCTCGCCGAGGCCGTCGCCGCCGTCGGACGCCACGAGTGGCCCAGCGAATACACCAAGACGACCCGCGCGTTCCTCGAGGCCGTGTCCGACATCACAGGCGTCGAATTCGACGAGGCAAACCCCGAGGCCCTCCTCGACCAGCTCGGCACCGTCGCGCGCTTCGTGGGAGCGACGCTGCGGAACACCTCCAACCCGACCGTCCTCAAGGCCGGCTACAAGCACAACGTCATCCCGGGCTCCGCCGAGGCGCTCATCGACTGCCGGACGCTGCCCGGTCGCGACGAGTACGTCATGGAGACGCTGCGCGGCCTCGTCGGCGAGGGGATCGACATCAGCACGGTCACCTCGGACATCGCCCTCGAAGTGCCCTTCTCCGGCTCCCTCGTCGACTCCATGGTGGACTCGCTCGGGGCGGAGGACCCGGGCGCGGTCGTGCTGCCCTACATGCTCTCGGGCGGCACCGACAACAAGTCACTCGCGCGCCTGGGCATCACCGGCTACGGATTCGCGCCCCTGCGCCTGCCCGACGACCTCGACTTCACCGGCATGTTCCACGGCGTCGACGAGCGGGTCCCCGTGGACGCGCTGCACTTCGGCACGCGCGTGCTGCACCGCCTCCTGAGCACCTACTGATCCGGCGCGCTGCCGGAGAAGACACGAGAGAAACGGAGCCCGCAGTGGCCGATGTCAGCCAGGTCCTCGACGCGTCGCTGCTGGAGCGCATCCGCGGACGCGCCGCCGGGTACGACGCCGGGAACCGCTTCTGCGCGGAGGACCTCCGGGAGCTCCAGGAGGCCGGATACCTCAAGGCCATGCTCCCGGAGCGGCTCGGCGGGCGGGACTGGGGGCTGGAGACGACGGCGGCGGCGCAGCGGCTCCTGGCCGCCCATGCCCCGGCGACCGCCCTGGCCGTGAACATGCACCTGGTCTGGACCGGGATCGCGCGGCTCCTCGCGGCGCGGGGAGACCACCGGCTCGACGCCGTCGGCGAATGGGCCGCCGCCGGGGAGGTCCTGGCCTTCGGCATCTCGGAGGCCGGCAACGACTCCGTCCTCTTCGATTCCACGACCGTCGCCGAGGAGGTCCGGGACGAGGGCGGCGACGCCGTCTACTTCACGGGCACCAAGATCTTCACCTCCCTCTCCCCGGCCTGGACCAGGCTCGGGGTCTTCGGCCGCCTCGAACGCGAGGGCGCCGAGCCCGAGCTCCTCCACGGCTTCGTGGAGCGCGACGACCCCGGCGTGTCCATCGTCCCGACGTGGGACGCCCTGGGCATGCGGGCCACCCAATCGCACACGACGCGCCTGGACCGGGCCCGCGTCCCCGTCGAGGGCATCCACAGCCGGCTGCCCGCGGCGCCCAACGACGATCCGCTCGTGTTCGGCATCTTCGCGTCGTTCCTGACGCTGGTTTCCGCCGTCTACGCGGGGATCGCCGACCGCGGCATGCAGCTCGCCGCCGAACTGCCCGCGGCGCGCACCTCGAACGCCGCCGGTGGCCGCGGGCTGGACCAGGACCCCGACGTGCGCTGGCAGGTCGCCGATGCCGGTCTGGCCGTGCTCGCCCTCGATCCGCAACTCCGGCTGACGGCCCGCGAGCTGGACGACGGCGTCGACCACGGAGCGCAGTGGTTCCCCCGGCTCGTCGCCCTGCGGACCCACGCCACGGAGACCGCCCGCCGGACGGTCGACCTCGCGCTTCGGGTGGCCGGCGGCCGCGGGTACTTCAGGGGAGGCGAGCTCGAGCGCCTCTACCGCGACGTCCTGGCCGGTCTGTACCACCCGTCCGATGCCGGATCGGCCCACCGCACCGTCGCCGCCTGGCTGCTCGGGCCCGTCGAGCCGGCCGGGTAGGCGGGGAGCCGCGGGCGCTCAGGCCGGGGGCAGCGTCCGCTCGACGCGCATGACCTTCCGGCGCAGCCAGAAGCGCCGCATCCCACCGAAGTAGCTGCTGCTGCGCTTGAGCTCCCACTTGCCGTACTCGGCGTAGTCCACGAGCGACTGGCGGGCGTCGGAGAGGGACTGGCCCGGCTGCACGGTCACGACGAGGTACTCGAACGGTTCCCGGGGGTCGCGTACGAGCTGGGCGGTCGGCGTCGGAAGTTTCCTCATGTCCTGTCCATTGTGCAGGGTTTGCGGGTAACGTCTAGTCCATGAGCACGGATCCGCGCGTAGCGCTGCAGGCCCTCGTCGCCGCCCTGGAGGAGCACCTCTCGGCCGTGTCTTCGCGGCGCGGGGAAGCGGACCCCGCCGTCGAGGCGGCCTTCTTCTCCATCGCCGACGCCTTCGAGGGCTACGAGGACGCGCTCTACGACGCGTACGGCGAGGTCACGCCGCTCGACCTCTACGAGGACGACGAGGAGTCGGCCGACGGCGACGCCGGGGAGCTGGACGACCTCCGGGCATGACATGGCTCACGGCTGCTGGAATCGGTGCCGTGGCGGCGGGTGAAGTAGTGTCTCACCTGTGAATTGGTTCGAAGCTCTCTTCCTTGGCCTGGTGCAGGGCCTCACCGAATTCCTCCCCATTTCCTCCAGCGCCCACTTGCGCATCGTCGGGGAACTCCTGCCCAACGCCTCCGACCCTGGGGCGACCTTCACGGCCATCACGCAGCTGGGCACCGAGGCGGCCGTGATCGTGTTCTTCTGGCGCGACATCGTCCGGATCATCAAGGCCTGGGCGGCTTCGCTCGTCGGACGGGTCCCACGCAACGATCCCGACGCCCGCATGGGGTGGCTGATCATCCTCGGCAGCATCCCGATCGCCGTCCTCGGCCTGCTCTTCGAGGAGCAGATCGACTCCACGTTCCGCAGCCTGTGGATCGTCGCGACGACGCTGATCGTGTTCGGCTTGATCCTGGCCGTCGCCGATACCTTCGGCCGCCAGCAGCGCTCTCTCGACCAGCTCACCTACAAGCACGGCATCCTCTACGGCCTGGCCCAGGCTATGGCCCTGATCCCCGGGGTCTCCCGCTCCGGCGGAACGATCACCGGCGGCCTCCTGCTCGGCTACACCCGCGAGGCGGCCACGAGGTACTCCTTCCTCCTGGCGATCCCCGCGGTCATGGCCTCGGGCTTCTACAAGCTCTACAAGGCCCTCACGGACGAGGCGGCCAATGGCCCCTACGGAATCCCCGAGACGCTCGCGGCGACCGGCGTGGCGTTCATCGTCGGATACATCATCGTCGGCTGGCTGCTCAAGTACATCTCCACGCACAACTACCGCCTGTTCGTCTGGTACCGCGTCCTCCTGGGCCTGGGGCTCTACGTCCTCCTCGGCCTCCAGGTCATCCAGCCGTAGGGAAGCGGCAGCGGCCGCCCCACCAAACCGTTGAAAGGAGCCCCCATGCACGCATGGAAGGCACCCCACCTGCCGGCGCTGGCGCCGTCGGGGCACACCCTCCGGATCCACGACTCGCGGACCGGCGCCCTCGAGACGCCGCGCCAGGGTGCCGAGGCCGGGCTCTACGTCTGCGGCATCACGCCCTACGACGCCACGCACCTGGGACACGCCGCGACCTACGTCGCGTTCGACCTGCTGCACCGCTTCTGGCGCTCAGAGGGGATCGACGTCCACTACGTCCAGAACGTGACCGACGTCGACGACCCGCTCCTCGAGCGCGCGACCGCGACCGGGGTCGACTGGCGGGAACTCGCCGCCGAGCAGACCGAGCTGTTCAGGACCGACATGGAGGCCCTCTCCGTCCTGCCGCCCCGGCACTACGTCGGCGCCGTCGAGTCGGTCGAGTGGATCGTCCCGGTCGTCGAGCGGATGCTCGCCGCGGGACTGGCCTACCGCGTCCCCGGCAGCGGGGGCGAGCCCGACGGCGACGTGTACTTCGACGCGCAGGCCGCGGCGAACGGGGCCTGGTCCCCGGGATCCGTGAGCGGCTACACGCGCGGCCTGCGCGAGGAGTACTTCGCCGCGCGCGGCGGCGACCCGGGACGGGACGGCAAGCGCGACGCGCTCGACCCGCTGCTCTGGCGCGTCGAGCGCGACGGCGAGCCCGCGTGGGACGGCGCCGGCCTCGGACGCGGCCGGCCCGGCTGGCACATCGAGTGCTCCGTCATCGCCCGCCGCTTCCTGCCCGCGCCCTTCACCGTCCAGGGCGGCGGATCCGACCTGGTCTTCCCCCACCACGAGTACTCGGCCGGCCACGCGAGCGCCACCGACGGGCGCCCCCTCGCCGAGCACTACGTCCACACGGGCATGGTGGGACTCGACGGCGAGAAGATGAGCAAGTCCAAGGGGAACCTGGTCCTCGTCTCCGTGCTCAGGTCCCGCGGCGCCGACCCGCGCCACGTCCGCGCCGCGATCCTCTCGCAGCACTACCGCAGCGACTGGTCGTGGACCGACGCCATGCTCGAACGGGCCGGGGAACGCGTCCGGAACTGGTCCGCCGCGGCCCGGGCCGCGGGCACCCGGGAGGCGTCCGACGTCGTACACCGCCTGCGTGCGCACCTCGCCGACGACCTCGACGCGCCTGCGTCCCTCGACGTCCTCGACGCGTTCGCCGCCGCCCCCGCCGGGGACGGCTCCGGTGCGGCCGCGCTGCGCGACGCCGTCGACGCCCTGCTGGGGATCCGCCTGGACTGAGGCGGGCTCAGTCGACGGACGGACCCTCGCGGCCGTCGCTGCCCCGGCGCTTGAGGTAGCGCTCGAACTCGCGCGCGATCGACTCGCCGCTCGCCTCGGGCAGCTCGGCGGCGTCCTGGGCCTGCTCGAGCTGCTGCACGTAGGCCGCGATTTCCGGATCGTCTGAGGCGAGCTCGTCCACGCCGCGCTCCCAGGCCTCCGCGTCCTCCGCGAGGGACTCGACCTCGACGTGGATCCGCAGGACGTCCTCGAGCTTGCGCAGCAGGGCCAGGGTGGCCTTGGGCGAGGGGGACTGCCCGACGTAGTGGGGCACCGCGGCCCAGATCGACACCGTTGGCAGGCCCGCCGAGTCGGCCGTCTCGGCGAGGACCCCCAGGATGCCCGTCGGACCCTCGTAGCTCGCCGCCTCGGCCCCGAGCGCCTCACGGAGCCCGGCGTCCTCCGAGGTCATCGTCGCGGGGATGGGCCGCGAATGGGGGACGTCCGCCAGGAGCGCGCCGACGAGGACCACGGCCCTCACGTTCTGCTCCTCCGCGAGGGTCAGCAGCTCCGCCGTGAACGCCTGCCACCGGTAGGTCGGCTCCACCCCGCGCACGATGAGCGCGTCGAGGTCCGCGCCCGGGATCGGCGCGCGGTAGAAACGCGTCGAGGGCCAGTGGATGACCCGCTTGCCGGCGGCGTTGCGGCGGACGGACGGGCGGGAGAACTGGTAGTCGTAGTAGTCGTCCTCCCCGAGCTGGGCGATCTTCTTGGCGCCCCATGCCCGGCACAGGGCCCGCACGGCGTCACTGGCCGCCTCGCCGGCGTCGTTCCAGCCCTCGAAGGCGACGACCATGATCGCGCCCCGTCCGGCGTCGTCCGACCCGGGGGCCGAGGACGCCAGCTCGGTCAGCGATGTGCGCTCCTTGAAATTCTCTGCCACGGTCTCACCCTAACGCCACGCCGGACGGGCGGGGCATCCCGCCCCGGTAGAATTGCCGCATGCCCTCCAACGCCCCCGCCGGGATCCCGAACGCCTTCGACCACGACGCAGGACTCCAAGCCGTCCTGTGGGACATGGACGGCACCATCGTCGACACCGAGCCCTACTGGATCGCGGCCGAACAGCGCCTCGTCGCGGCGCACGGAGGAAGCTGGAGCCACGAGGACGGACTCCGGCTCGTCGGCCAGGCCCTGCCCACGAGCGCCGGCATGCTGCAGGAAGCGGGCGTCGGGCTGGGGATCCGGGAGATCATCGACGAGCTGACCGGCGCCGTCGCGCAGTCCGTGACCGAGCGCGTCCCGTGGCGCCCCGGTGCCCGCGAGCTCCTCGCCGACCTACGGCGCCACGGCGTGCCGTGCGCCCTCGTGACCATGTCCGAGGGGCCGCTGGCCCGGATCGTCGCCGCGGCCCTGCCCGAGGACACCTTCTCCGTCGTCGTCACGGGAGACATGGTCGAGCGCGGCAAGCCGGATCCCGAGCCCTACCTGCGTGCCATGGAGCTCCTCGAAGCCGTGGCCGGCCGGCCCGTCGCGGCCCGCATGGCCGCCCTCGAGGACTCGGCCCCGGGCGTCGCCTCCGCGCACGCGAGCGGCGCCGCGACCGTCGCCGTGCCCCACATCACCGCGCTGCCCGACGGCGGATGGACCGTGTGGGAGACCCTGGCCGGCCGGACGGCCGCCGACCTGGACGCGCTGGTCCGCTCGCGCGCCGCGGGCGCCGCTCCGGGAACGGCTGCGGGGTCCGCCACGTGACGCAGGCCGGCGCGGAACGCCGCGAGGGCATCCCGCTCGGACGCGTCTTCGGCGTGCCCGTCTCCCTCGCCTGGTCCTGGTTCCTCATCGCGGCGTTCATCGTCGTCGTCTTCTCACCCGACGTCGCCCGCGCGCTGCCCGGGATCGGCCCCGGGGCCTACGCCGTGGCGCTCGCCTACGCCGTCCTGCTGCTGCTCTCGATCCTCGTCCACGAGCTCGCCCACGCCCTGAGCGCCCGGGCCTTCGGCTGGCCGGGGGCGCGGATCGTCCTGACGCTGTGGGGCGGGCACACCCAGTTCGGCAGCTTCCACGCGACGCCCGGGAAGTCGCTCGTCGTGGCCCTCGCCGGGCCCGCCGCGAACTTCGTGCTCGCGGGCCTCGGCTATGCCGTCCAGCAGGCCGCGGCCCCGACCGGCGTGGCCGGCCTGCTGCTGTACATCCTGGTCTGGGCCAATTTCCTCGTGGCCGTCTTCAACGTGCTGCCGGGGCTTCCCCTCGACGGCGGGCGACTCGTCGAGTCCGCCGTCTGGCGGGCGACGGGCTCCCAGGAGCGCGGGACCGTGGCCGCCGGGTGGGCCGGCCGGCTGATTGTCGCGGGCCTCGTCGCCTACTTCGTCGTCCTGCCGATCGTCGAGGGGCGTGCGCTCGACCTGCAGTTCACGATCATCTGCATGCTCGTCGGCGGCTTCCTCTGGACCGGCGCGAACCAGGCGATCCGCGATGCCAGGATGCGCGAGCGCCTGCCGCGCGTGAGCGCCGTGGCCCTCATGGAGCCCGCGAGCGCGATCCAGGCCGGGGCGAGCGTCGCGGACGTCGACGAGCGCGTCGCCGCCCGGCCAGGGCACGTCGTCCTCGTCGACGCCGACGGGCGTCCGGAGGCCGTCGTCGACGCCGCCTCGCTCGCGTCGGTGCCGCCTCACCTGCGCAGCACGACGCCGGCCGGCACCGCCGCACGGGCCCTCGCCCCCGGGGCCCTCGTCCGCCGCGACGCCGCGGGCCGGGAGCTCATCTCCCACCTCGCCTCCCTCGACGGCAGCGAGTACGTCGTCCTCGACGACGCCGGAGACATCGTCGGCCTGCTCGTGCAGTCCGCCGTCGTCCGGGCCGTCACCGGACGCTGACCACCCCCGGGCACGCGCCGCCGGATGCCCGCCACGAACCCCACGGAACAGGACCCCCGATGAACGAAGCACCGCAGAATCCCCAGCCCGCGCCCGAGCCCGGGCAGCCCCACGGCACCGCCCGCCGGCGCGGACCGTTCCGGCCCGGCGACCGCGTCCAGCTCACGGACGAGAAGCGGCGGATCAACACCGTCACGCTGACCCCCGGCGGCGCGTTCCACACGCACCGCGGCGTCCTCGAGCACGACGACCTCATCGGCCGTCCCGAGGGCGTTGTGGTCGAGAACACGACGGGCCACCGCTACCAGGCCCTGCGCCCACTCCTGAAGGACTTCGTCCTCTCGATGCCGCGCGGCGCCGCCGTCGTTTACCCCAAGGACGCCGCGCAGATCGTGACGATGGGCGACATCTTCCCCGGGGCCCGCGTCGTCGAGGCCGGCGTCGGCTCGGGCGCGCTGTCCATCTCCCTGCTGCGCGCCGTCGGCGACGCCGGGCGCCTGCACAGCTTCGAGCGGCGCGAGGAGTTCGCCGACGTGGCCCGCGGCAACGTCGAGACGATCTTCGGCGGCCCGCACCCGGCCTGGGACATCACGATCGGAGACTTCCAGGACAAGGTCCTCGAGACCGAGGCCCCCGGCAGCGTCGACCGGGTCGTGCTGGACATGCTCGCGCCCTGGGAGTGCGTCGACGCCGTCGCCACGGTGCTCGCCCCGGGCGGCGTCTGGGTGAACTACGTCGCGACGGTGACCCAGTTGTCCCGGACGGCCGAGGCCATCCGGGCCGACGGCCGCTTCACGGAGCCGGAGGCCTGGGAATCCATGGTGCGCGGCTGGCACCTCGACGGGCTCGCGGTGCGTCCGGACCACCGGATGGTGGCGCACACGGGATTCCTGATGACCGCCCGCCGGCTCGCCGACGGAGCCGCGGGAATCCCCGGGCAGAAGCGGGTGAAGAACACCGAGTTCGCGGCCGAGGACGTCGAGGCCTGGACCAAGGGGCACGACGACGAGGCGTGGTCGGGTGCCGGGCTCGGCGAACGCGGCGTGTCCGACAAGCGGCTGCGCCGCGCGGCCCGCGACGCCGCGTCGATGGTCCAGCGCGGATCCCTGGCCGGCCGTGGTGCCGACGGGGACGCCGATGCCGCGCCGGACGGGGACGGCGCCGACGCCTAGGCCCGCTGCGGGGCGCCGGACCATGACGCCGGCGCGGGAAGGATCCTAGGGGCCGCCGTGGTGCATGGATACGATGGTCCCAAGCCCCACGGCGGGATCCCCAGCGCGAAGGAAGCACCGCACATGCCCACGGACAGCAGCCACCACGATCCCTCCCAGCCGGCCGCGCCGCGCGAGGAGCGGCTCGCGGGCGAGCTCTCGCTGGCCGAACGGCAGCTGAACGTCCTGCGCGAGAAGGCCCGCACCCTGGACCGGCAGCTCGCCGCCGCAGGGCAGAACAACAGCCGCCTCGTGGCGATGCTCGAGCGCACGCGCGAGGAGATCGTCACGCTCAAGTCCGCCCTGGACAAGGACGGGGAGGCGCCCTTCAGCCACGGCACCATCGTGGCCCTCCACGAGAAGGGCCCGGCGCCCGCGGGGACGGCGATCGCCTCGACGCGGGGGCAGGGCGTCGACATCGTCCAGGGCGGGCGCAAGCTGCGCGTCGCCGTGAGTCCGCTCCTGGACTTCACGAAGCTGCAGTTGGGGCAGGAGGTCCTGCTCAACGAGTCCTTGACGGTCGTGGCCGGACTCGGCTTCGAGGCCACGGGTGAGCTCGTGTCCGTCAAGGAGGTCCTCGACGACGGGCGCGTCCTGGCCGTGGGCCGCGCCGACGACCAGCGCGTCGTGCGGCTTGCCGGTCCCGTCTCCGCCGAGAAGGTCCGCGTCGGGGACAGCCTCGCCGTGGACCCGCGCACGGGGCTCGCCATGGAACGCGTCCACCTCTCCGACATGCAGTCGCTCATCCTCGAAGAGGTCCCCGACATCGCCTACGCCGACATCGGGGGCCTGGGCCCGCAGATCGAGCAGATCCGCGACGCCGTCGAACTGCCGTTCCTGCACGCTGACCTCTACCGGGAACATGGGCTCAAGGCCCCCAAGGGCATCCTGCTGTACGGACCCCCGGGCTGCGGCAAGACCCTCATCGCCAAGGCCGTCGCCCACTCCCTCGCCGAGCGCGCGGCCGAGCTGCGGGGGGAGACCTCGGCGCAGAGCCACTTCCTGAACATCAAGGGCCCCGAGCTGCTGGACAAGTACGTGGGCGAGACGGAACGCCACATCCGGCTGATCTTCGCCCGGGCCCGGGAGAAGGCCGCGGGAGGCAACCCCGTCGTCGTCTTCTTCGACGAGATGGACTCCCTCTTCCGCACCCGCGGGACCGGCGTCTCCTCCGACGTCGAGACCACGATCGTGCCCCAGCTGCTGAGCGAGATCGACGGCGTCGAGAAGCTCGACAACGTGATCGTCATCGGCGCCTCCAACCGCGAGGACATGATCGACCCGGCGATCCTGCGGCCGGGCCGCCTCGACGTGAAGATCAAGGTCAAGCGCCCCGACGCCGAGGGCGCGGCGGAGATCTTCGCCAAATACCTCACGACGCGGCTGCCCCTGCACCCGGACGACCTCGCCGAGCACGGAGGAGACCCCGGCGCCACGGTGCGCGAGATGATCCGGCAGACCGTCGAGTCGATGTACTCGACGGGCAAGGAGAACGAATTCCTGGAGGTCACGTACGCGAACGGCGAGACGGAGGTCCTCTACTTCAAGGACTTCAACTCGGGCGCCGTGATCCGCAACGTCGTCGACCGGGCGAAGAAGTCGGCCATCAAGGAGTTCCTGACGACGGGGGAGCGCGGCCTGAGGATCGAGCACCTGCTGCGCGGGGTCGTCGACGAGTTCCACGAGCACGAGGACATGCCGAACACCACGAATCCCGACGACTGGGCGCGGATCTCGGGCAAGAAGGGCGAGCGGATCACCTATATCCGCACCATCGTCCAGGACAAGGGAGGCGACGGGGCCGGGCGGACCCTCGATGCCGACGAGGCCGGTCCCTACGGCAGCACGGGGCAGTACTTGTGACGGTCCACCGCGTCGTCGGCCTCGAGACCGAGTACGGCGTCCTCGCACCGTCCGTCCCCGGCGCGAACGCGACGATCCTCTCCGCCCAGGTCGTCAACGCCTACGCGGCCGGCGTCCGCGAGGCCCGGGGCCGCCTCGCCGGCACGCGCTGGGACTACAGCGACGAGTCGCCCCTGGCCGACGCGCGCGGCTGGCAGCAGCCGCGCCGGACCGCGCACCCCTCGCAGCTCACGGATGCCCCCCGCGAGCTCACCGCCCAGGAGGTGGCCCTGGCCGGGGACGGGGCCCGGGTCGGGCAGACGCTCTACACGGAGGCGGCCGACGACGACGGCGCCGACGCCCACGTCCTCATGAACATGGTCCTCGGCAACGGCGCGCGGCTCTACGTGGACCACGCCCACCCCGAGTACTCCTCGCCCGAGACCACGAACCCGCGGGACGCCGTGCTCTGGGACCAGGCCGGCGATCTCGTGGCGCTCGACGCCGTCCGGCGCATCGCCGCGGCCCCGGGCTTCGCCGAGGTCCTGCTCTACAAGAACAACACCGACAACAAGGGCGCCGGCTACGGGGCCCACGAGAACTACCTCATGCCCCGCTCGGTGCCGTTCGACGACATCGCCGCGGGCCTGCTGCCGTTCCTCGCCTCCCGCCCCGTCGTCTGCGGATCCGGCCGCGTGGGGCGGGGGCTGACCGGGCGGATCCCGGGGTTCCAGATCAGCCAGCGCGCCGACTTCTTCGAGGCCGAGGTCGGCCTCGAGACGACGATCCGCCGCCCGATCGTCAACACGCGCGACGAGCCACACGCCGTCTGGGAGAAGTACCGCAGGCTCCACGTGATCGCCGGCGACGCGAACCTGGGCCAGGTCCCGACCCTCCTGCGCGTCGGCAGCACGTCCCTGGTCCTGTCCCTCATCGAGGCCGGCGCCGCCCCGCGGCTGGACCTGCGGGACCCGGTCGGCGCCGTCCAGTCGTTCAGCCACGACCCCTCGCTGCGCACCACCGCGGAACTGAAGGACGGACGCCGCCTGACGGCCTTGGACCTCCAGGAGGCGTACCTCGAGGCGGCCCGCCGCCACTGCGCCTCCACCGGCGCCGGGGATCCCGCGACGGCCGAGGTCCTCGAACGCTGGACCGCGGTCCTCGACGGGCTGCGCTCCGATCCGGCCCGCGTCGCGCCGCAGGTCGACTGGGTCGCGAAGCTGCGCCTCATGGACCAGTACCGGGAGCGGCACGGCGCGGCCTGGGACGACCCCCGGATCGCGCTCATGGACCTGCAGTGGGCCGATGTCCGCCCGGAGAAGGGGCTGCACCACCGCCTCGCCGAACGCGGCCACATCGAACGGCTCTTCACCCCCGAAGAGGTCCGGGCCGCCGTCGTCGGCCCTCCCGAGGACACGCGCGCCTACTTCCGCGGCCGGGCGCTGACCACGTACCCCGACGACGTCGTCGGCGCCAGCTGGGATGCCGTCACGTTCAGCGTGCCCGGACGCCCCGGCGTCGAGCGCGTGGCCACGCTCGAGCCGCTCCGGGGCACCCGGGCGCTCGTCGGTCCGCTCTTCGAGGCCGGCCTGGAGATCGGCGAGTTCGTCGACCGCCTGCGCGGCCGCTCCTGACGCGGGCCCCGGCCGAGGCCCCCGGCCCGGCCCGGCCGTCCACGTGGCAAGATGGAGGAAGGCGGCGCCGACGCCGCACACGCTAGGAGGAACCATGGCCCAGGAGCACATCAAGCCGCAGCCCACCCGGTCCACGCAGGAGCAGGAGGAGCCGCCCGTCCCCGCGGCCGCCCCCCAGGCCCAGGCGCAGACACAGGGCACGGACGACCTCCTTGACGAGATCGACTCGGTCCTCGAGCAGAACGCGGAGGAGTTTGTCCGCGGATTCGTCCAAAAGGGCGGCCAGTAGCAGTGGAGGTACCGGCCGGTCCGTCGTTCTTCGAGCACCTCGCCCGCGAGCGCCCCGAGCTCCTGCCGGGCCAGCGCACCGGGACGGTGCCCGAGGCGGCCGTGCCGCACGCAACGACGATCGTGGCCCTCGCCCACGACGGCGGCGTCGTTATGGCCGGCGACCGGCGCGCGACGATCGGCAACGTCATCGCCAGCCGCCACATGGAGAAGGTCTACGCCGCGGACCACTTCTCGGTCCTTGGGATCGCCGGGTCCGCCGGCATCGCCATGGACATCGCGCGGTTGTTCCAGGTGGAGCTCGAGCACTACGAGAAGATCGAGGGGACCCTGCTGAGCCTGGACGGCAAGGCCAACCGCCTCGCCGCCATGATCCGCGCCAACCTCGCCCACGCGCTGCAGGGGATGTCCGTCGTTCCGCTCTTCGCCGGCTACGACCCGCGGCGGAACCGGGGCCGGATCTTCTCCTTCGACATCACCGGCGGGCGCTACGAGGAGCTCGAGCACCACGCGATCGGTTCCGGATCCGTGTTCGCGCGGGGGGCCCTGAAGAAGCTCTGGCGTCCCGGCCTCGACGCCGACGAGGCCGTGGACACCGCGGTGCAGGCCCTCTTCGACGCGGCCGACGACGATTCCTCGACCGGCGGGCCCGATCTGATCCGCCGCCTCTGGCCGGTCGTCTACACGGTCGACGCGCGAGGCGCGGCGCGCGTGCCCGGGGAACGCCTCGCCGCCGCCGCGGAGGCCGTCTCCGCACGCCGGGCCGCGGACGGACGGGAGGCCTGATGCCGGCGCAGTTCTACGTCTCGCCCGAGCAGCTCATGAAGGACCGGGCCGACTTCGCCCGGAAGGGCATCGCCCGGGGACGCTCCGTCGTCGTCGCGAGCTGCAGCGACGGGATCGCGCTCGTCGCCGAGAACCCCTCGTCCTCGTTGCGCAAGATCGGCGAGATCTACGACCGGATCGCGTTCGCCGCCGTCGGCCGGTACAACGAGTTCGAGTCCCTGCGCCAGGTCGGCGTGCGCTACGCCGATACGCGCGGCTATTCCTACGACCGGGAGGACGTCACGGCGCGCGGCCTCGCCAGTGCCTATGCGCAGAGCCTGGGTGCCGCCTTCATGGAGGACGCGAAGCCGTTCGAGGTCGAGCTCGCCGTGGCGGAGATCGGCGCCGAGCCGTCGGCGGACCACTTGTTCAGGATCCGCTTCGACGGATCCATCTCCGACGAGTCGGGGTTCGTGGTCATGGGCGGCGATGCCGAGGTCGTCGGGGAGGCGATGGGCGCCGCGTGGGCCGGGCCGGGCCCGGACGACGGCGGATACGCCGGGGCAGTCCGGGCCGCCGCCGCGTCCCTGCCCGGGGTCGCGGCCGGGACGCCGGGTCCGCGCATGCTCGAGGTCGCCGTCCTCGACCGCGACCCCCTCGCCCTGCGGGGCAAGCGGCGGGCCTTCCGCCGGCTGGACACCGGGGAACTGGGGCGGCTGCTGGCCGCCGGACCGCCGCGGCGGGGAGACGGAGGCCATGATGGACCGTAGGATCTTCGGCATCGAGACGGAGTACGGGATCGCCTACTCCGCCCCGGGCGGGCGGCCGCTGACGCCCGAGGAGGTCGCGCGCTACCTCTTCCGCAAGGTCGTGGCCTGGGGGCGCAGCTCCAACGTCTTCCTCACGAACGGCTCCCGCCTCTACCTCGACGTCGGCTCCCACCCCGAGTACGCGACCGCGGAGTGTGACGACCTGGCCCAGCTCATCGCACACGACCGCGCGGGCGAGGCGATCCTCCAGGACCTCGCCGTGAGCGCCGAGGAGAAGATGCGCCAGGACGGCTTCGACGGATCCGTCTACCTGTTCAAGAACAACACCGACTCGGCGGGGAACTCGTACGGCTGCCACGAGAACTACCTCATCCCGCGGCGGCTCGAGTTCGCCCGTCTCGCCGAGGTCCTCATCCCGTTCCTCGTGACCCGGCAGCTCTTCGCCGGCGCCGGCAAGGTCCTCTCCGTCGACGGCTCGCACCGCTTCGCGTTCTCACAGCGCGCGGACCACGTCTGGGAGGGCGTCTCCTCGGCGACGACGCGCTCGCGGCCCATCATCAATACGCGCGACGAGCCGCACGCCGACGCGCAGCACTACCGCCGGCTGCACGTCATCGTGGGGGATTCGAACATGTCCGAGACCACGCAGCTCGTGAAGGTCGGCGCGACGGACCTGATGCTGCGGATGATCGAGGCGGGGACGCCGATGGAGGACTTCCGCCTCGAGAACCCCATCCGCAGCATCCGCGAGGTCTCGCACGACCTGACGGGGACCACCCCCGTGAGGCTCGCCGACGGCCGGACCCTGTCCGCCCTGGACCTGCAGCGGACCTTCCACGCCAAGGTCACGGCCTTCCTCGAAGCCCACGGCGCCCACACGCCCCACGTGCCCCGGGTGATGGAGCTCTGGGGGCGGGCGCTCGACGCCGTCGAGCGGCAGGACCCCACGCTCGTCGACACGGAGATCGACTGGGCCGTGAAGCACCGGCTCATTTCCGGCTACCGCTCCCGGCACGGGCTGGAGCTTGATTCGCCGCGCGTCGCCCAACTCGACCTGACCTACCACGACATCGCGCCGGGGCGCGGGCTGTTCAACCTGCTGCGGGAGCGCGGGCGGGCCGCGACCGTCGTCGACGCCGCCGCCGTGGAGGCGGCCCGCTCCACGCCGCCGCAGACGACCCGCGCCAAGCTCCGCGGCGACTTCGTGCGCGCCGCGAAGGACGCGGGCCGGGACTTCACGGTGGACTGGGTCCACTTGAAGATCAACGACTTCGCGGGCCAGACGGTGCTGTGCAAGGACCCGTTCGCGGCCGTGGACGAACGCGTCGACGAACTGATGTCCCGGCTCTGAGCGCGCCCCGCGGTCGGGTCGGACGGCATGCCGCCAAGCGAATACACAGCTTGAGCCCTTAGGCTGGATGCGGTCCGTGGCACGGGTCCTTCCCGAGGCCACGGAGAAACGAACCCCGACGAAAGTAGTCTTCGTGCGCAAGCTCCTAGCAGTGGTGCTGGCCGCGTCCCTCGTGGCGCTGGCCGGCTGTGGATCTCCCCAGGAGAAGTCCGTCGGCAACGCCGACCCCCTCTCGAGCATCGAGATCACGCCGGGCGAGGAGGAGAACTCGGGCCCCACGGTCACCTTCGACACGCCGCTCACGGCCACGGAGGCCGCCGCGCTCGTCGTCAAGGAAGGCGACGGTGACGAGATCAAGGAGAACCAGAACGTCTCCTACAAGCTCGCCGGGTACAAGACCGAGGACGGATCCCAGCTGGGCCAGCTCTTCGACCAGGAGCCGCAGGTCCTCAGCCTCACGGAGGAGATGAAGGCGGCCGATCCCGAGATCTACGGGATCCTGCTGGGAGCCAAGGTCGGTTCCTGGATCGCCTACGTGCGTCCGGCCGCCCCGGCCGCGGGCGGCGACGACGCGAGCTCTGCTCCCGCTGAGGAGCAGCCGACCGCCGAGGAACTGCTGATCCTGCAGGTCGTCTCTGCCGAGGACATCCCGGAGCCGTCGAAGACCTACACCCCCGACGAGGTCAAGGAGCTCGAGGAGGAGGGCGCGCTGCCGTCGGTCGAGTTCGACGACGACGACAAGCCGACCATCACCATTCCCGAGGGCAAGGAGGCCCCGGAGGGCCTCGCCGTGCAGGTGCTCAAGGAGGGCGACGGCGAGGAGCTGACCGCCGAGTCGACCGTGACGGCCCACTACGAGGGCGTGCGCTGGGAAGACGGAGAGGTCTTCGACTCGAGCTACGAGCGCGGCGAGCCGACCGACTTCCCGCTCAACGGCGTCATCAAGGGCTGGACCGAGGGACTGACGGGCATCAAGGCCGGCTCGACGGTCGTCCTGAGCATTCCCGCCGACAAGGCCTACGGTGACCCGGCCCCCGCCGGCGCGCCGGCCGGCCCGCTCGTGTTCGTCGTCGAGGTCCAGGCCGCCAAGTAGGCTGGTCCCCGGACAAGACACCACTAGAGGAAAGGACCGCCATGTCGTTTGGACAGCGCGAGTACGATCGCACCAAGCCGGAGATCGACTTCCCCGGCGACACCCCGCCCGAGGACCTCGTGATCCAGGACATCGCCGTCGGCGACGGCGCCGAGGTCGTGCCGGGGACCACCGTCTCGGCCCACTACGTCGGCGTCGCCTGGTCGACGGGCGAGGAGTTCGACGCCTCGTGGAACCGCGGCCAGCCGCTCGACTTCACCGTCGGCATCGGCCAGGTCATCCAGGGCTGGGACCGCGGCCTGCTCGGGATGAAGGTCGGCGGCCGCCGCCGGCTCGAGATCCCGTCCCACCTGGCCTACGGCGAACGCGGTGCGGGCGCGGCGATCGGCCCGAACGAGGCGCTGATCTTCGTCGTCGACCTCGTCGGCGCGCGCTGACCCCGGCCGGCACCGACTCCAGCGGCGCCCCGCACCACACGGTGCGGGGCGCCGCTGCCGTCCTTGGTAACGTTGCACGCGTGGCACAGGAACGCAGGACAGGACCCACCCGCACGGAGAAGCTCGTCAGCCTGACGTATGCGCTGCTCTCGCGCCGGTCGGGCTACACCAAGGACGAGTTGCGGGTGCGGGTCGACGACTACCAGGGGCTGGACCAGGAAGCCTTCGACCGCAAGTTCGAGCGCGACAAGACATCCCTGCGGCAGCTCGGCGTCCCCCTGGACGTCGTCTCCGGCGAACCGCTCTTCGAAGAGGACCAGCAAGAGGCGCGCTACCGCATCCTGCCCGAGAACTACCGACTGCCCGAGGTCTCCTTCACCGCCGAGGAGGCCCTCGCCCTCGGACTCGCCGCCAAGGTCTGGAAGGACCCCACCATCGAGGCCGCCGCGGCCCGCGCCGTCGTCCGGCTCGGCGGGGACCGGATCGGCGAGGCGGAAGCGGCGGCGGCCTTCGAGACCTTCGAGGCCCGTCTCCACGCGGGAGACGAGGCCCTCGAGGACCTCCTGCACGCCACGTGGGAGCGCGTGAGGGTCGGGTTCACCTACCGCGCCGTCGACGGGGCCGAGAGCCGCCGGCGGGTCGAACCGTGGGGCCTCGGCAACCGCTTCGGCCACTGGTACCTCGTCGGACTCGACCTCGACCGCTCCGAGAAGCGGATCTTCCGCCTCTCCCGCATCACCTCGGCCGTGGCCCGCGTCGCCGGATCGCACTTCGAGCGGCCCACCGACTTCGACGTCTCCGCCGAGCTCGGGCTCATGGACCCGTCCCTGGCCGCGACGCCAGCGGTCGTCGAGCTCGCTCCGGGCCGGGGGCTCGCCCTGCGCGCGGGTGCCTCCCTGGTCGAGCCCGCCGCCGACGGCTTCGACGCGGTGTCCTTCACGTTCCACGACGCCGAGGCCACGTCCGCGGAGATCGCGGAACTGGGGGCCGCTGCGCGCGTCCGGGAACCGCGCGCGCTGCGCGACGCCGTCGTCCGCCGCCTCGCGGACGCCCGGGCCGCCCAGGCCCGGCCCGTTCCGCCCTACAAGCTCGCGGTCCACCGCAACACCGGACGCCCGCCGGCGACCGTCGCCGCCGCGCGGGCCCTGGACATCATCGCGTTCGTCAGCCTCCACGGCTCTCCGACCCTGGCCGAGACGGCGGAACACTTCGGGCTGACGGAGAAGCGCCTCGTCCAGGAGCTGACCATGATCCGCATGTGCGGAGTGCCCAACGGCCTGCCCGACGAGCTCATCGACGTCGACTACGACGACGGGGTCATCACGATGGGCAACGTCGAGGGGCTCGCCGACCCCCTGCGCCTGAACCTCGTCGAGGCGCTCTCGCTCGTCGTGGGCCTGCGGACCCTGCTCGACCTGCCCGGCGCCGAGGCCTCGGGCCCCGCGGCAGGCGCGCTCGAGAAGCTGTTGGCCGCCTCGGGGGAGTACGCGCCGATCGGCCGGATCGTCGCGGCACGGCTCGGCGCCACCGAGGCCGACGGGCCGGGCCGGCGGCTCGCCGACGCGGCCGCCGCACGCCGGGTCCTGCGGATCGGCTACCACAACCCCTCGCGTGACGAGGTCGGGTACCGCGAGGTCGAGCCCGTGCGCCTGCTCGAGGACGGCGGCCGGAGCTATCTGCAGGCCTGGTGCCGCAAGGCCGGGGGAGCCCGGAACTTCCGGGTCGACCGGATCCTCGCGATCGAGGAGACCGGCGAGGTGTTCGCTCCGGGCGGGCAGCACACGATGCAGGAGCGCCTCTACGTCCCCGGGGCCGACGACGTCGTCGTCGTGCTGGGCTTCGACGCACGCCTCGCCCGGCTGCGCGAGGACTACGCGCCCACGCGCACGGCCCAGTCGGGCGACCGCGTCCTGGCCGAGGTGAGGATCGCCGACGCCGGGATGCTGCCGGGGCTTGTGGCCCGCCACGGCGGCGGGCTCACGATCGCCGACCCGCCCGGACTCGCCGCGACCGCCCTGGAGTGGCTCGACGGGGCGCTGGCCGGGTATTCCGTCGACGAGGAGGCGCGCGCCTGATGCCGTGGTGGTTCTGGATCCTGTTGTGGCTGTTCCTGCTCGCGGCCTCGGCCCTGTTCCTGGTGCTGTGCGGCATCAGGCTCTTCCGGGGGTTCATGGGCCTCGTCGACGAGGCCGGGGAGGCCGCGGCGAGGCTGCATCCGCCGGCCGGCGAACCGCTCGTCGACGAGCCGCCGGGGGCGTCGAGGAAGGCCGCCGGGACCGCCGCGCTCTTCCGTGATCCCGCCGTGGAGCGCGATGAGTACGACGCCGGACGCGCGGCCCGCGTCGAGGCGCGCCGGAGCGCCCGGGTCGCGCGGAAGAAGCGGCGCGGGCAACCGCAGCGGATCAGTGATCTGGACCTCTCGTGACGTAGACTTGAGGAGACGAAAGGAAATCCCCATGGGTGGTCTTCAAGGATGGCATCTGGTCATCATCATCGTGCTGGCGCTGTTGCTGTTCGGCGCGCCCAAGCTTCCCGGCCTGGCCCGTTCCATCGGCCAGTCGCTGCGCATCTTCAAGTCCGAGGTCCGGCAGATGAAGGACGACGACCCGAAGGCGGAAGGCGAGGGCCCGGTCGAGGGCAGGATCGTCGATCCCGAGCAGCGCGACCGCAACCTCTAAGCACGCGTGGCATCAAAGACGGGGCGGTCCAATCCCGAAGGGAAGATGGCCCTCAAGGAACACCTGATCGAGCTGCGCAACCGGCTCTTCGTCTCGCTGATCGCCTTGTTCCTGGCGACGGTCGGAGGATTCTTCCTCTACTACCCGGTCATGGGACTGCTCATGGACCCGCTCATCGAGGCGGGCGGGCAGGCGAACTTCGATACCGCGATGTCGACCTTCGACATCATGATCAAGGTCTCGCTGTTCCTCGGGCTGGTCATGGCCGCCCCGGTCTGGCTCTATGAGCTCTGGGCGTTCGTCGTCCCCGGACTGAAGAAGAAGGAGAAGCGCACGGCGCTCGCGTTCATCGGCGCCTCGCTGCCCCTCTTCCTCGGCGGCATCTACCTGGGCTACTGGGTGCTTCCGCACGCGTTGAGGTTCTTCATCGGGCTGACGCCGTTCGAGGCCGTCAACCTCATCACCGCACCGGTGTACCTCAGCTTCGTGCTGCGGCTCATGCTCGCGTTCGGCTTGTCGATGATCGTGCCGGTGCTCATGGTGGGCCTGAACCTCGTGGGCGTGCTCCCGGGGCGGCTCATCGTGAAGAACTGGCGCATCACCGTCTTCCTCATCTGCCTCGTGGCGGCCATGGCCGCCCCCGGCGGCGATGCGATGACGATGTTCGTGCTCGCCGGACCCCTTCTGGTCCTGTTCGCCGCCGCGACCGTCATCTGCCTCGTCAACGACAAGCGGCGGGCCAAGCGCGCTGCCGCCCTCGAGGCGGAGAACGCCGCCGGGGCAGGCCGAGCCTCGGATCTGGGCACCTCGGCCTGAGACCCGCCGCGCCCGGTTGCGAGACGCGGCGACGGGTATGGCATCGTTGGCCCGGGGGGACCGGCCATGCCAGCGTTGGACCGCCCCCGGCAAAGACACCACACCGAAGGGCGGACACCATGGGCTCCCCGGCGGAGAACTACGCCGCGGCGCGTGAGCGCGCGGCCGAGGCCAAGACCGAGCTGTACGCCTTCCGTCAGGGCCTCGGCTTCGAGCTGGATCCCTTCCAGGTCGACGCGTGCCGCGCCGTCGAGGCCGGCAAGGGCGTGCTCGTCGCCGCCCCGACCGGAGCCGGGAAGACGGTCGTGGGGGAGTTCGCCGTCCATTTGGCGCTACACCGTGGGCTCAAGGCCTTCTACACGACGCCGATCAAGGCGCTGAGCAACCAGAAGTTCGCGGAGCTCGCCGCCCGCTACGGCCCCGACCGCGTCGGCCTGCTCACGGGGGACACGACGGTCAACGGCGAGGCCGAGATCGTCGTGATGACCACCGAGGTGCTGCGCAACATGCTCTACGCGGACTCGGACACCCTCACTGGCCTCGGCTACGTCGTGATGGACGAGGTCCACTACCTCGCCGACAAGTTCCGCGGTGCCGTGTGGGAGGAAGTCATCCTCCACCTGCCCGACGACGTCCAGCTCGTCTCGCTCAGCGCCACCGTCTCCAACGCCGAGGAGTTCGGCGGATGGCTCGACACGGTCCGCGGGGACACGGAGATCGTCGTCTCCGAGCACCGGCCGATCCCGCTGTGGCAGCACGTCATGGCCGGCGGGCGGTTGATCGACCTCTTCGCCGGGGAGGTCTCCTTCGACGAGGCCGCGGCGGCGCGCGGGGAGGGACCGGCCGAGACCGTCACCGTCAACCCGGAACTGACCAAGCTGGCCCAGCGCGACCTCCGGCACTCCGGCCGGCCGCGCCCCGGGCGGGCGCAGGGCCGCAACCGTGGACACGGCCCGCGCTACTCCGACGCCTCCGCGCCCCGGCACACGGTGTCCCGCCCCGAGATGATCCTGTCCCTGGACCGGGCCGGCCTGCTCCCGGCGATCGTGTTCATCTTCTCCCGCAAGGGCTGCGACGCCGCCGTCGCGCAGTGCGTGCGCTCCGGCCTGGCGCTGACGACGGAGGCCGAGGCGCGCCGGATCGAGCAGGCGATCGACCTCGCCGCCTTCGAGCTGCCGCCGGACGACCTCGACGTGCTCGGCTTCTGGTCCTGGCGCGAGGGCCTGCTGCGCGGCTTCGCGGCCCATCACGCCGGCCTGCTGCCGGTCTTCAAGGAAGTCGTCGAGAAGCTCTTCGCCCAGGGCCTGGTCAAGGCCGTGTTCGCGACGGAGACCCTCGCCCTCGGCGTGAACATGCCCGCCCGATCGGTGGTGCTGGAGAAGCTGGAGAAGTTCAACGGCGAACAGCACGTCTCGGTGACCGCGGGCGAATACACGCAGCTGACGGGCCGGGCCGGCCGCCGCGGCATCGACGTGGAGGGCCATGCGGTGGTCCTGTGGCAGCCCGGGACCGATCCGGCGGCGGTCGCCGGTCTCGCGTCACGGCGCACCTATCCGCTGAACTCGAGCTTCCGCCCCACGTACAACATGAGCCTGAACCTCTCGGCACAGTTCGGCAGGCCCCGGGCACGGGAGATCCTCGAGACCTCCTTCGCCCAGTTCCAGGCCGACCGCTCCGTCGTCGGACTGGCCCGCCAGGTGCGCAGCCGCGAGGAGTCGCTCGAGGGCTACGCACGCGCCATGCAATGCCACCTCGGCGACTTCGCGGACTACGCGCGGCTGCGCCAGGAGCTCTCCGAGGCGGAGAAGGCGGCCTCCCGCACGGCCCACCGGGCGCGGCGCTCGGCCGCGGAGGACTCGCTCGCGCAGCTGACCCCCGGGGACATCGTCGACGTCTCCGGGCCCCGCAGGCTGGGCCGCAGCGTCGTCATCGCCGTCTCGGACTCCCTCCGTGATCCGCGCCCGACCATCCTGACGGAGGACCGGCAGATCCGCCGCCTCGGGCCGCAGGACCTCGAGGGGCCCGTCGAGGTCGTCTCGCGGATCCGCATCCCCAAGGCCTTTACGGGCCGCTCGCCCAAGGAACGCCGGGACCTCGCCTCCTCGATGCGCAACGCCCTGCACGAGCAGCGGCCGCCCCGGCGCGGCGCGAGCGGCTTCGACTACCGCGGCGACTCCGAGCAGGAGGCGCGCATCACCGAACTCCGGCGCCGGCTGAAGCGGCACGCCTGCCACGGCTGCAGTGAGCGCGAGGACCACGCGCGCTGGGCCGAGCGGTGGTGGAAGCTGCGCCAGGAGACGGACCGGCTTGCCGGCCAGATCAGCGGCCGCACCAATACGATCGCCAAGACGTTCGACCGCGTGTGCTCGGTGCTGGGCGACTACGGCTACCTCCTTCCCGACGCCGCGACGGGGGCGCTGAAGGCCACGGACTCCGGGCAGCGCCTGCGCCGGATCTACGGGGAGCGGGACCTGCTGACCTCGCTCGTGCTCGAGTCCGGGGCCCTGGACCGCCTCGGCAAGGCCGAGCTGGCCGCGGCCGTGACGATGCTGGTCTACCAGGCCAAGCGCGAGGACAAGGGCGTGCAGCCCAAGCTGCCCTCACCGGCCCTCGAGACCGTCTGGGACACGGCGGTGAGGCAGTGGTCCGAGCTGACGGACCGCGAGGCCGCCCACCGGCTCCCCGAGACCGCCGAGCCCGAGGCGGGACTGGTCTGGCCCATGTACCACTGGGCCCGCGGCCGGGACCTGAAGGACTGCCTGCGCGGCTCGGAGCTCGCGGCGGGCGACTTCGTGCGCTGGGCGAAGCAGGTCATCGACTCGCTCGACCAGCTCGCGAAGGTCCCGGGACTCGATCCCGGCTTCCCGCGGCGCTGCCGGGAGGCCGTGGACGCCGTCCGGCGCGGAGTCGTCGCCTATTCCTCGATCGCCGACTAGGAACCACCTGGCCGTTCCGCGGCCCCACCCCGAAAGGAACACCGCATGCCCCAGCGCGTCATGTACCGCAACGGCGCCGTCTACAGCGCGTCCGACCCCTTCGCGACCGCCCTGCTGGTCGCGGACGGGACGGTGGCGTGGATCGGGCAGGAGGCCGCCGCGGCGGCCCTGCTCGACGAGGGCGTCGAGGTCGTGGACCTCGAGGGGGCCCTCGTCGCCCCCGCCTTCTTCGACAGCCACGTCCACTTGACGGAAACGGGCGCCGCGCTGTCGATGCTGGACCTCGGCGGGGTAGGCTCGTTGGCCGGCCTGCTCGAGGCGGTGCGCGGCGCCGCCGCCTCCGGGGGCGCGGTGTTCGGCGCGGGATGGGACGAGAGCCTCTGGCCGGAGGGGCGCGTCCCGACGCCCGCCGAGCTCGAGGAGGCGGGCGGGGGAGCGGACGTGTACCTCACCCGTGCCGACGTGCATTCGGGCCTCGTCAACGCCTCCCTCGCGGGGCGGCTGGCGCTGGCGGGGGTGGACGGGTACGACGGCGGAGCGGTCGTCGTGCGCGAAGCGCATGCCCGGGTGCGGGCCGAGGTGCTCGACTTCTCCGACGCGTCCCGGCGCCGCTTCCAGCGGGCCGCCCTGCGCCACCTGGCCTCCCGTGGGGTCGCCGGGGCGGCCGAGATGGGGGCTCCGCACATCGGCACGCGCCGCGACACCGAGGTCCTGCTCGGGCTGCTCGAGAAGGAGGGGCAGGACCACCCCGCGATCCACGTCTACTGGGGCGAGGCCGTCGCCGACGCCGCGCAGGCGCGTTCCCTGATGGAGGACTTCGGCGGCCGGCTCACGGGTCTCGGAGGAGACCTGAACATCGACGGATCGCTCGGCTCCCGCACGGCCCGGCTGCGGGCGGACTACGACGACGCCCCCGGCAGCCGCGGCGACCTCTTCCTGGACGCCGGCCGGATCGCCGACCACATCGCGGCCTGCACCGAGGCCGGCATCCAGGCGGCCTTCCATGTCATCGGCGACGCGGGGGCGGACGCCGCGATCGAGGGCTTCCGCCTGGCCGCGGAGCGCGTCGGACGAGCCGCGGTGCAATCGGCGCGGCACCGGCTCGAGCACGTCGAGATGATCGACGACGCCGTCCTGGCCGCCCTCCTCGAGTACGGCATCACGGTCTCGCTGCAGCCTGCGTTCGACGCGCTCTGGGGCGGGCCCGGCGGCCAGTACGAGCAGCGCCTCGGCGTGGAGCGCTCGACGGCCATGAACGAGGTCGGACGCTTCCTCGCGGCCGGCGTCCCCGTCTGCCTCGGGTCCGATGCGCCGGTCACGGCGGTGGACCCCTGGGGCGCCGTGAAGGCGTGCCTCGAGCACCACACGCCGTCGGCGCGCGTTTCGGCGCGCGCGGCCTTCGTGGCCCACACGCGCGCCGGCCACCGTGCCGCCGGGGTGGCCGATCCCCTGGCCGGGCAGCTCGTCCCCGGGGCCGAGGCGACGTTCGCCGTCTGGGAGGCCTCGGAGCTGGCAGTGCAGGCCCCGGATGCGCGCGTCGCCTCCTGGAGCACGGACGCCCGCGCCGGGACGCCGATGCTCCCGGTTCTCGACGAGGGCGCGCCGCGTTGCCTGCGCACCGTACGCGCTGGACGCGTGATCTTCGACGCGTTCGAGACCCGCTGAGCGGTCCCGGAAGGCATCGCAGCCTCGGCGGCCGCGCCGCGCCGCACTGACTAGGGCCTTCCGGCATCGCGCCTAGTCAATTCGTGGTTGACACGAGGTAACAAGCGGCTAGGCTTGACTCTCAACGGTGGCGGAGCAGCTCTAGAGGTCCACCGTGCCGGAATCTCGGCAGAACACCACAGGACAAGGCCCCGGGAGCAGTAGAAAACAGGAGGCCCGCGCCACGGCGTGGGACGACTGGTCCGAAGTTCCCGGGGTCTTTCCGTGTCCGTATACTGGTTCACTGGCCCGCCCGCCTGCTGCCGGCGACGGGGGAGTGACGTCCGCGTCCCGGGCCCGCAGTCGAGGATCCGCACCGCGGATTCCACCACCGAATCAGAAGGGGCCGCCGCGTGCGCGTCGTCACGATCATCCCGACCTACAACGAGCTCGAGTCGCTCCCCGTGACCCTGGGCCGCCTGCGGGCCGCCGTACCCGACTCGGACGTCCTGATCGCCGACGACAACAGCCCGGACGGCACCGGGCGGCTCGCCGACGAGTTCGCGGCCGCCGATCCGCAGGTCCATGTCATGCACCGCCAGGGCAAGGAAGGCCTCGGCGCGGCCTACATCGCCGGCTTCCGCTGGGCGCTCGAGCGGGACTACGACGTGATCGTGGAGCTCGACGCCGACGGCTCCCACCGTCCGGAGGACCTGCCCCGCCTGCTCGCGAAGGTCCCCGAGGCGGACCTCGTGATCGGCTCGCGCTGGGTCAAGGGCGGCTCGGTCGTGAACTGGCCCCTGCACCGCAAGCTCATCTCCCGGGCGGGTTCTCTCTACTCGCGCGTGATGCTCGGCCTGTCGGTCCGCGACATCACGGCCGGATTCCGCGCGTTCCGCCGGGAGACCCTCGAGGCGATCGACTTCGACGCCGTGGAGTCGGTGGGCTACGGCTTCCAGGTGGACATGACCTTCCGGGTGGCCCGGCTGGGGCGGCGGATCGTCGAGGTGCCGATCACGTTCGTGGAACGCGAGCTCGGCGTGTCCAAGATGAGCGGGAACATCGTCGTCGAGGCCATGCTCAACGTCACCCGCTGGGGCCTCGGCGCCCGCTGGAAGAAGCTCACCGGACGCGCCTGACGTTCCGGCGGAAAGACATCTGGACACAACGACTGCGGGCGCCGTTCCCCTGGAGGGAACGGCGCCCGCCGTCGTTGGAGCCGGAGTGCGTGGGGCCTAGACCTTTTCGCCGCGGTCGGCGTGCAGCTTGTCGAGCCGGTCCTTCAGGATCTGCTCGAGCTCGTCGACGCTGCGGCGCTCCAGGAGCATGTCCCAGTGGGTCCGGACGGGCTTCTCGTTGGAATCGTCCGGCTTCTCGCCGTTGACGAGGACCGCCTCCTTGCCCGTCTTGGACACCCAGGTGGGCGGGATCTCGGCCTCGGAGGAGAAGGTCACGAAGACCTGCTCGCCGTCCTCGCACCGGTACTCGACGCGCTGGCGCGGTGCCGGCTCGACGCCGGCCTCTGTCTCCATGCTCTGCGCACCGAGGCGCATGCCGCGCAGGCTGCGATCGCTCATGACTACTCCCAACTGCGTCCGGCTGGCGGACGCTCGACGACTATGGTGTTCAACGCCCCGGGCACGCCGGTGATTCCCGTAGGGCGGAAGTCTCCAGCCATTCAGTATACGCGCCACGGGCGGCCGCCCGACGGGATCTCCGTCGACCGGCCGCCCGCGGCGGCACATCGGGCACCCGTGCTCCGGATGCGTCGTGGGCTAGTGGCCCGGATCGACCGGCGGGGCCGGCGGGGCGGGAGGCGCCGGAGGCGTCGCGGGGGTGGAACCGGATCCCGCGGCCTGGCCGGTGCGGGGTGGGGCCGGGGTCGACGGCGCGTCGTCGTCGGGGCGCAGGTTGCCCAGCGCGCCGCCGATGCCCTTGAGGGCCTCGCCGACCTCGCTCGGGATGATCCAGAGCGTGTTGGAGGAGCCCTCGGCGAGCTTCGGCAGGGTCTGCAGGTACTGGTAGGCCAGGAGCTTCTGGTCCGGATTGCCGGCGTGGATCGAGTTGAAGACCTTCTCGATGGCCTGGGCCTCGCCGTCGGCGCGGAGGATGGCCGCCTTGGCGTCGCCCTCGGCCGCGAGGATCGCGGCCTGCCGCTGGCCCTCGGCCGTGAGGATCTGGGACTGCTTGGTGCCCTCGGCCGTGAGGATTGCGGCGCGGCGGTCCCGCTCGGCGCGCATCTGCTTCTCCATGGAGTCCTGGATGGACAGGGGCGGATCGATCGCCTTGAGCTCGACGCGGGAGACGCGGATGCCCCACTTGCCGGTCGCCTCGTCGAGCACGCCACGGAGCTGTCCGTTGATCTGGTCGCGGCTCGTCAGGGCCTCTTCCAGGTTCAGCCCGCCGACGACGTTACGCAGCGTCGTGGTGGTCAGCTGTTCGACGGCCTGGATGTAGTTGGCGATCTCGTAGGTCGCTGCGCGCGGCTCGGTGATCTGGAAGTAGACCACCGTGTCGATGGAGACCACGAGGTTGTCCTCGGTGATCACCGGCTGCGGCGGGAAGCTGACGACCTGCTCGCGGAGGTCGAGCAGCGGCAGGAGCCGGTCGACGAACGGGATCAGGATGGTCAGGCCAGGTCCCAGGGTCCGCTGGTACTTGCCCAGTCGCTCGACGATGCCGGCGCGGGCCTGCGGAACGATGCGGACGGAGCGCAGCAGGACGATGATGACGAAGACGGCCAGTACGATCAGTACGATGCCGACGCCGGTGAAGTTCTCCAGCATGGGTGTCCCCCTTCTTGCGTGTTGTGCCCGTGAAGGCTCGGTGTGCCGGACGAACCGGCGGTGGACCTAGGCGCCCTGGCCCTCGGCCGTGCGGGCGGTGATGTAGGCGGTGGCGCCGTTGATGCGCACGACCGTGCCGTAGTTGCCGGGCTCGAGCGGGGCGTCGTCCTCGGTGCGGGCGCTCCAGGTCTCGCCGCCGATCTTCGCGCGTCCGGCCATGCGGGACGTGGGCTCGAGGACGAGGGCGTCCTGACCCAGCAGGCGGTCGACGTTGGTGCGGAGAGTGGCCGGAGCCTTGCGCAGATGCCTCATGGCGATGGGCCGGACGAGCAGGATCATGAGCAGCGAGACGACGCAGAACACCACGGCCTGCAGCCAGAACGGACCGCCGGCCAGCGCCACGACGACGCCACCGAGCGCGCCGGCGCTGAGCATGAGGAAATAGAGATCGAGGGCCATCATCTCGATGATCGCCAGGATCAGGAACAGCGCGAGCCAGAAGACCCACCCGTTGGCGACGATCCAATCAATCATGTGTGTCCACCGCATTGCTTCCGGGAGGGCACGGACCGCCCTCGTTGCCTCCATCTTGCCTGATGGGACCGCGAACCGTAGTCACCCCTGAGGACGATGTTGGGATCCGGCGTCCTTCGCGAAGGCCTGGAGGCGGAACGCGGCGGTCACCGACTCCGGCACGCCGTGGGCGGCGCGCTCGGCGAAGACGGCGGCGTCGGCGTGGTGGCCGGCGGGACCCATGAGCGCGAGCCGGGCGGCGTCGGCCTCGTCGAGGCGGAGGGTGAAGCGCACTTCCCGCACCCCGGTCTGCGTCCATCCCGGGCCGAGTCCCCCGGCCACGGACGCCTCCTTGTCCGGGGCGATCCCCAGCAGCCCGAGCGGTTCGGCCGCTTCGCGGAGGTGCCCGGGGAGCGGGGTGACGACGAGCAGCGTGCCGTCGTCGGCGAGGACGCGGTGGAACTCGGCACCGTTGCGCGGGGCGAAGACGTTCAGTAGCAGGTCCGCGCCGCCGTCCGGCAGCGGCAGCCTGCGCCAGACGTCCCAGACGAGCGCCCGGACCCCCTCGAGCCGGGCGGCGCGGCGCATGGCGTAGCGGGAGATGTCCAGGGCGACGCCCGACGCCGGGCGCCCGGCCTGCGCCGCGGGGTCGTCCCCGTCCCGGACCAGCTCCGCGGGGGAGGGGCCGGACCCTGGCCGGGCTCCGGCGTCGTGCCCGGCCGGAGCCGCGAGGGAGGGGCCGGACCCTGCCCGGGCTTCGGCGGCGTCTCCGTCCTGCGTGCCCGACCGCAGGGCCGACAGGACGGCCCCGAGGTAGTAGCCCGTCCCGGCGCCGGCGTCCAGGACGCGCACGGCGCGCTCCGGGTCGAGGCGCCCGGCGGCCCGGAGCGCCTCCCCGGCCAGCGCCCGCGCGAGCGGCGCGTAGTGGCCCGCCGCGAGGAAGCCGGCCCGTGCCGCGACCATGTCCGCCGTGTCCTCCGTGAAGCCCGTGCCGCGGCCCGTCAGCAGGTTGACGTAGCCCTGCTTCGCGGCGTCGAAGCGGTGGCCTCCGCCGCACGCGAGCGAGCGACCCGCCGCGCCCGTGGACGCGAGCGGCCGGGCGCAGAGGGGGCACAGCAGCTCGATGCCGGGGCGGTGGTCCGGGGTCATGGATCATTTCCTTCAATGGACGTTTCAGATAGGCTCGCGCTGTGAAACCGACGCAGCTTGAACTGATGACCACTGTATCCGCGCCGAGCATCAGCCCCGACGGCACGCGCGCCGTGCTGGCGGCCTCGCGGCCCAGCTTCGCCGCGGACGCCGAGACCGGACAGTTGTGGGCCGTCGACCTCGTCGGCGACGAGGCGCCGCGCCGGCTCACCCGCGGAACGCGCGACGCGGCGCCGCAGTACTCGCCGGATGGAACGCGGATCGTGTTCCTACGCCCCGACGCGAAGGGCCGCCCGCAGCTCGCGGTCGTCGACGCGCGCGGTGGCGAGCCCCGCATCCTCACCGACCGCCACCTCGGCGTCTCCGGCTTCGCCTGCTCCCCGGACGGGCGCCACGTGGCCTTCGCGAGCCGCACGCCCGACGCCGGCCGCTACGGAAGCACCGACGGCGTGGGGGCCGGCGCCGAGGATCCGCGGCGGATCACGGGCTTCAAGTACCGCGGCAACGGGATCGGCTTCACCCGGGACAAGGTCCAGTCCCTGTACCTCATGGAGCTTCCCCCGCTGAACGAGGAGCCGTACATCGAGCCCGTCGGCCGGGCCAAGGAGGCCCCGGCCGACGCCGGAGCCGACGCCGGGGCGTCCGCCGGGGTGGACGGCACCGGAGAAGGCGCCGCCGAGGCGGCGGACGCCGCCTCCCACCAGGGATCCCGGCCGGCCCGCCGCGGCCTGCCCGCCTATACGGCGCTGACGGACGGGGAACGCGACGCCTCCGGGCCGTGCTTCTCGCCCGACGGCCGCCACGTCTACTTCAACGCCGCCCTGCATCCCGGCGCCGACGCGGACCTGCGCTCCATGGTCCACCGCGTCGCGGTCGCGGACCCCGGGGCCGGAACCGAGCCCGTCGCCGGCGAGCCCGACGGGAGCTTCGCCTATTCGACGCCGGCGTTCTCCCGCGACGGCCGCCACCTGTACCTGCTCGGCGAGGAGCTCGGCCCCGACGGCCGCGACTTCGTGGCCCGGCAGGCCGGCGTGTTCGTGCTCCCTGCCGACGCGGCCGGACCCGGCACGGAGCCCCGCCTGCTCACGGACCTCGAGACGGCCGACTACGGCGACGTCCAGTCCGGCCTGGTCCCGCACGGGGACGCGGACGTCCTGGCGTTCGCGCGCGTGCGCGGCAGCGGTGAGCTGCACCGCCTCTCCGCCGACGGGACGGTGGAGGTCCTCGTGGCAGGGGAGGTCCTCGTGACCGGCGCCGCGGAGGCGGCCGGCACCGTCGTCGTCTCCCATGCCACCCCGCGCAGCCCGGGCGAGCTCGGCGTGCTGCGCGGCGGCAAGCTCGAGCCCGTGACCGACTTCGCCGCCGCGCTGCGGGAGCGGACGCGCATCGCGCCGCCGCGCGAACTCGTCGTCGAGGGCCCGGACGGCTACCCCGTGCACGGCTGGCTCCACCTGCCCGAGGGCGACGGGCCCCACCCCGTCCTCCTGAACATCCACGGCGGCCCGTTCGCGTCCTACGGCTGGTCCTACTTCGACGAGGCGCAGGTCTATGCCGAGGCCGGCTACGCCGTCCTGCAGTGCAACCCGCGGGGCAGCGCCGGCTACGGCCGTCCCCACGGCCTGGCGATCAAGGAGGCCATGGGGACGGTCGACCTGCAGGACGTCCTGGCGTTCCTCGACGGCGCGATCGCGGCCGAGCCGCGCCTCGACGGCGCCCGGACCGGCGTGCTCGGCGGCTCCTACGGCGGATACCTCACGGCGTGGACGATCGCCCACGAGCACCGCTTCGCCGCCGCGGTCGTCGAGCGAGGCTTCCTGGATCCGCTGAGCTTCATCGGATCGAGCGACATCGGCTGGTTCTTCAGCGAGGCCTACACCGGCTCCGATCCCGCGCACACGCTGACCCAGAGCCCGCTCGCCGTCGCGTCCCAGGTCCGCACGCCCACCCTCGTGCTGCACTCGGAGGAGGACTACCGGTGCCCGCTCGAGCAGGCCCAGCGGTACTACGTCGAGCTGCTGCGCCACGGCGTCGAGACGGAATTCCTGCTCTTCCCGGGGGAGGACCACGAGCTCTCGCGCAGCGGGACCCCGTGGCACCGGCGCCAGCGCTTCGAGGCGATCCTGGAGTGGTTCGGGAGGTACCTGCCCGTCTCCTAGGAGGCCCCGGCGTCGTCCTCGGCGACCCGCAGCGCGAAGCCGAGCCCGCGCGCCGCGGCGTCCGGGCGCGGTTCCTGCCAGCGGGCCGCGTAGGCCTCCGAGGTGCACAGGCTGCGGCTCACGGCCCGGTCGATGTAGACCGTGCCGTCCAGGTGGTCGGCCTCGTGCTGGAAGATCCGCGCGGGCCAGCCGCGCAGGGACCGGACGACGCCGGTGCCGTCCGGACCCGTGTACCTCGCCTCGATCTCCTCGGGGCGTTCGACGACCGCCGTGAAGCCGGCGAAGGACAGGCAGCCCTCGAAGTGGGACGAAGTGCGGGCGCCCACGGCCGAGTAGCCGGGGTTGACGGCCGCGAAGTACTCGAGCGGAGTCCTCCCGCGCGCCTCGGCCGTCGCCGGGTCGACCGGGAAGAGGTCCTCCATCACGGCCAACCGCAGGGGCAGCCCCAGCTGGGGAGCCGCGAGCCCCACGCCGGGGGCGGCGTGCATCACCTTCCGCATGGTCGCCAGCAGGCGCCCGAGCAGTTCGTCGCCGAGCTGGCCCGAGTAGTCCAGGGCCCGGGCGCGCAGGACCGGGTGGCCCAGCTGGACGATCCCGGGCAGGGAACCCGTCTCCGCCTCGGCACGGGTCAGCCTCTCGGCGAGGTCCACGAGGCGGTCCGGCGTGAAGTCGTCCTCGGCGGGGGAGTGCGGCATGGTCTCCTGGGTTCCTGTGTGCTGATGGGGGAGCAGTGGGGCTGCTAGCGGCCGGCGGCGGCCGCTCGGGCCGGGGCGGCGAGGGCGGACAGGCGGCTGAACAGGCGTGCGGCGTCGGCCGGCGGGATCAGGGATCCGGCCTCCTCGAAGGACCCGCCGCCGATCAGGTCCAGGCGGACGTCGCGCTCGTACAGCACGTCCACGACGTTGCCGAAGCGGCGTAGCGCGTACGGCGTCAGCCGGTCCAGGGGCGGGACGGAGTCGACGACCCAGTGCCGGGAGTCCTCCGCGAGGCGCAGGTAATCCATGGGGGCCGTCGGGGCCCCGCAGAGGGCGTCGAAGCGGAACCACAGCTGCCCGTCCGCCGCCCGGAGCGCCTCGATGTCCTGGGTCGTCGGCCGCAGGATCCGGCGTTCGGCGGGCGACGGCGGGACCAGCCCCGCCGTTCCGGGCCCGTCCCCGACGGGGTCCGGCCAATGGGTTCCCGACGAGAATCCCGCGGCGCGCGTGGACGGCCGCACCGCACGGTAGTCGGTCGGCCCGGCGATCTCGACGACCTGCATCTGGGCGCGGATCAGCGCGATGGCCGGCTCGGCGAGATGGTGGAAGTACTCATCGGGGAGCAGCTGCTCCGGCGCGTAGTTGGAGGTCGCCACGAGCAGGATCCGTTCCTCGACGATGCGCTTGAGCAGCCGGGTCAAGAGCATGGCGTCGCCGGGGTCGTTGCAGTGGAACTCGTCGAAGCAGAGCAGCCGGGTCCCCGCGAGCATGGTCCCGAGGGCCTCGTCGATCGCGCTGCCCCGCCGCTCGGCGGCCCCGCGGCCGGCTCCGCGCTCCGCCGCGCGGGACGCCTCGCCCGCGGCGTGGACGCGGCCGTGGAGCTCCCGGAAGAAGGCGTGGAAGTGGACCCGGCGCTTGCCCTGGACGGGGACGGCGTCGAAGAAGGCGTCGGCGAGCCACGTCTTGCCCCGCCCGGGCGGCCCCCAGAGGTAGACGTGGCCGGGCGGGCCCGAGGGCCGGTCGAGGCTGCCGGCGGCGCGGGCGAGCAGTCCGGCCGCGGAGAGCTGGGCGGGATCGAGGACGAGCCCGTGGTCCCGGGCCGCTCGACCGATGCCGCGCCGGGTCCGGGCGGCCGCAGTCAGCCGGCGCCACGGCAGCGGGAACCGTGTCCCTGCCGCGGACCCCCGTGGGGCCACTAGCCGCGTCCGGCCATGGTGGCGATGTCGACCTCGTTGCCTTCCGGATCCGCGAGCGTCCACCACTCCGGCGCGTGCTCGTCGTTGACGATCCGCCCGCCCGCGTCCACGGCCGCCGCGATGCGGGCCTCGGCCACGTCGTGGGCCACGCACACGTCGACGTGGATGCGGTTGCGCTGCGGGCGCTCGCGGACCATCTGCTGGAACCAGAGCGAGGGCTCGCGGCCGTCGGGATCGGCCAGCTCGTCGTCCGCGACGCGCCGGTAGCCGAGCACGGCCTCCCAGAACGGCAGGACCGCGGGGATGTCGAGCGCGTCGAGGGCGAGCTGGACCGTCTGGACCTCGGCCGGGTCCGCCTCGATGGCGAGGTCGCGGGCCGCCGCCGAGATCGCCCGGGCCAGCTCCACGTCCCGCCCGCTCAGCCCACCGACGTCGTGCGAGAGCAGATTGACCGTGAGTGACCCGTAGCGGAGGTCGAGGTCGGGGTGATGGTTGGCGGCCTCGGCGAGCCGGCCGATCTCGTCCACGAGGGCGAGGCCGCGCGCGAACGAGCCGGTGGCGAACCGGGCGCCGGCGCCGCCGAAGACGACGCGCCACTCGGAGACGCCGTCGGAATCGTGGAACTGCCGGGCCGTGATGCGTGCGCTCATGGGGCCAACGTTACGCCTCCGGGCCGCCCGCGGGCCACGGCGGGTCCCCCAGGGTGGAGGCGGTCGACGCCGGACAGGACGCCCGGCCGCGCGCTGGACAGCCCGGGGGACCGGTGGAACGATCAGGAGAGCCATGAACACCGCGTCTGTTTCCCCCGCCTTGGGCGACCTCGTCCTGCTGCGCCGCGTCCGCGACAGGATCGACCGCGAGTACGCCCGCCCGCTCGATGTCGAGGCCCTGGCTCGCGGCGTCCACATGTCCGCCGGGCACCTGAGCCGGCAGTTCCGCCGGGCCTACGGCGAGCCGCCCTACCGCTACCTCATGACGCGGCGCATCGAGCGGGCCATGACGCTGTTGCGCCGCGGCGACGTGGGCGTCACCGAGGCGTGCTTCGAGGTGGGATTCTCCTCGCTGGGCACCTTCAGCACCCGCTTTTCCGAGCTCGTCGGCATGCCGCCGAGCGAGTACCGTGCCGCGGCGGCCGGCCCGGGGGAGGGGATCCCCGGCTGCGTGGCCAAGGTCGTGGCGAGACCGGTCAGGAATCAAGAAGGGCGCCCCGCGGCATCACCCCTAGGATGACGGACATGGACATCAACATTCACTCGAGTTTCCTCCCGCACGAGGACCCGGAGGCGTCGCTCGCCTTCTACCGCGACCTGCTCGGTTTCGAGGTCCGCCTCGACGTCGGCTACGAGGACATGCGCTGGATCACGATCGGGCCGGCCGGGCAGCCGGACACGTCGATCGTGCTCACCCCGCCCGCCGTGGATCCGGGGATCTCCGACGAGGAGCGCCGGGTCGTCGCCGAGATGATGGCCAAGGGGACGTTCGCCGCCGTCGTCCTCTCCACGCCGGACCTCGACGCGCTCTTCGAGAAGGTGGAGGCGAGCGGCGCCGACATCATGCAGGAGCCCCTCGACCAGCCCTACGGCGTCCGCGACTGCGCCTTCCGCGACCCGGCCGGGAACACCGTCCGCGTCCAGGAGCGCCGATGAGCGCGGCCCCCGAGACGGCCCGGGAGGACACGGCGCTCGCCGCGGACCAGCACGACCTCATCCGGGTCCAGGGGGCCTCGGAGAACAACCTCAAGAACGTCAGCGTCGACCTGCCGAAGCGCCGGCTCACCGTCTTCACCGGGGTCTCGGGCTCGGGCAAGAGCTCGCTCGTGTTCGGCACGATCGCGGCCGAATCGCAGCGGCTCATCAACGAGACCTACAGCGCGTTCGTCCAGGGGTTCATGCCGACGCTGGCCCGCCCCGAGGTGGATCACCTCGAGGGGCTCACGACGGCGATCATCGTGGACCAGGAGCGCATGGGGGCCAACCCGCGCTCCACGGTGGGCACGGTGACGGACGCCAACGCGATGCTGCGCATCCTCTTCAGCCGGCTCGGCGAACCGCACATCGGCGGGCCCGGGGCGTTCTCCTTCAACGTGCCCTCCGTCAAGGCCAGCGGGGCGATCACGGTCGAGCGCGGCAACAAGACCAAGGCCGAGAAGGCGACGTTCAACCGGCTCGGCGGCATGTGCCCGCGTTGCGAGGGCACGGGGTCCGTCAAGGACTTCGACCTCACGGCCCTCTACGACGGCTCCAAGTCGCTGTCCGGCGGCGCCCTCACCGTCCCCGGGTACTCCATGGACGGCTGGTACGGACGGATCTTCGGTGGCTCCGGGTACTTCGACATGGACAAGCCCGTGGAGAAGTTCACGAAGAAGGAGCTGCACGACCTTCTGTACCGCGAGCCGACGAAGATCAAGGTCGAGGGCATCAACCTCACCTACGAGGGCCTGATCCCGAAGATCCAGAAGTCGATGCTCTCCAAGGACCCGGAGGCCATGCAGCCGCACATCCGGGCCTTCGTCGAGCGCGCGGTCACGTTCGGCACGTGCCCGGAGTGCGACGGCACGAGGCTGGCCGCGGAGGCCAGGTCATCGATGGTCAACGGCAGGAACATCGCCGACGCGTGCGCGCTGCAGATCACCGACCTGGCCGAATGGGTGCGGGGGATCGACGAGCCCTCCGTCGCGCCCCTGCTCAAGGGCCTGCAGCACCTGCTCGACGCGTTCACCGAGATCGGCCTCGGCTACCTGTCTCTGGACCGCCCGTCCGGCACGTTGTCCGGGGGAGAAGCCCAGCGGACCAAGATGATCCGCCACCTCGGTTCCTCGCTGACCGACGTCACCTACGTCTTCGACGAGCCGACGATCGGCCTGCACCCGCACGACATCGAGCGGATGAACACGCTTCTGCTGCAGTTGCGGGACAAGGGGAACACCGTGCTGGTCGTCGAGCACAAGCCGGAGGCGATCGCGATCGCGGACCACGTCGTCGACCTCGGCCCGGGCGCCGGGACGGGCGGCGGCACGGTGTGCTTCGAGGGCACCGTCGAGGGGCTCCGGTCCAGCGGTACGACGACGGGGCGCCACCTCGACGACCGCGCGTCGCTCAAGGGGGCCCTCAGGCAGGCGACGGGAGCGCTTGAGGTGCGTGGGGCGTCGACGCACAACCTCCGTGGGGTCGATGTCGACGTGCCGCTCGGCGTGCTCTGCGTCGTCACCGGTGTCGCGGGCTCCGGCAAGAGCTCGCTCATCCACGGCTCCGTGGCCGGCCGCGAGGGCGTCGTGGTGATCGACCAGGGTGCCATCCGCGGCTCGCGGCGCAGCAACCCGGCCACGTACACCGGGCTGCTCGAGCCCGTCCGGAAGGCGTTCGCGAAGGCCAACGGGGTCAAGCCGGCGCTCTTCAGCTCCAATTCGGAGGGCGCCTGCCCGACGTGCAACGGCGCGGGCGTGATCTTCACCGAGCTCGGGGTCATGGCGACGGTCGAGTCCACGTGCGAGGACTGCGAGGGCCGGCGTTTCCAGGCGTCCGTCCTCGAGTACACGCTGGCCGGGAAGAACATCGCCGAGGTCCTGGCGTTGCCGGTGGCCGAGGCGGAGGCGTTCTTCGGCGAGGGGGAGGCCCGCACCCCGGCGGCCCACAAGATCCTGGGCCGGCTCGCCGACGTCGGTCTCGGGTACCTGACCCTGGGGCAGCCGCTCACGACGCTCTCCGGCGGCGAGCGCCAGCGTCTCAAGCTCGCCACGCAGATGGGCGAGAAGGGCGACGTCTACGTCCTGGACGAGCCGACCACGGGACTGCACCTGGCCGACGTCGAACAGCTTCTCGGGCTGCTGGACCGGCTCGTGGACTCGGGCAAGTCGGTCATCGTGATCGAGCACCACCAGGCCGTCATGGCTCATGCCGACTGGATCATCGATCTGGGACCCGGTGCCGGGCACGACGGCGGATCGGTGGTCTTCGAGGGCACGCCGGCGGATCTCGTCGCCGACGGGACCACGCTCACGGGCAGGTACCTGGCCGCCTACGTCGGCGCTTGAGAAGGACGGCGCGGCACGGAAGACGCGTCCTTGCCGCGCCACCGTCCCGCATTCGGCCCCGCCCTCTCCGGCACGGTCGGCTAAACGCCGATAACGTACATTATGTCAAGTCATCGCAGGATCGGTGCTCAGAGTGAAGCGTCCTCCGTCCTCCGGCGCATCGCCGCGCCGATCGGTCACTCCTTGGGCGCGGCGGACGCGTCGACGCAGACGACTCCCCGATTGCCGTCCTGATCGGCGATCACCGTGAGCCAAGGCGCCTTGGAGTCGTCGACCACCGTTCCGCCAGCGGCGACCGCTGCGTCGATCCGTGTCTCGGCTACCTCGGGCGCCACGTAGACCTCCACGTGGAAACGCTGGTCGGCCGGGTCCCGATCGCCGGCTTCTCCGAACCACAGATTCGGAACTCGCCCCGTGGCATCGCGCACCTCGTCACTGGGCGAGCCGTGGCCCTGGGACGAGGCGTGCCCGGTCAACAAGGCCGCCCAAACGGGAGCGATCGTGGCGGAGTGCGCGGTGTCGAGGCCGAGCTCGACGACGCTGACCGAGGCCGGGTCGGCGGCAAGTGCGTGGTCGGCGGCGATCCGGGCAATCGTCCGTGCCAGGCCGACGTCCTTCGCGGTGACCCACTCGACGACGTGTTCGATGCCGGCGTCGTCGCGGTAGACCGCGTCCTCGCTGATCAGCTTGAGATCCACGTACCCCGGCCCGAGTGACACGTGCGGGTGGTGCCCGGCAGCGTCCCCCGCCTCACCGACCGCCGTGATGAACCGGGCGCCCGCGCCGAAGCCGTGGACCAGATAGCGCGCGTGGAGTCCCTGGGCCAGCTTGCGCCAATCGGCGAGCCCGGCCGCCGCGATCTGAGCACCCGTCAGCATGTCCATGGACGCGGAGCCTATCCCAGACGCGGCCAAAGCGCTCCCCCGGCCTGCTCCCCTGTCCAGGACTCGCAGACCGCTGCCATTCCCGGAACCGGAAGCGAGTCAAGTTTCCTTGACTTCTCAGTCCAGACGGATCTAAGCTGTCAAGTGTACTTGACTTAAACTTAAGGAGGGGCCGCCCATGGAACGGCAACGACAACCCGCAGCCGACTACCGGCGCTCGAACCGGGCCGCCCTCCGGCTGGCCGCCTGGACCCTGGCCTGGCTCGCGAGCTTCGCGGTGGCGCGTTTCGGCCCCGCGTCGTGGTGGGACCCGCAGGAACACGCGGCCGCGAGCTGGACCGCCGTCGCGGCCAACGCGCTCATCGGCGCAGGATGGATCCTCGCCTTCACGCGCTTCCTAGGGCACTCGACGAGCTGCAGCGCAAGATCATGCTCGACGCGCTCGCGGTGACCCTCGGCATCGGCTGGGTCCTCGGCTTCGCCTACTTCGTCGCCGACGCCGCCGGCCTCGTGCCGTACGACGTCAACGTAGCGGTCTTCCCCGCGCTCCTCGGCGTCGTCTACCTGCTGGCCTTCGTCGTGGGGAACGTGAGGTACCGGTGAGGAACCGCGTCGCCGAGCTGCGGAGCGCGCGCTCCTGGACGCAGGCCGACCTCGCGCAGCGCGTCGGCGTGTCCCGCCAGTCGGTCAACGCGATCGAGAAGGGCAAGTTCGATCCGAGCCTGCCGGTGGCCTTCCGCCTGGCCAGGCTGTTCGGGCTCGCGATCGAGGAGGTCTTCACCGACGACGAGGCCGACGGCCGCTAGCCCCCGGTGCTCAGGCCGCTCCCCCGTGGACGAGCAGGCAGCCGATGCCCGTGCAGGCGCAGGCCCACATGACGCTGGCGAACGTGCCGAGGATGAAGCGCTCCGCCGCTCCGTCCTTGCCGAGCTCCGAATAGCGACCGAGCCCCTTGACCGCCAGGACGACGGCGAGGCCCTCCGGCCACCCGGCCCAGAGCGTCGCGGCGATCGCCGTGCGCTCGAGGATCCCGATCCAGAGTCCGCCGCGCAGCACGAGCTCGCCCTGTCCCTCCGCCTGTGCCGCCTGGGTGGTCGTGACGGCTTCGCGCCGGTACGACATGCGGATGATGGCCACGGTCACCGGACCCCCGCCGGCCGCGGCGGCCACGACGGCGATCGGCGCCGCCAGCGCGGTCGGAACCACCTCGGCCGCGGCAAGCGCCGCGGCGGCGGCCCCGGCGAGCAGCAGGACCTGCCCCAAGGCCGTGGCGAGCAGGAAGCGGCCTCCGGGGCCCCGGGCCGTCCGCCGGTTCTGGGGCAGTCCGCTCAGGCCGGCGAGCAGCAGAAGGGCGAGCGCGAGGACGGCCATGGCCTCATTCTCCCCCGTCCGGGGCATCCAACGCGTGCAGCGCCTCGGCGGCGTGGCGCTCGAGCCGGCGGCATTGCTGCCACAGCCCGGAGGCGAGCCGGCTGGAGACCGCCTGCTGCGAGACGCCGAGCAGGCCGGCGGCCTCCTTCTGCGACCGCCCGCCGGCCACGAGCAGCCCGGCCTCCTGCGAGGCCGGGCTGCGCCGGGCGTCGACGCCGGCGATGAGCTGCAGCTCGGCCTCGACGCGCTCGATCCGTGGATCCCGGGCGTTCAGCGCGAGCGATCCCGGCGAGGACTTGGCGCGTTCGACGGCGTCGCGGGCGAGTTCGAAGGCCTCGCCGGCCCCGGCCCGCGTCTGCCGCGGAAGGGGCAGGCGCACGGAGCCGACGCCGACGCCGATGCTCCACTCCCCCGTCGCCGCGACATCGAGGACGAGCGCCGCCACGCCGCGTCCGTCGTCGAACACGCCCTGCAGTTCGTCCCCCGCGGTGCGCTCGAAGGGGCGCACGGGGGAATACTCGCGGTTGAGCCGCTCCACGAGCCCGTCGACGAGGTCGGGCTTGCGGCGCGAGGCGCGCTGGTCGATCGTCACGACGTACATGCCTACAAGGCTAGAACATTGTTGACTGATAAACAAGGCGTAAACCTTGTTGCCGTCGGGGCCGACGATGCTCCCGGACCTAGACTGGATCCCATGCGTTCCGACCGCCTGTGGATCCCCCTGCTCGCCCTCGACGCCGCCCTCGTCCTCGTCTTCGCCGTCCTCGGGCGGGCCCAGCACGAGCACGGGCTGAGCCCGGCGGGTATCGCGTCGACCGCGGCGCCATTCCTTGCCGCCCTCGTGCTCGCCTCGGCGGCGACCAGGATCCGGTCCACGCACTCCAGGCTGTTCCCCGCGGGAGTCCTCGTCTGGGTGGGCACGGTCGGCCTCGGACTGCTGCTGCGCGTCGCCTTCGGCGCGACCGCCGCGGTCCCCTTCATCATCGTCGCGTCCGCGTCGCTCGCGGTCCTCCTGCTGGGGCGGCGCCTGCTCAGCGCGGCGCTGCTCCGGCGTCGTAATGTGCCAGCGGGGCGGGCGTGAATTAGGCTCGACGGGACAGCGAAGCAGCGGCGCCGACGCCGCTCCGCACAGACCCGGAAGGACAGGGACCATGATCACGGCATTCGTCATGATTCAGACGCAGGCGGACAGGATCCCCGAATCGGCCCAGGAGATCTCCGAGATCGAGGGCATCAGCGAGGTCTACTCCGTGGCCGGGGACTGGGACCTGATCGCCGTCGCGCGCGTGAAGCGGCACGAGGACCTCGCCGACGTCATCGCCGACCGGCTGTCGAAGATCCCCGGCGTGCAGGAGACCTCGACCCACATCGCGTTCCGCTCCTACTCCCAGCACGACCTCGACGCCGCGTTCTCGCTCGGCCTCGATTCCTGACCCCGCCGCCCTTCCGGGCGGATCGGCAGGGCCCGCACCCCCGGAGGGTGCGGGCCCTTTCCGCGTCCGGGACGCCGGTGCGGGTCCGGGAACGACGCCGGGGCCCGGCCGGGGAGCGTCCGTTCCGGCAAGGCGCGGCCGCTCAGGCGCGCTGGGTGGCGCCCGCCCAGCGGTCCAGGACGGAGGCGGCGGCGCCGGAGTCGATGGATTCCTCCGCGCGGGCCGCGGCCCGGGACAGGCGTGCGGCGAGCGGTTCTCCGGCGTCGGCGTCGAGGGCCACCAGTCCGCCCGCGGCATTGAGGACGACGGCGTCGCGCACCGGGCCGCGCCGGCCGCCGAGGACGTCGCGGACCACCTGGGCGTTGTGCGCCGCGTCCCCGCCCCGCAGGTCCTCGAGCGTCGCGCGGTCTAGCCCCAGATCCGTGGCGTCGAGCACCTGTTCGGACACGTGGCCGCCGCGGACCTCCCAGATCCGGTTCGGGGCCGTCGTCGTCAGCTCGTCGAGGCCGTCGTCGCCGCGGAAGACCAGCGCGCGGACGCCGCGCGCCGCCAGGACGCCGGCCATGAGCGGCGCCATCCGGGCGTCGGCGCAGCCGATCGCCGAGGCGGTGGGACGGGACGGATTGGTCAGGGGGCCCATGAAGTTGAAGGCCGTCGCCACCCCGAGCTCGCGGCGCGGCACCGCCGCGTAGCGCATCGAGGGGTGGAAGACCTGGGCGAAGCAGAAGACGATCCCCGCCTGCTCGAGGATCCCGGGCATCGCCTCGACCGGGACGTCCAGGCGCACGCCGAGGGCCTCCAGGACGTCGGCCGATCCGGAGGAGCTGGAGGCGGCGCGGTTGCCGTGCTTGACGATGCGGGCCCCCGCGCCGGCGGCGACGAGTGCGGCCATCGACGAGATGTTCACGGTGTTGTGGCGGTCGCCGCCCGTTCCGACGATGTCGAGCTTGTCCCCGGGCAGCGCAAGGGGCCGTGCGTTGGCCAACATGGCCTCGACCAGGCCCGCGAGTTCGGCGACGGTCTCCCCCTTCGAACGGAGGGCGACGAGGAACCCGGCGATCTGCGCGTCGCTCGCGTTCCCCTCCATGATCTCGCCCATGGCCCAGGCCGCGTCGGCGGTCTCGAGGTCCCTCCCGGCGATCACCGTGGAGAGCAGCGAGGGCCAGTTGGGGAACTTCCGGGCGGCTGGAATCGTTGACACGCAACAAGGTTATCTACGAATCGTAGAAACTCGGGAATTGTTTCTCCCGCGGGATTCCGCGGAACTTGGGCCTGACCGGCCCGAAAACGGGCGACTCGGGGCCCGATGCATTGGTGCCCCCGGCACTTTTGTAGACATAATGGCTCTGTGACAACTGCGACTCATGCCCTCAATGCCCCGGCACACCCCGTGCCGAACCGCCCCAACATGGTGTCGGTGGGAACCGTCGTCTGGCTTGCCAGCGAGCTGATGTTCTTCGCCGCGCTCTTCGCCATGTACTTCACGCTCCGTGCCGCGGCACCGGAGATGTGGGCGACGGAAACCGCGAAGCTCAACGTTCCGTTCGCGCTGATCAACACGATCATCCTCGTCTCGAGCTCCTTCACGTGCCAGTTCGGCGTGTTCGCGGCCGAGAACCTCCAGCCGCGCCGCACCGGCGGCCTGTTCCAGCTGCGCCGCTGGGGCATGGTCGAGTGGTTCATCCTGACCTTCCTGCTCGGGGCGATCTTCGTCGCCGTGCAGGCCTACGAGTACACCGAGCTGGTGCACCACGGGGTCGCGCTGAACTCCAACGCCTACGGGTCCGCGTTCTACCTGACCACCGGCTTCCACGGACTGCACGTGGCCGGCGGGCTGATCGCCTTCCTGCTGATCATCGGGCGTGCCTACGTCGCCAAGCGCTTCGGACACTTCGAGGCGACCTCGGCGATCGTGACCTCCTACTACTGGCACTTCGTCGACGTCGTCTGGATCGCGCTGTTCGCGATCATCTACTTCCTGAAGTAGCGAAGCAGCCCGGCCCCCGTGGCCGCCACCAGCACCACACCCTTTCCAAGAACTTAGTGAGGAACCATCAAGTGAAGGCTCTTTCGCAGAGGCGCCGGCATCCCCTGGCAGCCGTGGCGCTGCTCCTGATGGGTCTGCTCGTCACAGGCGGACTCTACGCAGCGGCAGGCAGCGTCACCGAGGCCAAGGCGGCCACGACCTACAGCGCCAGCGACATCGAAGAGGGCAACAAGCTCTTCGTGGCCAACTGCGCCACGTGTCACGGCCTGAACGCCGAGGGCACCAACGCCGGGCCGTCGCTCATCGGCGTCGGGGCCGCCTCGGTGGACTTCCAGGTCGGCACGGGCCGCATGCCCATGCAGATGCAGGGCCCGCAGGCCCAGATCAAGCCCGTCCAGTTCGACGACGAACAGACGCAGCAGCTGGCCGCCTTCGTGGCCTCCCTCGGCGCCGGCCCCGCAGTGCCGGGCGACGACCTGCTGGACACCACGCAGGGCGACTCCGCCCGCGGCGGCGAGATCTTCCGCGTCAATTGCGCCATGTGCCACAACGCGGCCGCGGCTGGCGGCGCCCTGACGCGCGGCAAGTTCGCGCCGGGACTGGCCGGCGTCTCCGAGAAGCACATCTACGAGGCCATGGCGACTGGCCCGCAGAACATGCCGGTCTTCAACGACTCCAACCTCACCCCCGAGGACAAGCGCGACGTCATCACCTTCCTCAAGGAAATCGAGGCCCAGGGCTCCCCGGGCGGCGCGAAGCTCGGATCGCTCGGACCGGTTTCGGAGGGCCTCTTCATCTGGACCGCCGGCCTCGGCATCATCATCGCCTTCACGATCTGGCTGACGTCCCGCCCGTCCTAAGCGCCCCGCGGGCCGTGGGCCCGCGGTCATCACCACGTACCTAGCACATTTGAGAAAAAGGATGAGAGACAACATGGGCGACCATAGTCACGGCAGTCCGAACGACCCGGGCACCGTTGCTAAGGCTGGCACGGACACCCTGGAGACGTTCCAGGATCCCGGCCTCCCCCCGCATCGGAAGCGCCTGGCCGATGCGGACCCGCGTGCCGCGCGGCGCGCAGAACGGCAGGTTGCCCTGCTGTTCATCATCTCCATCATCGGCACGCTGTCCTTCTTCATCGCCTACTTCGGCGTCGGACAGACGGAATCGATCAGCGAGCTGCGCACGCAGAACCTGCTGCTCGGCCTCGGGACCACCTTCGCGATGCTCGGCATCGGCGTCGGAATCGTCCACTGGGCGCGGACGCTCATGCCGGATCACGAGATCGCCGAGTCCCGCCACGAGGTGCGCACCGAGGAGGACCGCGCGGATGCCGAGCGCATCATCGGCGAGATCCTCGACGAGTCCGGCATCAAGCGCCGACCGCTGATCCGCAACACACTCATCGGCGCCATCGCCCTCGCGCCGATCCCGGCGGTGTTCATGTTCCGCGACCTGGACCGCACCAAGTCCACGGCCGGCGAGATCGTCGAGCGCCTGCGCCACACGATGTGGGACACCAACGTCCGCCTGACCCGCGACCCTTCCGGCACGCCGATCAAGGCCTCCGACGTCCAGATCGGCTCCGTCTTCCACGTGATCCCCGAGGGGCTCAACGACACCGAGGACCCGCTCAACGAGAAGGCCAAGGCCGTTGTGCTCCTCATGCGCCTGGACCCGGCGGACCTGAACATCTCCCCCGAGCGCGTCGACTGGCACTACAACGGCATCGTCGCCTACTCGAAGATCTGCACCCACGTCGGCTGCCCGGTGGCGCTCTACGAGCAGCACACCCACCACCTGCTCTGCCCCTGCCACCAGTCGACGTTCGACCTCACGCAGGAGTGCAAGGTCATCTTCGGCCCGGCCGGACACGCGCTGCCGCAGCTGCCGATCACCGTCGATTCCGAGGGCTTCCTCGTCGCGCAGAGCGACTTCCATGAACCCGTTGGACCGAGCTACTGGGAGCGTGGCTAACCCATGAGCAGCACAACCGAGTACCGCCCCAAGACCTCCACGGGGCGCATCGCGAACTTCGTCGACCAGCGCGTCGGCGGCTCCTCGATCGTCAAGGAGTTCGGCCGGAAGATCTTCCCGGACCACTGGTCCTTCATGTTCGGCGAGGTGGCGCTGTACACCTTCGTCATCCTCCTGATCTCGGGGACCTTCCTGACGTTCTTCTTCGATCCGTCCATGGCCCACGTGGTCTACAACGGCTCGTACAACCCGCTCAAGGGCGTCGGCATGTCCGTCGCCTACCACACGAGCCTCGACATCACGTTCGACGTCCGTGGCGGCCTCTTCATGCGCCAGGTGCACCACTGGTCCGCCCTGCTCTTCGTCGCGGCCGTCTCGGTGCACATGCTCCGCGTCTTCTTCACGGGCGCGTTCCGCAAGCCGCGCGAACTGAACTGGGTCGTCGGCTGCGTCCTGCTGATCCTCGCCATGGCCGCCGGCTTCACCGGCTACTCGCTCCCCGACGACCTGCTCTCCGGCAACGGTCTGCGGATCATCGACGGCGTCATCAAGGCCCTGCCGATCGTCGGCACGTACATCTCGGCGTTCCTCTTCGGCGGCGAGTTCCCCGGCACGGTGGTCATCAGCCGGCTCTACATGCTGCACATCATGCTGGTCCCGGCATTGATCCTGTTGATGATCGCGATCCACCTGTTCATGGTCGTCGTGCACAAGCACACCCAGTACCCCGGCCCGGGCCGCACCAACGACAACGTCGTGGGCTTCCCCGTGGGCCCGGTGTACGCGGCCAAGGCCGGCGGCTTCTTCTTCATCGTCTTCGGCGTCGTGGCGCTGATCTCGGCGCTGTTCACGATCAACCCGATCTGGAACTACGGCCCGTACGACCCCTCCCCCGTTTCCGCCGGCACGCAGCCGGACTGGTACATCGGCTGGGTCGACGGCGCGCTGCGCCTCATGCCGGGCATGCTCGGCGACTTCAGCTTCGACTGGAACATCCCGTTCCCGTGGGGCACCAACACGCTCGTGATGGGCGTGCTCCTCCCGATGCTCCCGGCGGCCATCCTCATCGGCACGATGATTGTCTGGCCCTGGATCGAGCGCTGGGTGACCAAGGACGACCGCGAATTCCACCTGCTGGACCGCCCGCGTAACGCCCCCACCCGTACGGGCATCGGCGTCGCCGGCGTGATCTGGTACTGCGTCATGTGGGCGGCAGCGAGCTCCGACCTCATTGCGACCCATTTCCACGTGGCGCTCAACGACGTCACCTACTGGCTCCGCGTGCTGTTCTTCCTCGGACCGATCGTCGGCTTCATCGTGACCCGGCGCATCGCCCTGGCGCTGCAGCGCAAGGACCGCGAGATCGTGCTCCATGGCCGCGAGGCCGGCATCATCGAGATGTCCCCGGAGGGCGGCTTCAGCGAGCGGCACGAACAGGTCGACGAGTACAAGCTCTACAAGCTCGTCTCCTTCCAGTCCCCCGAAGTGCTTCCCGCGCAGGCCGATCGTGCCGGACACGTGACTCGCATGGAGAAGACCCGCGGCGCCATCTCGCGCTTCTTCTTCGAGGACCGCGTCGCCCCGGTGACGCCGAAGGAGCTGGCCGAGGCCCACGAGCACCACGCCCACGGCGAGGTCGAGGAAGGCCAGAAGCCCTCCATCGGGCACTAGCCCGCCCGGCGCCCCTGGCGTCCGGCAGGCAACGACACCACGAAGGGACCCCCGGCTACGGCCGGGGGTCCCTTGTCGTCTGGTGCGCGCGAGGCGGTGCGTCGGGTGTTCACGGAGGCCAGGGGAACGGCCTGGCGCCTCCTGGAGGGCGCTAGTCGCGCGTGGAGTCGTAGTAGCGCGGTGGGCGCGTTCCAGGGCGCTGGAGGGGCACCCAGAGCTTGTAGCGGTCGGCCCGGTACAGCGAGACGGAGTAGTCCAGCAGCTCGCGGCGGACGTAGGCGTGGCGCTGGATCTTCAGCAACGGGGCGCCGAGTTCCACGCCGAGGTGCGGCGCGTTGGAACTCGTCGCGGCCGTCGCCTCGATCTGGTCCTCGCCCCACTCCAGCACGAGGCCGTAGCGCTCGTTGAGGGTGTTGTAGAGCGACGTCGGCGGAGGCTCGTCGATCAAGCCCGGCACCTTGTCGGCGGGCAGGTAGTTCTCATCGAGGCTCATGGGGGCCCCGTCGGCGAGCAGGAGCCGGCGGAGGCGGATGACGGGAGTGCCCTCGGTCAGCTCCATCTCGCGCGCGAGGGCGCCGGCGGCCGGGATCTCCTCGAAGCGCAGCACACGCGAGGCCGGGACCATTCCGCGCCGCTGCATCTCCTCCGAGTAGGACGTGAGCTTGACCTGCAGGTCCATCTTGGGCCGGGCGACGAAGGTGCCGACGCCGATGATCCGCTCCAGGACGCCTTCCTCGACGAGCGCGTCGATGGCCTGGCGGACGGTCATGCGGGCGACGCCGAAGAACAGCGTGAGCTCCCGCTCCGACGGAATCGCCTGGCCGGGCCGGCAGACGGCCGTGGCGTGCTCTCGCAGGATGGCCGCGAGTTGCTGGTGCTTCGCCACGGCCGAGGCGGGATCCAAACGACCCGCTATGGAGTCGACGCGGCTACCGGGCACGGCGGGAAGCGTCGCTGAGGGGCATCACTCCCCCATTCTAGGGCGGCGACAGCGCGCCGCGGGCGTCGGCACCGCGGCCCCTTCATCCACGGGCGCGGGCAGGAGGCGGTGTGCCTCCGCGCCGTGCCCCGGCAGGGACGTCGACCCGGGCCCGGGGGCAGGCGGCGGACATGCGAAACGCCGCGGGCGCCGCACCGGTGGTGGTGCGGCGCCCGAGGCGCTGTGATCGTGTCGGAAGGGCCCGTCGGCCCCACCGCTGATCCGGACTAGTGCGCGTGGTCTCCGCGGCTGTACTCGTAGGTCCAGCCGATCACGGCGATCACGGCCAGGCCGGCGCCGATGTACAGGACCCAGAAGCCGACGGCCAGGCCGAGGAAGCCGATCGCTGCGGCGGTGGCCAGGACGATCGGCCACCAGCTCCACGGGGAGAAGGCGCCGACCACGCCGGCGTTCTCGTGGATCTCACCGTCGAGGCGGTCCTCGGGGCGGGGTCCGACGCGGCGGGCCGTGTAGTACAGGTAGAAGCCGATCATCGCGGACAGGCCCGTGACCATGAACAGCGCCGGCATGCCGACCCACTCGTCCCAGTTGGTCATGTACCCGTAGACCAGGGCGACGGGGAGGAAGAAGAAGATGCCACCGAGGAAGAGCCAGGATTCGATCTTCATGCTTACTTGTCCTTCTGGTCGGCCGGACCAAAGACCTTGGCCACGGTGGTCGTCGGCGTGCTGCGGGCTCCCAGCTCGGGGTGGTGCAGGTCCAGCGCGGGACGCTCGGAGCGGATGCGCGGGATGGAGTGGAAGTTGTGCCGCGGCGGCGGGCAGGACGTCGCCCATTCGAGCGAGGCGCCGAAGCCCCACGGATCGTCGACCTCGACCTTCTTGCCGTGGCGGTGCGTGATCCAGACGTTCCAGAAGAACGGGATCATCGACATGCCGAGGACGAAGGCGAACACGGTCGAGAACTGGTTCATCGCGGTGAAGCCGTCCTCAGGCATGTAGTCCGCGTAGCGGCGCGGCATGCCCATGACGCCCAGCCAGTGCTGGATGAGGAACGTTCCGTGGAAGCCGATGAACAGGAGCCAGAAGTGGATCTTGCCGAAGCGCTCGTTGAGCATCTTGCCCGTCCACTTCGGCCACCAGAAGTAGAAGCCGGCGAACATCGCGAACACGACCGTGCCGAAGACGACGTAGTGGAAGTGCGCCACGACGAAGTAGGTGTCGGAGACGTGGAAGTCCAGCGGCGGGGCGGACAGGATGATGCCGGTCAGGCCGCCGAAGAGGAAGGTCGCCATGAAGCCGATGCTCCAGAGCATGGGCGTCTCGAAGGTGATCGAGCCGCGCCACATGGTGCCGATCCAGTTGAAGAACTTCACGCCCGTCGGTACGGCGATCAGCATGGTCATGAAGCCGAAGAACGGCAGCAGGACGGAACCGGTCACGTACATGTGGTGGGCCCACACGGCCACGGAGAGGGCGGCGATGGCGATGGTCGCGAACACCAGGCCCTTGTAGCCGAAGATCGGCTTGCGGCTGAAGACCGGGAAGATCTCCGAGACGATGCCGAAGAACGGCAGGGCGATGATGTAGACCTCGGGGTGGCCGAAGAACCAGAAGAGGTGCTGCCACAGGATCGGGCCACCGGCCTCGGGGTCGAAGATGTGCGCACCGAAGCGCCGGTCGGCGCCGAGGGCGAACAGGGCGGCCGCGAGCGGCGGGAAGGCCATGAGCACCAGGATGCCGGTGATCAGCGTGTTCCACGTGAAGATCGGCATGCGCCACATGGTCATGCCGGGGGCGCGGAGGCAGATGATCGTCGTGATGAAGTTGACCGCGCCGAGGATCGTGCCGAAGCCGGACAGGGCCAGGCCGAAGACCCAGAGGTCGCCGCCGACGCCGGGGCTGAAGGTCGTGTTCGACAGCGGTGCGTAGGCGAACCAGCCGAAGGAGGCCGCGCCCTGCGGGGTGATGTAGCCCGCGACGGCGATCGTGGAGCCGAACAGGAAGAGCCAGAACGCCAGGGCGTTCAGGCGGGGGAAGGCGACGTCGGGGGCGCCGATCTGCAGCGGCATGATGACGTTCGCGAAGCCCGCGAAGAGCGGGGTGGCGAACATGAGCAGCATGATCGTGCCGTGCATCGTGAACAGCTGGTTGTACTGTTCCTTGGTCTGCAGCAGCTGCATGCCGGGCTCGAACAGCTCGGCGCGGATCAACAGCGCCATGACGCCGCCGATGCAGAAGAACATGAACGAGGCGATCAGGTACATGTAGCCGATCGTCTTGTGGTCCGTCGACGTGATCCAGTTGACGATGATGCGGCCCTTGGAGACGGGGACGACGCGCGGGGCGATCTCCCGGGTCTCGTCGGTGGCGTATTCGTAGGTGGTCATGATGCCTACTCCCCTTCGCCGTGAATCTCGTTCCGGGCGACCTCGCCCGGCTTGCGGTCGTACTCTTCGCCGATGTGGCCGTCGTTCAGGGTGTCCAGGTGGGACAGGAACTCCTGCTCCGACACGACCTCGACGTTGAAGAGCATCTCGGAGTGGTACTCGCCGCAGAGCTCGGCGCACTTGCCCTGGTACGTCCCCTCGACCTGCGGGGTGAGGTAGATGTGGTTCGTCTTGCCGGGGATCATGTCCAGCTTCTGCAGGAAGGCCGGAACCCAGAAGGAGTGGATGACGTCGCGGCTGTTGAGCTCGAACGTCACCGACTTGCCGACCGGCAGGTACAGGGTGGGAAGCGTCTCCTCGACGCCCTCCTCGCCCGTGAGGTGCGCCTGCGTGCCAGCGAAGTACTTCTCCTGGCCCTGGTAGCTGTAGTTGAAGTCCCAGGCCCACTGCTTGGCGCGGACGTCAACGACGAGCTCGGAGTCCACGGGGGTGTTGATCGCGCGCTCGGTGCTGTCGGAGAACGCGAAGAACGTCAGGATGAGCATGAGCGGAACGGCCGTGTAGAAGATCTCGATCGGCAGGTTGTAGCTCAGCTGGCGGGGGTATCCGGTGTCGTTCTTGCGGCGGCGGTAGGCCACGATGCACCAGATGATCAGCCCCCAGGTCAGCAGGCCGACCAGCAGGACCACGATCCACGAGTTGACCCAGAGATCCTGGATCGACCCGGTGTGGTTGGTGATGTCACGCTCCGCATTCGGGAGCCAGCCCCGCTGGACTTGTTCTGAACAACCCGTCAACAGCAGCGCCCCCGCGCCGGCGATGGCCAAGACCTTGGCCCTGCCCCCGCGGCTGCTGCTGGTTCGGTCTAGCGAACTCACAGACGGCCCTTCCTCTTTGTTAGTGCTGAATGAATCTCCGGCCCCTCCCCCGGGATTCCGTGCGGAGATCCCGGTGTGACAAGGCCAAAGGAAAGCTTGGTTTTACTACTCGCTGTAGAGCTTACCCGTTGCCGACCTTCTTTGCCGACCGAAACCCCGGCGGCGCGGCAAACGTGAAGCCGCGCCGCCGGGGCGTGTCGCCTAGTGGAAGGAATCGCCGCAGGCGCACGAGCCGCCGGCGTTCGGGTTGTCGATCGTGAAGCCCTGCTTCGAGATCGTGTCCTCGAAATCGATCGAGGCGCCGCTGAGGTACGGAACGCTCATCTTGTCGACGACGACCTCGACGCCTTCGAAGTCGCGCACGGCGTCCCCGTCGAGGAGGCGCTCGTCGAAGTAGAGCTGGTAGATGAGTCCGGAGCAGCCGCCCGGCTGCACGGCGACGCGCAGGCGGAGGTCGGTGCGTCCTTCCTGTTCCAGGAGGCTGCGGACCTTGGTCGCCGCGACGTCGGAGAGCGCGACCTCGTGGGTCGGGAGCTCGGTGGCGTCGGCGTTGGTCTCGTTGGTCGTGGCGGTCATATGGGTCCTCCCTTGCTGCGGATGGAAGGGACCGGCGGCTTCACGCGGTCCTCTTCCCCTCTATGGTACGTCTGCCGGGGCGGCGATGCCTTCCGGCGTTACAGCCCCTGCGCGTCCAGGCGGGCGAGCAGGAGCGCCTCGGCGACGACGGCACGGCGGAAGTCGTCGAGATGAAGCGACTCGTTGGCGCTGTGCGCCCGGGAATCGGGGTCCTCGACGCCCGTGACCAGGATCTGCGCCTCCGGGTAGAGCTCGGTGAGGTCGGCGATGAACGGGATGGAGCCTCCGATCCCCGTCTCCACGGCGGGCACGCCCCAGGCCTGTTCGAGGGACCAGAGGCTCGCCTGCGCGGCGGGCGCCGAGGTGTCGGTGGAGAAGGCGTTGCCGAGCTCGACGGCGGTGAAATCGACCCGGGCACCGAACACGTCCTGGGACTTCACGTGGGCCTCGAGGGCCTCGGCGGCCGCTTGCGGATCCTGGCCCGGCGCGAGCCGGACGCTGACCTTGACGCGGGCCGTGGGCAGGAGCGTGTTGGAGGAGACCGCCACGGACGGGACGTCGATCCCGATCACCGAGAGGGCGGGCTTGTGCCAGAGGCGGTCCGCGAGGGGGCCGCTGCCGGCGAGCCGGACGCCGTCCAGGACGGAGGCGTCGCGGCGGAAGTCGGCCTCGTCGTACTCGACCTCGGCGCGTTCGCGGGCGAGGAGGCCGTCGACGGCGACGTTGCCCTCGGCGTCGTGGAAGCTCGCGATGATCCGGGCCGCGAGCGTCGGCGCGTCGAGCACGGGCCCGCCGAACATGCCGGAGTGGACGGCGTGCTCGAGCACGCGCACCTCGAACACTCCCCCGACCATGCCGCGCAGGCTCGTGGTCAGGGCCGGGCGGCCGACGGCCCAGTTGCTCGAGTCCGCCACGACGATGACGTCGGCGGCCAGGAGCTCCTGGTACTGCTCGAGGAAGGGCCTGAAGCTGGGCGATCCGGCCTCCTCCTCGCCCTCGAAGAAGAACGTCACGCCGACGCCGAAGTCCTCGACGGCCGCGAGCACGGCGCGCAGGGCCGCGATGTGGACCATGATGCCGGCCTTGTCGTCCGCCGCGCCGCGGCCGTAGAGGCGGCCGTCGCGTTCGGTGGCGGTGAAGGGCGGCGTGTCCCACAGCGCCGGGTCTCCCGGGGGCTGCACGTCGTGGTGGGCGTAGAGCAGGATGGTCGGCTTGCCTGCGGCGGCGGGGCGGCGGGCGACGACGGCGGGGCTGCCGGGAGTGCCGTCCGGGGCCGGGGCGGTGAGGGTGCGGACGTCGTCGACGCCGGCGGCGCGCACGAGCGCGGCGACGGCCTCGGCGCTGCGCCCGAGCTCGGCGGGGTCGAAGGCCTCCCAGGCGATGCCGGGGATCGAGACGAGCTCCTTGAGCTCTGCGAGGGTCCGATCGAAGCCGTCGAGCACGGTCCGGGTCACGGCCGCGACGTCGACGGCGCCGCTGCCCGGTGCGGGGGTGGTGTCGTGTGGGGTCATGGCACCACCCTACCGAGAGCCCGCCGGGTTCGGCCGTGCGCCGCCCAGCGGCTAGACTTGGCGGGTGTTTGGACGCAAGAAGGACGCGGACGCCGCTACGACGCCGGCCGCCACAGAGACCCCGACGGAGCCCGTAGTGGGCAAGGGCGCGCCGACGCCTAAGCGGAGCCGGCAGGAGGCGCAGAACAAGCGGCCCCTCGTTCCGACCGACCGCAAGATCGCGAAGGAGCGTGCCCGGCAGCAGCGGATCGAGGCGCAGGAACGCCTCCGCCTCGCCAACGAGACGGGCGACGACCGCTACATGATGCCGCGCGACAAGGGCCCGCAGAAGCGCTATGCCCGCGACTTCGTGGACTCGCGCTGGATGGTCGGCGAGTTCCTGATGTTCATCATCTTCGGCTTCCTGATCGTCGCGATCTCCGTGCCGAACCTGACGGTGCAGGCCTATGTCACGATCGGCCTCTGGGTGGTCCTCGGCATCACCATCATCGACGCGGTGATCATGACCCGGCAGCTCAAGTCCCGCCTGGCCGCCAAGTTCGGCGACACCGAGCGCGGCGTGCTCTGGTATGCGGCGATGCGCGGGCTCCAGTTCCGCAAGCTGCGGCTGCCGAAGCCGCAGGTCGCGCGCGGCGCGGGCCCGCGCGAGTAATCTCCGGTTCACTCCGGCACGCAGCGCCCGGACGGCCCGGGCCGGGCACGTGACGGCAGACGACGGCGGGGCGGCACCTGGAAAGGTGCCGCCCCGCCGTCGTCCGCGTCCGGGCCCCCGCCGCCCGCCGCAACTCGTCGCCGCGGCACCGCGCGCCGGCGCGGGGAGGGCGCCCCGCCCGCCGCAGCTTGGCAGGAGCCGGGGGTCGGCGTCGCGGGCACCCCTCAGCGCGTCCGGACCCGCTTGAGGTGCCGGTTGATCCGCCAGGCCCAGAACGGCCCCTCGTAGAGGAAGGCCGTGTAGCCCTGGACCAGGTCGGCTCCGGCGTCGAGGCGCTGCTGGACGTCCTGTCCGGTCTCCACGCCGCCGACGGAGACGATCGCCGTGCCGTGGTCCAGCTGCGAGCGCAGGCGCCGCAGCACCTCCAGGGAGCGTGCCTTGAGCGGAGCGCCGCTGAGCCCGCCGGCGCCCATCTCCTCGACCTTTCCGGGGTCGGTGCGCAGGCCGTCGCGGCCGATGGTCGTGTTGGTCGCGATGACGCCGTCGAGGCCGAGCTCGCGCACGAGCGCCGCGACGTCGTCGATGTCCTGGTCGGCGAGGTCGGGGGCGATCTTCACCAGCAGCGGAACATGGCGCCCCGCGGCGGCATCCGCCTCGGCGCCGACCGCGCTCAGGAGCGGGCGCAGAGCCTCGATGTCCTGGAGCAGGCGCAGCCCGGGCGTGTTGGGCGAGCTGACGTTGACCACGAGGTAGTCCGCCTGCGGGGCGAGCAGCCGCGTGCTCACGAGGTAGTCCCCCACCGCGTCCCCGAGGTCGACGGCCTTGGTCTTGCCGATGTTGATACCGAGGACGGGGCGGACCGTCCCGAAGCGTCCTTCGAGCGTGTCCCGCGCCCGGGCGGCGCGCGGCGCGACGGCCGCGGCGCCGTCGTTGTTGAAGCCCATGCGGTTGATGACGGCGCGGTCCTGGACGAGCCGGAAGAGCCGCGGGCGCTCGTTGCCCGGCTGTGCCTGGCCTGTGATGGTGCCGACCTCGACGTGGCCGAACCCCAGGTCCGCGAGGGCGGCGATGCCGTGCCCCTCCTTGTCGAAACCGGCGGCGAGGCCGAACGGCGAGGGGAACTGCAGGCCCAGGACCTGTCGGCGCAGCGACGGGTGGGGCCGGGTCACGCGGCGCAGGACGGCCGAGGCGCCCGCGCGTTCGGCGAGGCGGATCATCCGGAAGCCGATGTGGTGGGCCTTCTCGGGATCCATGCCGGAGAACACCACGCGGAAGAAGAGGGGGTAGAAGCGCATGGCCTCCAGTCTGACCTGCCCCCGCCACGGCTGCCAACTCCGGGCGCGCGCGGGTCGCTCGGTGGATATGCTCGGGTCATGGACAGAAGCAGCACGGGTACCCCCGACGACCGGGATCCGCGCCCCGGCGGGACCGGACGTGTTCCCACTGGGCCGGCACGGGATGCCCTCGCGCTGCTCGAGGACACCGCCCCCGGGCAGTGGGTTCCCGACGTCCTCGGGCCCGGCTTCTCGCACACGACCCTTCCCCAGGGGGCCGACGAGGAGGGGCCCGTGGTCTCGACGCTCGTCCGCTACCGCCCGGAGGACGCCGCGCCGGCCGGCCACCGGGACGGGGACGCGCGGCCGCCGTGGTGGGCCCCCCTTGCCCTGGACGTCCGCGCCGGACTGGACCGCATGCTCGCGACGGCCGCGCGGCGGCCCGGCACGCGGGGCTCGGGGCGCGCCGCGCCGGGGGGATCGCGCGACGCCGCGGCGGACGGCCCGAGCGGGCGGCCCGCCACCGACTCCGGGAGCGGCCCGACGGTCGTCCTGGCCCTGCACGGCTGGACCGACTACTTCTACAACACCGGGCTGGCGCGCTTCTGGGCCGCACGCGGGGCGCGCTTCTACGCGCTGGACCTGCGCCGCTTCGGCCGGAGCCTGCGCCCGTGGCAGACGCCCGGGTTCGTCACGGACCTGGCGGAGTACGACGACGACCTGGCCGCCGCGCTCACGGCGATCCGGGCGGACGTGGGCCGAGTCGGGCGGTTCGTCGTGTGCGCCCACTCGACGGGCGGGCTCATCGCCTCCCTCTGGGCCGACCGGCACCCCGGCACGGTCGACGCCCTCGTCCTGAACTCGCCGTGGCTCGAGATGCAGGGCAGCTGGCTGGTCCGCTACGCGGCGGCCGGGATCGTGGACCCGGTGGCCCGCTTGCGGCCGCGGGCCCGGCTGAAGCTGCCCGAGACCGACCACTACTGGCAATCGCTGAGTGGCGAGGCGCACGGCGAATGGGAGCTGCACCCCCTGTGGCGGCCCCGTCTCGCCTTCCCGGTCACGGCGGGCTGGATCTCGGCCGTGCTGGCCGGGCACGCCCGCGTCGCCCGCGGCCTCGACGTCGGCTGCCCCGTCCTGGTGCTCACGAGCGACCGTACCCATCTCGGCACGCAGTTCGACGCCGAGATGCTCTTGACCGACACCGTGATCGAGGTCGATACCGTCCGCCAGCGGGCGCTGAAGCTGGGACGCGAGGTCTCCGTCGTGGCGGTGCGCCACGCGATGCACGACGTCTTCACCTCCTCGGCGGGGCCGCGCGCCGAGGCCTACGCCGCCGTCGGACGCTGGGCCGACGGATACCTGCGCTCCGCCTCCGCCGCTCCCCGTCAGACGCCCGTCGCGGAGTCCGGCCGCGGCTCGAGCGGCGCGTCGACGGCGGCGCCGTAGCGGCGGTCCCGCCGCGCGTAGTCCTCGACGGCACGCCACAGCGTCCGCCGGTCCACGTCGGGCCACAGCACGTCCATGAAGACCATCTCGGCATAGGCGGACTGCCACAGCAGGAAGTTGGATGTGCGCTGTTCCCCGGAGGTGCGCAGGAAGAGGTCCACGTCGGGAAGCTCCGGCTCGTCCAGGTAGCGGGCGATGGTCTTCTCCGAGATCCCGGAGGGCTTGAGCCGCCCGGCCTTGACGTCCCGGGCCATCGCGGCGACGGCATCGGCGATCTCCGCGCGTCCGCCGTAGTTCACGCACATCGTCAGCTGGCAGACGGAATTGGCATCGGTCAGCCGCTCGGCCTCGAGCAGTTCGTTGACGACGCTGCGCCAGAGGCGCGGCCGGCGACCCGCCCAGCGGATGCGCACGCCCCAGCTGTCCAGGACGTCCCGTTGGCGGCGCAGCACGTCCCGGGAGAAGCCCATGAGGAAGCGGACCTCGTCCGGGCTGCGCTTCCAGTTCTCGGTTGAGAAGGCGTACACCGAGACGTACTCGATGCCGATCTCGACCGCCCCGGCGACGACGTCCAGGAGCGCGGCCTCGCCGGCGCGGTGCCCCTCCGTCCGGGGCAGTCCCCGCTGGTTGGCCCAGCGCCCGTTGCCGTCCATGACGATCGCGACGTGGCGCGGCACGAGTCCGGCCGGCAGGCGCGGGGGCACGGCCCCGCTCGGGTGCGGCTCCGGTGCCACGGGTGCCTGGGTGGCGGCCTTCCGGCCGCGTGCTGCTTTCCTGACGGGGATCACGCTCTTTCCACGTGCTTGAGGGACTTCACGACCCGTTCCAAATGCCACTGCAGGTATCCTGCCACAATCCCCGCGGCCTCCTTGCGGGCCGGCGGCGGGGCCTGCGCGACGCCCGCCCAGTCCCCCGCGAGGAGGTCGGCGAGCAGGCGCAGGGACTCCGGCGCCGGGGAGCCGGAACCGGCGGGCCGGCAGTCCGCGCAGACCGCTCCGCCGAGCGGGATGTTGACCGCGGTGTGCGGCCCGGGGGCCCCGCAGCGAGCGCACGAGGTGAAGCTCGGGGCCCAGCCCGCCGTGGCCAGGGCCCGGAGGAGGTAGGAGTCCAGCAGGAGCGCCGGATCGCCGGCTCCCCGGGCCAGGGCGGCGAGGGCGCCGTGCAGCAGGCGGAACTGCGGCCCGGCGGAGTCGCCGTCGGCGTCGGTGAGCCGCTCGGCCGTCTCGACCATCGCGTGCGCGGCCGTGTAGCGCGCGTAGTCGGCGGCCAGGGCCTGGCCGTAGGGGCCGCTGAGCTGGGCCTGGGTGACGATGTCCAGGGAGCGGCCGTGGACGATCTGGGCGTCCACGAGCATAAAGGGCTCGAGCGTGGCTCCGAGCTTCGAGCTGGTCCGGCGCACGCCCTTGGCCACGGCCCGGATCTGCCCGTGGTCCGGGGAAAGCAGGACGACGATGCGGTCTGCCTCCCCCAGCTTGTAGGTGCGCAGCACGAGCGCCCGCGTCCGGTAGGACCTGGAGGCGAAGCTGGAGCGGGACACGCCTCCATTGTCTCAAAGGGCGTCCGCCCCGCCGGCCTCCACGCGACGGCGGCGCGCCCCCTCCCGGGTGCGCGCCGCCGTCGTCCGTCCTGTTGTGCCGTCCCGGGACTCAGCCGGCGTCGCGGACCGCCCGGTTCACGGCCGAGATGACGGCCTTGAGCGAGGACATCGTGGTGTTGGTGTCGATCCCGACGCCCCACAGGACCCGGTCCCCGACGGCGCACTCGACGTAGGCGGCGGCCTTCGCCGCGCCGCCCTCGCTCAACGCGTGCTCGGTGTAGTCCAGGACCCGGGCGTCGACGCCGTCCTCGGCCAGGAGGTTGAGCAGGGCGTTGATCGGCCCGTTGCCGCCGGCCGTGCGCTCGCGCGCCACGCCGTCGATGTAGAGGGTCGCCGTGAGCTCGAAGCCACCCGTCGCCGAGGTCTTCGTGTCCACCGCGCCGAGCTCGTAGCGCCCCCAGCGCTCGGTGCCGTCCACGTCGCGGCACGGCAGGTACTCGTCCTGGAACACGTTCCAGATCTCGGAGGCGCTGATCTCGCCGCCCTCGCCGTCGGTCTTGCGCTGGATGACGCCGGAGAACTCGATCTGGGCGCGCCGCGGCAGGTCCAGATGGTGGTCGTGCTTGAGCAGGTAGGCCACGCCGCCCTTGCCGGACTGCGAGTTCACGCGGATCACGGCCTCGTAGCTGCGGCCGATGTCGCGGGGATCGATCGGCAGGTACGGTACGGCCCAGACGAGCTCGTCGACGGACTTGCCCTCGGCCTGGGCGCGGGCGTCCATGGACTCGAAGCCCTTCTTGATCGCGTCCTGATGCGAGCCGGAGAACGCGGTGAACACCAGGTCGCCGCCGTACGGGGAGCGCTCCGGCACGGAGAGCTGGTTGCAGTACTCCGCGGTGCGCCGGATCTCGTCCATGTCGGAGAAGTCGAGCATCGGGTCGATGCCCTGGCCGAACAGGTTCATGCCCAGGGTCACGAGGTCGACGTTGCCGGTGCGCTCTCCGTTGCCGAAGAGGCAGCCCTCGATGCGGTCGGCGCCGGCCATGTAGCCCAGCTCGGCGGCGGCCACGCCCGTGCCGCGGTCGTTATGCGGGTGCAGCGAGAGGATGATCGAGTCGCGGTTGGCCAGGTTGCGGTGCATCCACTCGATGGAGTCCGCGTAGACGTTCGGGGTCGCCATCTCCACCGTCGCCGGCAGGTTCAGGATCATCTTGTTCCCGGGGCTCGCCTCGAGGATCTCGGCCACCGCCTCGCTGATCCGCTTGGCGAACGCGAGCTCGGTGCCCGTGAAGGACTCCGGGGAGTACTCGTAGGTGATGCGCGTGCCGGTCAGCTGCTCCTCGTACTTCTTGCAGAGCCGGGCGCCCGTCGTGGCGATGTCGACGATGCCGTCCTGGTCCTGCTTGAACACGACGTCGCGCTGCAGGACGGACGTGGAGTTGTAGAGGTGCACGATCGCCTGCTTCGCGCCGACGAGGGACTCATAGGTCCGCTCGATCAGGTGCTCGCGGGACTGCGTCAGGACCTGGATGGTGACGTCTTCGGGGATCCTGTCCTGCTCGATGAGCTGGCGGACGAAGTCGAAGTCCGTCTGCGACGCGGAGGGGAAGCCGACCTCGATCTCCTTGAAGCCCATGCCGACCAGGAGGTCGAACATCTTGTGCTTGCGCTCCGGGCTCATCGGATCGATGAGGGCCTGGTTGCCGTCCCGCAGGTCCACGGCGCACCAGCGCGGCGCCTGCGTGATGACCCGGTCCGGCCATGTGCGGTCAGGCAGCGAGACGGTGATCTGGTCCTGGAAGGGGACGTACTTGTGGATCGGCATGCCCGAGGGCTTCTGCGTGTTCTGCATGGTGGTGTCTGGCCTTTTCAGTGGTGGTTGAAAATGACGGCCGGCAGGACGGAACTCCGCAGCGAGGGGTCGGCCTCAGGACCGCTGGTCCCGTGTTGCCTCGCCGCGGCGGTTTAGAAGGAGCATCTCCGCACGCATGCCTGTCACCATAGCACCCGCCGGGCAGGCCGATTAAGCGGCTCCGCTATGTTGCGGCGGGCGCCCCGCCCCGGAGGCCTAGAAGCCGAGCCGCCCGAGCTGCTTGGGATCCCGCTGCCACTCCTTGGCGACCTTGACGTGCAGGTCCAGGTAGACGCGCGTGCCGAGAAGGGCCTCGATCCCCTTCCGGGCGCGCGTGCCGACCTCGCGCAGCCGCGCGCCGCCCTTGCCGATGATGATGGCCTTCTGCGAGGGGCGCTCGACGAAGAGGTTGACGTGGATGTCCAGCAGCGGGTTGTCCTCGGGGCGGCCTTCGCGGGGAATCATCTCCTCGACGACGACGGCCAGCGAGTGCGGCAGCTCGTCGCGGACTCCTTCGAGGGCCGCCTCGCGGACGAGCTCCGAGACCATCTTGGCTTCCGGTTCGTCGGTCAGCTCGCCGTCCGGGTACAGCGGCGGGGACAGCGGCATGAGCCCCGCCAGGACGTCGGCGACCTCCTGGACCTGGTAGCCGTCCTGGGCGGACACGGGGACGACGGCGGTCCATCCCCCGGTGCCGAGCGTCTCGGTTCCCAGGGCGGTCACGGCGAGCAGTTGTTCGGCGAGGGCTGCCCGGTCCACGAGGTCGGCCTTGGTCACGAGGGCCACGACGGGCTTGCGCCCGAGCCGGGCGAGCTGGGCCGCGATGAAGCGGTCCCCCGGGCCGATCTTCTCGTTGGCCGGGAGGCAGAAGCCGATGACGTCGACCTCGGAGAGCGTCTCGGCGACGAGGTCGTTCAGGCGCTGCCCGAGCAGCGTGCGCGGCCGGTGCAGCCCGGGGGTGTCGACGAGCACGAGCTGGGCGTCGTCCCGGTGGACGATCCCGCGGATCGTGTGGCGCGTGGTCTGCGGCTTGGCCGAGGTGATCGCGACCTTCTGCCCGACGAGCGCGTTGGTGAGGGTCGACTTGCCGGCGTTGGGCCGGCCGACGAAGGAGGTGAAGCCCGCGCGGAAGTCGTCGGGCCAGCTGCCCGGCACGATCGGCGCGGGGAGGTCTGGGGTCTGGGGCATGGCGTCTAGTCCTTCGTCTCTTCGGCCTCGGGGTCCTTGCGGCCCCTCGAGCCTTCGTCTGCGTGGTCGGGGCCCTCCGGGGCCTCCGAGGCGTCGATCCAGGCCAGGATCGTGCCGATCCGGTTCCGCCGTCCCTCGAGCCGTTCGGCATGGAGGCGGATCCCGTCGGCGGAGACCTCCGAGCCGACGATCGGCACGCGCCCGAGCGTCTTGGCGAGCAGGCCGCCGACCGTGTCGACCTCCTCCTCCTCGATGCTGCGGTCGAACAGCTCCCCCAGGTCGGCGATCGACATGCGCGCGCTGATGCGGTAGATGCCGTCCCCCGCCTCCTCGGTCTCGACGCGCCCGGCATCGTACTCGTCGTCGATCTCCCCGACGATCTCCTCGATGAGGTCCTCCAGGGTCACGAGCCCGGCGGTGCCGCCGTACTCGTCGATGACGATCGCGACGTGCGTCGATTCGCGCTGCAATTCCTGCAGCAGCTCGGCGACGGCCTTCGATTCCGGGACGTAGCGGACGTCGCGGCAGACGGCCTCGACGGTCCGCTGCTCCTCCGGATTGGCGTGCAGCCGTGCCGCGACGTCCTTGAGGTAGACGATCCCGACGATCTGGTCGGCGTTCTCCTTGATGACGGGGATCCGCGAGCAGCCGGAGCGCAGGAACAGGCTCATCGCCTGGGGCAGGAGGGTTCCCGCCTCGACGGTGACCATGTCCGTGCGGGGCACCATGACGGAACGCACGCGCGTGTCTCCGAGCTCGAAGACCGAGTGGATGAGGTCCGCCTCGACGTCCTCGATCATGTCGGCCTCGTTGGCCCGGTCCACCATGTCGCGGAACTGTTCTTCCGTGAAGAACGCCTCCTCGCCTCCGGAGGCCCCGGGCGAGATGGCCGTGCCGACGCGGACGAGCCACCCGGGGACGGGCCCCAGGATCACGCGCAGGAAACGGACCAGGGGGGCCGTGAAGGAGACGACGGAGGAGGCATGGACGCGGCCCAGGCGGCGCGGGGAGACGCCGACGAGGACGAATCCGACGGCGGCCATCGTCACCGTGGCGAGGAGGCCGGCGAGCCAGACGTTGTCGAGGAGGTCGTGGTAGAGGATCGCGATCGCGACGGCCGAGGCGGTCTCGAACCAGATGCGCCAGAAGCGGACGGCGTGGGTGTGGGGGGCCGGCTCGGCCAGGATCTGCCGCAGCCGCTTGCGGGGCCGCTCGGCGAGCATCTGCTCCGCCTCCTGCCGGGGCAGGAAGAGGTAGGCGGACTCCGCGGCGGTGAGCAGGGCGGCGCACGTGACGAACGCGACCGCGAGGGCCGTCAGGACGGCGGTGATCATCCGGTGGTCTCCCGCGGTGCCTCACGGCCCAGGAAGGCGGTGAGCAGCTCGCGCTGAAGGCCGAACATCTCCTCCTTCTCCTCCGGCTCGTGGTGGTCGAAGCCGAGCAGGTGCAGGAGCCCGTGCGTCGCGAGCAGCAGCACCTCGTCGTCGAAGGAGTGCCCGCCGCGGGCCGCCTGCTCCCGCGCGACCTGGGGGCAGATCACGATGTCGCCGAGCATGCCGGCGGGCGAGGGGCTTCCGGGGGCGCCGGGCCGCAGCTCGTCCATCGGGAAGGACATCACGTCGGTGGGGCCGGGAAGGTCCATCCAGTCCAGATGCAGCCGCTCCATGGGCTCCTCGTCCAGCAGGATGATCGAGACCTCGGCCTCGGGATGCACGTAGAGCGCGTCCAGGACGTGGCGTCCGAGCGCGCTGATGGCCTCGAGGTCCGCCGGGATCGCGGACTCGTTGTTGACTTCGACGGACACGGACTAGTCCTCGCTGTGGTGGGGGCGGGTGGTCTCGGGGCGCCGCGCACGGGCCGGCGCGCGGCGTGGGCGCGGCCCCCTGCTTTCGAGGAGCCGTTCGGCGACGGCCTCCTCCTGCGCGCTCCACGTCTCGTAGGCGGTCACGATGTCCGAGACGAGGCGGTGCCGCACGACGTCCTGCGCGTCGAGCGTGCAGAAGGCGATGTCCTCGACCCCGCGCAGGATCTCGGTGACCACGCGCAGGCCCGAGCGCGTCCCGCCGGGCAGGTCCACCTGCGTGATGTCGCCCGTCACGACGACCTTCGAGCCGAAGCCGAGCCGGGTCAGGAACATCTTCATCTGCTCGGGCGTGGTGTTCTGGGCCTCGTCGAGGATGATGAAGGCGTCGTTGAGCGTCCGGCCGCGCATGTAGGCCAGCGGGGCGACCTCGATGGTGCCGGCCGCCATGAGGCGCGGGATCGACTCGGGGTCGATCATGTCGTGCAGGGCGTCGTAGAGCGGGCGCAGATACGGGTCGATCTTGTCCGTGAGCGTGCCCGGGAGGAAGCCGAGCTTCTCCCCCGCCTCGACGGCCGGCCGGGTCAGGATGATCCGGCTGACCTCCTTGGCCTGGAGCGCCTGGACGGCCTTCGCCATCGCGAGGAATGTCTTGCCCGTGCCGGCGGGGCCGATGCCGAAGATCACGGTGTTCTCGTCGATCGCGTCGACGTAGGCCTTCTGGTTCACGGTCTTGGGCCGGATGCTGCGCCCGCGGCCCGAGAGGATGTTGAGCCCGAAGACCTCCCCCGCCCCGGAGGCAGGGACGGTGCGGCCGTCGACCATCCGCACGAGCTGTTCCACGAGATGGGCCGAGACGCGGGTGCCGCGCGAGGCGAGCCCCCGGGCCTCGTCGATGACGCGGCGCGCCTTGGCCGCCTGCTGCGGGTCCCCGGAGACGGTGAGCTCGTTGCCGCGCACGTGCAGCGCGGCGCCCGGGTAGACGCCCTGGACGATCCGCAGGACCTCGTCGTGGGCCCCGAGGGACGCGACCATTTCCTCGGTGGAGCCGAAGCGGACGATGCTGCCCCCCGTGGAGTCCTCCACGTCGGGGCCGGTGGTGCGATCGGGGTCCTGGGTCATGGGTGCGGCGGGGCCTCCCTCGTGCCGCGCCGACGGATCCGGGCCGGGCCCTTCCCGGCCGTTTGCGGCGCGCCTCCATCCTACTGGAACGGAGGGCTGGCGCCATCGCGGCGGCCCTGCTTCATCCATCCGGCGGAGTATCGGTCCTGCAACACTTGGGCCCGGATCCCCCCTTCCGGGGGACGCGGGTGGTCCCGCCTGTGCCAAGCTTGATGAGCGCCCCGTGCGCATCCTCCAGCCTCGATCCCGGAAAGGACGGTCGGACGTGGTCCATGCCAGCCGCAGCAGCCGCACCAGGTCACGCCTGGCCGTGCTCGTGCTGGTCGCCGGACTGGGCGCGGTCTCCGCGTGTTCCGGGACGTCGTCGGGGGCCGCCTCGACGATGCCGCCGGCCCCGTCGAGTGCCGCCTCCGCGGCCGTTCCCTCGGCGGGATCGGGCAGCCCGCTGGAGAAGCTGGCGAGCCACCGGCTCGCCCCCGTCTACTGGCTCGGCGAACGGGACTCGACGGTGTACCTCTACCGCGAGTACATCCAGGCCGAGGACCAGGGAGACCCGATCACGACGAGCCTCAAGCACATGCTCGAGCAGCAGCCGGGCGATCCGGACTACTTCAACCTGTGGAGCCCCGCGACCCGGATCGGCACGTCCATCAACGCGGACAACGTGATCACGGTCGACCTCTCGGCGGACGCGTTCCGCCGCCCGCTCGACGCCGGGCTCGCCGAGCGCGCCGTGCAGCAGCTCGTCTACACCGCGACGGCCGCCGCGGCCAATGCCGGTCTACTCAGCGGAAGCATCGCCCCCCGCGTCGTCGTGGTCGTCGACGGGCACTCCGGCTACGAGGCGTTCGGGCACGTCCCGCTCTCCGGCCCGCTCGAGCGCGACGCCTCCCTCCGGGCGCCGATCTGGATCATCGACCCGCAACAGGACGCGGCGCGCACTGCCGGCCGGGTCGTCATCACGGGCCTGTCCGCCGAGTTCTCGGGCGGTGCCCGCTGGGAAGTGCGGAGGATGGCGGACGACGGCGCCGCGGACGTGGTCTCGACAGGCCGCCTGACGCTCGGGGCGGGACAGCTGCCCGACGACCAGTTCGAGCTCGCCGTGGACCTGCGTCCGGGCAACTACGAGGTCTCGGTATGGGGCCAGAACGCGGGCAGCGACGAGCGCCTCAGCGAGGACACCAAGCACGTCGTCGTCTCCGACTGACCTCGTTTGACGGCTCCCGGCCGCGGAATCCGTCCCCGGCCCGACCCGCGATGGGGCCCGTCAGCCGGCGTCCACGAGGTGGCGCACGAGCACGAGCCCGACCGGACCGGCCGTCGAGGCCCGCAGCACGTTGCGGCCGAGCGAGGCGGTCACGGCCCCCGCGGACACGAGCCGCTCGACCTCGCGGTCGCCGATGCCGCCCTCGGGGCCGACGAACAACATGACCTCCTTCGCCCCCGCGGGGGCTCCGGCGACCCAGTGCGAGACGAGCTCGGCGAGCGGGGCGTCCGCCTCCTCGTGCAGCACGATGGCGAGCCGGGCGCGGGGTCCGGCCCCGCCGTCGTCCGCCGGGCCCTGCTCCAGGAGCGAGGCGAGCTGGGCCGTCGTGGCGGCGCCGGAGACCCCTGGGGCCCAGGCCCGGCGCGACTGCTTGACGGCCGCGCGCACCGTCGCGGCCCACTTCGCCCGGCCCTTGGCGGCCTTCTCGCCGCTCCAGCGCACGACGCAGCGCTCGGCCTGCCACGGGATCACGGCGTCGACGCCGATCTCCACGGCCGACTCGACGGCCTGCAGGTCGCGGTCGCCCTTGGCCAGGGCCTGGACGAGCACGGTGCGCACGGCGGGTGGCTCCTCCGTCCCCACGGCGAGGACCTCGGCCGTGAGCACGGACTGGCCCGTGGAGACGACGCGGCACGAGGCCCGGGTGCCGGAGCCGTCGACGAGGTCGATCTCCTCGCCGGCGCGCACCCGCTTGACGGCGACGGCGTGCCGTCCCTCGTCCCCGGTGAGGTCCACGAGGGATCCGGGCGCCGATTCGTCCAGCGTGCCGGCGTCGACGAGGAAGGCCTGGTTGCTCATCAGCCGCGGTGGCCCAGCTTGTCGCGCAGCCGTGAGAAGACGCCGCCGCGTTCGGCGAGCCGCCCTTCGGCGACCTCCTCGCCGCGCAGCGACGCGAGCCGCTCGAGCAGTTCGCGCTGCTCGGCGTCGAGGCGGGTCGGGGTCTCGACCTGGACGTGGACGATGAGGTCACCGCGGCCCGAGCCGCGCAGGCGCGGCACCCCGAGCTGGGCCAGGCGGAGCGTCTCCGTCGCCTGCGTCCCCGGCTCGATCCGGACCTCCTGCGGTCCGTCGAAGGTCTCCAGGGTGACGTCCGTGCCGAGCGCGGCCGCGGTCATCGGGATCGTGAGCGTCGCGTGCAGGTCGTTGCCCTCGCGTTCGAACACGGCGTGGCGGCGCACCTCGATCTCGACGTAGAGGTCGCCCGCGGGCCCGCCGCCCGGGCCCGCCTCGCCCTGCGCTGCCAGGTGGATGCGCGTACCCGTTGCGACGCCGGCGGGCACCTTCAGCTGCTTGCTGACGCGCTCGCGGACGCGGCCCTGGCCCATGCACTCGTTGCACGGCGAGGGCAGCGTGGTCCCGTAGCCGCGGCAGGCGCTGCACGTCTCGAGGGTCATCATCTGTCCGAGGAAGGAGCGTACGGGCCGCTGGATCTGGCCTCGGCCATGGCAGATCGTGCAGGTCTCGGGCGAGGTGCCCGGTTGGCAGCAGCTGCCGTTGCAGACGCCGCACGTCACGGCGGTCTCCATCTCGAGTGGGTAGACGATCCCCTGCACGGCGTCCTTGAGGTCGATCGTGGCGGTGATCAGGGCGTCGCGCCCGCGGCTCGTGCGCGAGGCCGGACCGGCCTGCTGGCCGCCGCCGAAGAACTGCTCGAAGATGTCGTTGAAGCCGAAGCCCGCTCCCTGGCCGAAGCCCTGGGCGTTGCCGTTCTCGTTGCCCGTCGCATCGTAGTTGCGGCGCTTCTCGGGATCGGAGAGGACCTCGTAGGCCCGCGTGACCAGCTTGAACTGCTCCGCCGCGTCCTCGCCCGGGTTCACGTCCGGGTGGAGCTTGCGGGCCAGCTTGCGGTAGGCCTTCTTGATTTCCTCGGTCGTGGCGTCCTGCGCGACGCCGAGTACGTCGTAGTGGTTGCTCACAGTGGTCGCTGTGTCCTTTCCAAGGGGGGTGGAGCGGTGGGCATCCGCCGGTCAGCCGGCGAGGATGCGTGAGAGGTAGCGGGCGACGGCCCGAACGGCCGCCATCGAGCTGCCGTAGTCCATGCGGGTGGGGCCGAGGACGCCCATCTTGGCGGATTCGCCGGGGCCGTAGCCCGTGGCGATGACGGAGGTCTCCTCGAGCCCGCCGTAGCGGTTCTCGCGTCCGATTCGGACCGCGATGCCGCGGGCGTCGAGCTCCATCTCGGAGAAGAGCCGCAAGAGCACGACCTGTTCCTCCAGGACCTCGAGCACGGGGGTGATGGTCAGCGGGAAGTCGCCCGTCGCCCGGGCCAGGTTGGCGGTACCCGCCATGAGGATGCGGTCCACGACGGTGGAGTCCCCCAGCGCCGCCAGCGTCGTCGCGATCACGGCTCCCGCCGGGCGCAGCGGCTCGGGCAGGAGCGGTTCGACGGCGGCCGGCAGGACGCCGAGCCCGTCGAGGGACAGCCCCGAGGCCTGGGTCATGATCACGCCCTTGACGACGGCGAGGTCCTCCTCCGTGGGATCGGGAGCGACGCCCACGACGCGCTGCTCGACCTTGCCGCTCGAGCCGATCAGGACCACGAGCACGCGCCCGTGGCCGAGTCCGACGAGCTCGATGTGGCGGACCGTCGCGTCGCTGTAGCCGGGGACCTGCAGCACCGCCACCTGATGCGTGAGCTGGGCCAGGAGCCGCACGGTGCGGTCGAGCACCTCGTCGATGTCGTCGGCCCCCGCGACGAGCGCCTGGATGGCCCGGCGCTCGGCCGGCGAGAGCGGCCGGACGTCCTCGATCCGGTCCACGAAGCGGCGGTAGCCCTGTTCCGTGGGGATGCGGCCGGAGGAGGTATGCGGGGCGACGATGAGCCCCTCGTCCTCGAGCGCGGCCATGTCGTTGCGCACCGTCGCCGCGGAGACCCCGAGGCTGTGGCGCTCCACGAGGGCCTTCGAGCCCACGGGCTCACGCGAGTGCACGTAGTCCTCGACGATCGCCCGGAGGACTTCGAGGCGTCTGGGTTCCGACATCGCGTCCTTCCGTGGTCTCAGGTAGCAGGTGCCGTGCGCGGGCTGCGCGTGTCCGGTGGCGGAAGCGGGCCGGCGCCCGCCGACGGTCTGGCACTCGACACGTTCAAGTGCTAAGTCTAATACCTTTCACCGGTTGTTAGCATGGTCAGCGCCCGGCGCGGGCGCGGAACCGCCGACCCGGCGGCTCCGGACGGGACCGGAAGGGCTGGGTGGACGCGGTGTTCGAGTACGGTTGGGGCGCCCAGGAGCTCTCCGGGGCCAAGAAGGCCCCCTTGCGGCAGGTTCCCGTGGCCGTCGGCCAGGTCCTGGAGGACGTCCAGTCCGGCTGGGTCGGGGAGGTCGTCGCCGTCGAACGCTCCGGCGGGATGCGCGTCGTCGTCCTGGAGGACCGCAAGGGCCGCCGCCGGTCCTTTCCCACCGGATTCGGCTTCCTCCTCGAGGGAGAGCCCATCGAGCTCACCGCCCCCCGGGCCACCGCCGCGCCGGCGGCTCCGGCGCGTACGGCGTCCGGATCCGTGCGGGTCGAGAACCTCCGGGCCCGCACCGCCCGGGCAAGCCGGGTCTGGGTCGAGGGCAAGCACGACGCCGAACTCGTGGAGAAGGTCTGGGGGCACGACCTGCGGGTGGAGGGCATCGTCGTCGAACCCCTCCACGGCGTCGACGACCTGGCCGCCGCCGTCCACGGCTTCTCCCCCGGTCCGGGCCGCCGGCTCGGCATCCTCGTGGACCACCTCGTCCCCGGATCCAAGGAGGAGCGGATCGCCCGCGAGGCCATGGCGGTTCCCGGGGCGCGCGGCAACGTACTGATCGTCGGCCACCCCTACGTCGACGTCTGGCAGGCCATCCGGCCCTCGGTGCTGGGGATCGACGCCTGGCCCGTGGTGCCGCGCGGGACCGATTGGAAGACCGGCATCCTGCGCGGGCTCGGCTGGCCGCACGCCACGCAGGCGGATGTCGCCCAGGGCTGGCGCCGGCTGCTCGGAGGCGTGACGAGCTACGCCGACCTCGAGGCGAGCCTCCTGGGCCGCGTCGAGGAGGTCATCGACTTCCTGACGGCTGACGGCAGCTGAGGGGACCCCGTGCGGCGTGGCCGCGCGCCGCGGCGCGGATCGTCCGTCCCGCGGCGGTAGACTGTCCAGCGCAGGAGCCTGCCCGGCGGCAGGCACGATCAACGGAGGATGACCGAGTGGCCCGAGGGTTCGACGAAACGGCGCGCAACGGATCCGGCGACGGCCGCCGCTACGAGGGGTCCTCTCCGGCCCCCCTGCCGCTGACGCCGTCCGAGGACCGCCAGTGGGCCACGATCGCGCACTTCGGGGCCATCCTCGGCTGCATTCCCTCGGCCGTCATCTACTTCGTCTACCGCAACCGCGGGCCCTTCGCCGCCCAGGAATCGAAGGAAGCGCTGAACTTCACCTTCCCGCCCACGGTCGCGGCGATCCTGGCGAACCTGCTGACCCTGCTGCCCGTCGTCGGCGGGTTCTTCGCCGTCGTCGCCGTCGCGATCTGGGTCTTCCTCACCGTCAGCGGCGTCGTGGCGGGCATCGAGGTCAACCGCGGCCGCCCCTACCGCTACGCCTTCAACCTGCGGCTCATCAAGTAGGGCGGGGCCGTCCGCGCCTAGAAGTCGAGCAGCCGGCGCACCACGGCGTCGGCCATCAAGCGGCCCTGCAGCGTCGGCACCACGCGCCCCCGCACGGCCGCGGTGCCGTCGACGAGCCCGTCCGCGATCAGTCCGGCGACCGCGCGGCGGCCCTCGTCCCGCAGCCCGGCGATCCCGAAGCCCTCGCGGATGCGGGTCAGCAGCATCGTGCGTTCGAGATACCGGGCGTCGTCGTCCGGGCTCTCCCGGCCCGCCGCCGGCGAGACGCCCGCGTCGATGCGCTGCTGGTAGGCGGCGGGGTGCTTGACGTTCCACCAGCGCAGTCCGCCCACGTGCGAGTGCGCGCCCGGGCCCGCGCCCCACCAGTCCGCCCCTTGCCAATACGCCAGGTTGTGGCGGCAGCGGCTGGACTCGCCGCGGCTCCAGTTGCTCACCTCGTACCACTCGTAGCCCGCGGCGCCGAGCAGTTCGTCGGCCATCAGGTACTTGTCCGCGTGGTCGTCGTCGTCGATGTCGGGGACCTCGCCGCGCCGGATCCGGGCGGCCAGCTTGGTGCCCTCCTCGATGATGAGCGCGTAGGCGGAGACGTGGTCGGGATCGTAGGACAGCGCGGCCTCGAGGGAGGCGCGCCAATCGGCGAGGGACTCCCCCGGCGTGCCGTAGATCAGGTCGACGCTGACGTCGAGGCCGGCGTCCCGCGCCCAGCCCACCGCCTGGCCGACGCGCTCGGGCCGGTGCGTCCGGTCCAGGGTGCGCAGCACGTGGGGGACGGCGGACTGCATGCCGAAGGAGACCCGTGTGAACCCCGCCCGGGCCAGCTCGGCGAGCGAGTCCGGCGTCACCGAATCAGGGTTGGCCTCGGTCGTGACCTCGGCGCCGGCGGCCAGGCCCCACGCGGACCGGACGGTGTCCAGGACGCGGGCGAGGTCGGCGGAGGGAAGCAGGGTCGGGGTGCCCCCGCCGAAGAAGACCGTCCCGGCCGGGCGGGCGGGGACGCCCGAGGCGAGCAGGGCCCCGGCGCCGAACCGCAGTTCGCGCGCGACGGCGTCGGCATAGCTTTCGCGGCTCGAGCCGTGCCCCAGCTCCTGGGCCGTGTAGGTGTTGAAGTCGCAGTAGCCGCAGCGGACCGTGCAGAAGGGGATGTGGACGTAGACGGAGAACGGGCGGCCGGCGGCGCCATCGGCGGCGCCGGCCGGCAGCAGTCCGTCGGCCGGCGCGGGATCGCCGAGGGGAAGGGCCGAGGGCATCGCGGCTACTTCTTGCCCTTGTCCTTGGACTCTCCGGAGGACAACGCGGCGATGAAGGCCTCCTGCGGGACCTCGACGCGGCCCACCATCTTCATCCGCTTCTTGCCTTCCTTCTGCTTCTCGAGCAGCTTGCGCTTGCGGGAGATGTCGCCGCCGTAGCACTTGGCGAGGACGTCCTTCCGGATCGCGCGGATCGATTCGCGGGCGATGATCCGCGAGCCGATCGCGGCCTGGATCGGGACCTCGAACTGCTGGCGCGGGATCAGCTCGCGCAGCTTTCCCGTCATCATCACGCCGTAGGAGTAGGCCTTGTCCTTGTGGGTGATCGCGCTGAACGCGTCCACCTGCTCGCCCTGGAGCAGGATGTCCACCTTGACGAGGTCGGCGACCTGTTCGCCGTCGGCCTTCCAGTCCAGCGACGCGTAGCCGCGGGTCTTGGACTTGAGCACGTCGAAGAAGTCGAAGACGATCTCGGCGAGCGGCAAGTGGTAGCGCAGCTCGACGCGGTCCTCGGAGAGGTAGTCCATCCCGCGCATGATGCCGCGCCGCGACTGGCACAACTCCATGATGGAGCCGACGAACTCGCTGGGCGCCAGGACCGTCGCGGCGACCATGGGCTCGTGCACCTCGAGGATCTTGCCCGAGGGGAACTCGCTCGGATTGGTCACCGTGGTCATCTTCTTGTCCTCGGTCATGACCTCGTAGACCACGTTCGGGGCCGTGGAGATCAGGTCGAGGCCGAATTCCGCCTCGAGGCGCTCCCGGGTGATCTCCAGGTGCAGCAGGCCGAGAAAGCCGACGCGGAAGCCGAAGCCGAGGGCCACGGAGGTCTCCGGCTCGTAGATGAGCGCCGCATCGTTGAGCTGGAGCTTGTCGAGGGCGTCGCGCAGTGCCGGGTAGTCGGAGCCGTCGATCGGGTACAGCCCCGAGAACACCATGGGCTTGGGGTCCTCGTAGCCGCCGAGCGACCGCGTGGCCGGCTTCGCGAAGTTGGTGACCGTGTCGCCGACCTTGGACTGGCGCACGTCCTTCACACCCGTGATGAGGTAGCCGACCTCGCCGACGCCGAGGCCCTGGCTCGGAGTGGGCTCGGGCGAGCTGACGCCGATCTCCAGGAGCTCGTGGCTCGCCCGTGTCGACATCATCTGGATCCGCTCGCGCGGGGACAAGTGCCCGTCGACGACGCGGACGTAGGTGACGACTCCGCGGTAGGTGTCGTAGACGGAGTCGAAGATCATGGCCCGTGCCGGGGCGTCCGCGTCGCCCACGGGAGCGGGGAGATCGCGGACGATCTGGTCGAGCAGGGCCTCGACGCCCTGGCCCGTCTTGCCGGAGACGCGCAGGACGTCCTCCGGATCTCCGCCGATGAGGTTGGCGAGCTCCTCGGCGTACTTCTCCGGCTGGGCCGCGGGGAGGTCGATCTTGTTCAGGACCGGGATGATGGTGAGGTTGTTCTCCATCGCCAGGTACAGGTTGGCGAGCGTCTGGGCCTCGATGCCCTGGGCGGCGTCGACGAGCAGGATCGCGCCCTCGCAGGCGGCCAGCGAACGCGAGACCTCGTAGGTGAAGTCGACGTGCCCGGGCGTGTCGATCATGTTCAGGGCATAGGCGGTCCCGTCGAGCTCCCACGGCATGCGCACGGCCTGGGACTTGATGGTGATGCCGCGCTCGCGCTCGATGTCCATGCGGTCCAGGTACTGGGCCTTCATGTCGCGGGGCTGCACGACGCCCGTGGCCTGGAGCATGCGGTCCGCCAGCGTGGACTTGCCGTGGTCGATGTGCGCGATGATGCAGAAGTTCCTGATGATCGCCGGATCGGTGGCGGCGGGCACCGGTGCGGTGCGGGCCATGGGTGACACGTGGGTGACCTCGCTCTGGTACGGACTCGGGGTGCGGCCGGGAGGACCGCAAAACCCCATTGTCCCATGCCCGGGGCGCCCTCCGGACGCGCCCCGGGCCGCGGCTGGTAGCTTGGGGCCCATGCAGATCAACGGACGTACCGTGATGAGGTGGATCGACACGGCCGCACGCCTCCTGGCGGGTTCGCGCCGGAGCGGGACGGATACGACGACGGAGCCGCGTTCCCGGGGAGGCGTCGGCACAGTGCCCGGGAGCCCGGGACGGAACACGGTGCCGCCGCGTCCTTCCCCCGCGCGCGGGGCGGGATCCGCGGCGCCGCGCGGGCGGGGTGGGTCGAAGTCGGCCGGAAGCGGCGAGGCGGGATGGGCCGCTGGCGGCTATCCGGGAGACTTCACGGGGCGGTTCGTGCCGGCCTACGATCCGCATCCGGACGGGAGGCCGGACCCCGGAGAGGTCGTCTGGGCCTGGATTCCCTACGAGGAGGACCCCGCGCAGGGCAAGGACCGTCCCGTGCTCCTCGTGGGCCGGGATGGCGGCTACCTGCTGGCGGTGATGTTGACCAGCAGGGACCGCAACAACGCACGTTCACGCGACGAGGACTACGTCGACATCGGCGCCGGAGCCTGGGACGCCCAGGGGCGCCCGAGCGAGGTCAAGCTGGACCGGATCGTGCGGCTGCTTCCGGAGGGGATCCGCCGCGAGGGGGCCGTTCTGGACCGGGACCGCTTCGAGGCCGTGGCGCGCCGGCTGCGTTCCTGAAGCGCCACGCCGCCCCCCTGCGTGAATCGCGTCGCGGCACGGAGCCTGCTACCATTGACTGCTGTGTGTCCGCGCAGGTCGACGGGCACTTCTTCGAAGTCGCCATAGGTATCCCCACGCCGCTCAGTCGATGGCTTCGGAGAGAACCCTCACCGACCGATTTCCGCGTAGCAAGAGAGTTTATTTCAGTGGCAAACATCAAGTCCCAGAAGAAGCGCATTCTCACCAACGAGAAGGCCCGCGTCCGCAATGCCGCGATCAAGTCCGAGCTGAAGACGCTCATCCGCAGCGTCAACACGGCGGTGGAGTCCGCCGACAAGGACGCCGCGAGCACCGCGCTGGCCACGGCCAACCGCAAGCTGGACAAGGCCGTCAGCAAGGGCGTCATCCACAAGAACCAGGCCGCCAACCGCAAGTCGGCCATCTCCAAGAAGGTCGCCGCGCTCTAAGCGCCGCACCGTCTGAGCACCGCGAGGGCCGCCCCGGATCAATCCGGGGCGGCCCTCGCTGCGTCGGCCACCGCTGCCGCGTCGCCGCGGGTCTTGCGGAGGATCCATCCCGGCGCGGCCGGGCTGGCGGTGGCCACCTGCGCGGCAGGGTCCGCTACCGGCGCGAATCAGCGGCGGGCGGCGAGGGCGATGCCCGTGACGGCCCGCTCCACGGCGTACTCGGGGTCGCGCGAGGCGCCCTTGACCTGGGCATCGGCCTCGGCGACGAGCCTGAGGCAGGACACGAGTTCGTCGTGGGACCAGTACTGGGCCTGTTCCTGCGCCTGCTGCACCTGCCACGGAGCCATGCCGAGTTCCTTGGCGAGCTGTCCCACCGGCTTGCGCTGCCCGGCGACCTTCGCGACCTGGCGCAGCTTCATGGCGAGAGCGGCGATGATCGGTACCGGATCGGTGCCCGTGGCCAGCGCATGGCGCAGCGTGCCGAGGGCGAGCGCACCGCGACCGGTCAGGGCCGCGTCGGCGACCTTGAACCCGGTGGCCTCCACGCGGCCACCGAAGTAGCGGTCCACGGTGTCCTGGTCCACGTCGCCCGCCGTGTCCTGGACCAGTTGGGAGCAGGCCGCGCCCAGTTCGGCGAGGTCGGAGCCCACGGCAGCCACGAGGGCGCGGGCGGCTTCAGGGTGGATGCGCCGGCGCGCGGCGGAGAACTCGGTGGAGACGAACTCCAGCTTCTCGGCGTCCTTCTTGAGCGGCTGGCACTCCACGATCGGTACGCGGGCTGCCTTGAGGGCGTCGAGGAGCTTCTTGCCGCGGTTGCCACCGGCGTGGTGCATGACGAGGGTGACGTCATCGGCGGGCTGCTTCAGGTACTCGAGCGCGTCCTGGAGGAAGTCGTCGCTCATCGCGGCGAGGGCCCGGACCTCAACGGCCTTGGACTCGCCGAAGAGGGACGGGCTCGCGGCCAGGAGCAGCTGCCCGCGTTCGTACCCCGAGGCATCGAACCGCGTCGTCTCGGTGGCGGGCTCGTCGGCGAGGAGGCGTGAGCGGATCGCGTCGAAGGCGCGGCCCGCGATGTACTCCTCGGGCCCCAGCAGCAGGACCACGGGCGCCGGGGCCGCCGATCGCCAGGCGGAACCGGAGCCGGCGGACGGCTTGCGTGCGTTGCTCTTCTGCGTTGCCATGCGTGTGTGCCTTTCCCTGCGCGCGTGCCCCTGCATCCTATCCCCTGCCCCGGCGTGGCGCCGGTGCGTCCGGCGGACCCCAGGAGCGCAGCTCGAGCACGCCGTCCCCGGCCGGGGAGACGAGGACGGTGCCGTCGTGGTCGGTGCGTCCCGTGAGCGCCTCGGCGGCCTCGAGGGCCTCGAGTGTCTGGGGCGCGGGGTGGCCGTAGCTGTTCCCGACGCCGACGGAGATGAGCGCGATGGACGGCCGCAGCTGCTCGATGACCTCGGCTCCCCCGTTGCGGGCACCGTGGTGGCTGACCTTGAGGATGTCGGCGTCCAGTCCCGGGTGGCGCGCCAGCAGTGCCGACATGGCGCGCGCTTCGATGTCTCCCGTGGCCAGGACCGATGCGGTGCCACCGGGGACGGCGAGGTCCAGGCGCATGACGAGGGAGGCATCGTTCTCGGCGGCGGCCCCGGCGGCGGGAGGCGAGAGCACCGTCCATCCCACCGTTCCCAGCCGCCCGTGGGCCCCTTCCGCGATCCTCGTCGTCTCAGTACCGGCCGGAAGCCCCTGCGGCCGCGCGTCGGCGTCGGCGCTCGAGTAGTACACCGGGCCGACCGAGCGGCCGCCCATGAAGACGCCGCCGACCCCACCCGCGTGGTCGGCGTGCAGGTGGGTCAGGAAGACGGCGTCGACACGCTGCACGCCGAGGCGGTCCAGGCAGCCCCCGACGGCTTCGGGGACCTCCCCGGCGTCGATCACGATCGCGCTCTCCGGCCCCGTGGCGACGACGATGCCATCACCCTGGCCCACGTCGCAGGCGGCGAGGATCCAGGGCCCGGGATCCGGGCGGAGCAGCGCCGTGGCGGGAAGGGCCAGCCCGGCGAGCAGGGCGGTGGCGGCGCACGCCAGCAGGAGCGGCGCATGCCGGTCGAGGGCGATGAGCCACGGGCTCCGCGACGGGGACCGGACGCCCGCGGCGAGGCGTTCCCTCCTCGCCGACGACGTGGCGGCCCAGGAGGCGGCGACGAGCAGCACGCACAGCAGCACGGCGGTCGCGACGCCCGCCGTGCCGGAGGGCCACGGGATGGTGGCGCCGGGCCAGCCGGCCACGGCCCTGCCGATCCCGCCCACGGCGGCCGCGGGAAGCCCGGCGCACCAGATCATCGGCCACGTGGCCCAGGGCGGCAGCGCGGCCAGCAGGAGCCCGGCCGTGCCGACCACGGTGACGACGGGAACGAGCGGCGCGGCGGCCACGTTGGCCAGGACGGCGTAGACGGAGACCTCCCCGCTGAGCCCGACGAGGACGGGAAGGCAGAACACCTGGGCGGCGAGGCTGATCGCGATGCCCTCGGCGAGCCAGCGCGGAAGGAAGCGGGTCATGATCAGCGCGAGCGGACGGCCGAGGACGACGATCCCGGACGTCGCGAGGACGGAGAGCTGGAAGGCCGGTTGGCCCGCATACCAGGGATTCCAGGCCAGGAGGGCCACGATGCAGACGCAGAGCGAGGCGAAGGCCTGGCGTCCGCGCCCCAGGTACACGGCCACCGCGGCGATCGAGCCCATCACGGCGGCCCGGACGACGCTCGGCTCGGGATGGACGAGCAGGACGAAGCCGGCCAGGGCGGCCAGGGCCCCGACGAGAGCACCGGTCCGTCCCAGCCGCAGGGCACGGGCCAGCCACAGCACGGCCCCGAGGATCATCGCGCAGTTCGCACCGGACACGGCCGTCAGGTGCACGAGCCCCGAGTCCTTCATGTCCTGCGTCAGCTGCTCGTCCTGGCCCGAGCGCTCCCCCATCACCATCCCGGGCAGCAGGGCGGGCCCGTCCCCGGGCAGGGCCGCCGCGTGCCCGCTGAAGCGGCCCCGCAGGTGCTCGACGGGGCCGCTGGCGACCGCGCCGTCCACATCGACCGGCGCGCTGGCCCGGATCCAGTAGTCGTGCCGGTCACCGGGCCGTGCGGGGCCCGCGCGGCCGATCCCGCTGATGCGCGCGCCCGCCCTGGGGGCGGCCGCGCCGAACTGGTCACTGGAGAGGAGCAGCATGACCTCGTTCCGTGCGGGATGCCACGCGTCGCCGGAACGGTACCGCTCGAGGGTCGCGGGAACCATCCACTGGCCTCCGGCCTCGGAGGAGCCGGCGTCTGCGTCGTCGAAGCGGCCGGGAGCGGAGGCCAGGAGGGAGGCCGTCCCGGTGGCGACGGCCGTGAAGCGCAGCGACGCCCCGGCGGACAGGTGCGCGTCGAGGCCCGGCGATCTGGTCTGCACACCGTGGACGGCTACCGCCGTGGACACGAGGGCCGCGCCGGCCAGGGCCGCCGCGAACGGCGACCACCAGTGGTGGGCCCACGCGAGCAGACCACGGTTGCCCAGGAGCGCCCATGCGAGCCATGCCGTCGCCGCCGCCGCCGCTACGGCGGCCCCGGCCGCGATCAACGGCTCCACGTGGACCAGGCCGGCGGCGGCAGCCCAGGCTCCGCACACGGCCCAGAGCCCCCGGATGTCGAGGACCTCCGTGCGGGGCACTCCCGGTTCGGCCGGATCGGCCCGCACGAGCGGGCCCAGGCGTGCCGCCAGCCGTGCCCGGCTCATCCGAACACGACCAGGCCCTCCAGCCGACCCATCATGGCGGGGCCGATGCCGGAGACGGCGTCGAGCTCGGCGATCGACGCGAACGGGCCGTTGCGTTCCCGGAACTCGATGATGCGTCCCGCCAGTGCCGGGCCGATGCCGGGAAGCGTCTCCAGTTCCGCGGAGGATGCCCGGTTGACGTCGACGGGGCCTCCGCCGCCGGCGGGAGGCGCGGCGCCCGGGGCGCCCGGGGCTGCAGGCGCCGCACGGGCCGGGGCGGTCCCCTGCGCGGGGATGAGCAGTTGCTGGCCGTCCTGCAACGGCGCGGCGAGGTTGACGGCCGAGGGTTCGGCCGTGGTCGTCATGCCGCCGGCGGCCTCGACGGCGGTCGCGCCGCGGGTGCCCGCCGGAAAGGTGTAGACGCCGGGGTCCTCGACTTCACCGGCGACGTGGACGACGACGGTGCCGGCCTCACCGCTCGCGGGTGCGGCGGACGTTGCCGTGCCCGCCCCGGCGGATTCGCCGGATCCCGCGGCCCGGGCTCCGGCGTCCGCATCGGGTTCGGTGTCGGCCCCGGCCCCGGCGTCGAGGTTCGGTCCGGATCCCGTGTCCGCCGCGCCGTCGCGCCCTTCCTCGGTGGCGGCGCTCGGCTCGAGTTCGACGCGGCCCAGCAGACCCCCTGGGCCGGCCAGGGGATGGAACAGAAGGCTCACGGCGATCCACGCGAGCGCTCCGAAGAGCAGGCACAACAGGGCGCCGCGTCCCACCCGGGCCCGTACGCGCGTCGCGAGGCGGGCCGGCGCTGACTGCGATTGCTCCCTGACTTCCCACCGGTGCCGCACCATGGACCCACGGTAGGGCGGGCCGTGCCACGCCGAGCCGGCGTCCGTGTCCCTTGTGGACGATGCCCACCGTCCCGAGGCTGTGGAGGGCGAAGGCTCCGCGGACGGACGGTAGCTACCGCGTGGCGCGCCCCGCCGAACGTCCGGGGAGGCCGGGTCTCCGAGGCCGTGTATGGGGCGGCGCGCCGGCGGGCCGCAGCTTCGATGGGCCCGCTGCTACGAGCGGTCGGTGTCGGACGGCTCGGAGGGGCCGCTGCCCGTGGTCTCGTCGCCCGGGACCGCCGGCGAGGGGCCCGTGTGTTCCGGAGTGCGGGGACGGCTCGGAGCGTCCACCGCGACGGCCAACACGCCCGCACCCGTGTGCGCCGCGAGGACGGCGGGCAGGGAGACGCACCACACGTCGCCGTGGGCGCTGCCGGCGAGCTCGTGGACGAGTTCCAGGGCCTGGGACCGGTTGCCGAAGTACTGGACGGCCATGCGGGCGCCGTCGTGCCGGTCCGCGGCCGCCGATCGGGCCAGGTCGACGAGCCGGGCGAGCGCCTTGGGCAGGGTGCGGACCTTGTCCTTGACGACGACCTGCCCGTCCGCGATGCCCAGGATCGGCTTGACGGCCAGGAGCGTTCCGATCATCGAGGCTGCCGTCGTGATGCGCCCGCCCCGCCGCAGTTGTTCCAGGCTCGGCACGGCGAAGCAGATCAGGTGGTCGGCCGCGTGCGCGGCCGCGCCAGCGACCTCTTCCGGCCCCGCGCCCGCCTCGGCGGCGGCGACGGCGTCCATGACGGCGAAGCCCTGGGCCAGCGCGACGGTCTGCGTGTCGATCACCGTGACGGGAACCGGGCCGTCGGCGCCGGCCAGCCGCGCGGCGTCGACCGTGCCGGAGAGCCGCCCGGAGATGTGGATGGAGACAATGTGGGTCGCGCCGGCCTCCGCGAGCTCCCGGTAGCTGCGCGCGAAGAGCCCGGGGGCCGGACGGGAGGTCTGCACGGTCTTGCCCATGGCGAGGGCCAGCGCGAGTTCGGTCTCGACGTCGTCGAGTCCCTCCGTGTAGATCTGTCCGTCGATCATCACGGGCATGGGAACGACCCGCAGCCGGTCCGCATGCGCCGCGGCCCACTCGGGCGGGACCGCGGCGGCGCTGTCCGTCACCACGGCGACGTGCGCCGGGGGTTCCCGCCGCGGGCGCGCGGACGCGACCGGACGGCCGCGCAGCCGGTCCAGCCACCCCGCGGAGGGGGTGCGCCGGACCGGACGCTCGGAATCGCCGTTGCTGTCCATGGCTCCAGTCTGCCTTGTGGGATCCGCGGACGGTAGCGGCCCGTGCCGGGTCAGGCCGGGACGATGTTGACGAGCTTGGGTGCGCGGACGATCACCGTGCGCAGGCCGCGGCCGTCGAGGACGCGTTGGACGGCCGGAGAGGCCAGGGCCAGCTCGCGCAGCTCGTCCTCCGCGATGCCCGGGGAGACCTCGAGACGGTCGCGGACCTTGCCCTGGACCTGGACGACGGCGACGACCGTCTCCTGCACGAGCAGCGCCGGATCGACCTCCGGCCAGCCGGCGTTGGCGACGGAGGGCTCGTGGCCGAGCCGGGCCCACATGTCCTCCGCGGTGTACGGGGCGAACAGGCTGAGCAGGATCGAGACGGCCTCGACGGCCTCGCGCACCGCCGGGTCGGCCGCGCCGGGGCCGGCGTCGATGGCCTTGCGGGTCGCGTTGACGAGCTCCATGGTCTTCGCGACGACGACGTTGAACTTGCCCGAATCGAGCAGCTCGGCCGCCTCGTGCAGCGTGCGGTGGGTGGCGCGGCGCAATGCGGCGTCACCGCCCGCGGCCGGCGTTCCGGCCGGGCTCGAGACGTCGCCGGCCAGGCGCCAGGCACGGGCCAGGAACTTCGCGGAGCCCGACGGGGACACGTCGGCCCAGTCCACGTCGTCCTCGGGCGGCGAGGCGAAGATCATCGTCAGCCGGATGGCATCGACGCCGAAGAGGTCCAACTGCTCGCCCAGGTCCACGCCGTTCCCGAGCGACTTGCTCATGGCCTTGCCGCCGTTGAGCACCTGGCCCTGGTTCAGCAGGGCCGAGAAGGGCTCGGTGAAGCCGACCAGGCCGAGGTCGAACAGGACCTTGGTGAAGAACCTCGAGTAGAGCAGGTGCAGGATGGCGTGCTCGACGCCGCCGACGTATTGGCCGACGGGCAGCCAGTCCTTGGCCGCCTCGAGGTCGAACGGGCCCTCCGTGTAGTCGGGCGAGGCGAAGCGCAGGAAGTACCAGGACGAGTCGACGAACGTGTCCATGGTGTCGGTGTCGCGCTGCGCGGCCCCGCCGCACCGCGGACACTCGGTGTTCACCCACTCGGTCGCCGCCGCGAGCGGGGACGTCCCCTTCGGCGCGAGGGCCTCGCCGCGCAGGTCGGAGGGCAGGGTCACGGGCAGCTGCTCGTCCGGGACGGGCACCTCGCCGCAGTCCGGGCAGTGCACGATCGGGATCGGGGTGCCCCAGAAGCGCTGGCGGGACAGGAGCCAGTCGCGCAGCCGGTAGTTGACCGTGTGGCGGCCGGTTCCGGCGGATTCCACGATCTCGATGGCCCGGGCGATGGCCTCCGCCTTGCCGAGGCCGTCGAGCGGACCCGAGTTGACGAGCGTGCCGTCGCCGCCCGTCGCGGTGCCCGAAACGGCCGGGTCCTCCTCGCCCGTGTCGACGACGAGCCGCACGGGCAGGTCGAAGGCGCGGGCGAAGTCGAGGTCGCGCTGGTCGTGTGCGGGCACGGCCATGATGGCCCCCGTGCCGTAGTCGGCGAGCACGTAGTCCGCGGCCCATACGGGCAGCTTCTCGCCGTTGAGCGGGTTCACGGCGTAGCGGCCGAGGAACACGCCGGTCTTCTCGCGCTCGGTGGACTGCCGTTCGATCTCGCTCAGGGCCTTGACCTGCTCCTGGTAGGCCTCGAGCTCCGCGCGGTGCTCCGGCGCGACGATCTCCCCCGCCAGTTCGGCGTCCGCGGCCACGACGAAGAACGTGGCTCCGTACAGGGTGTCCGGCCGGGTCGTGAAGACGGTGACCGTGCGCTCCGCGGCGCCGTCGGCGGCCTCGATCGCGAACTCGACGTGCGCTCCCTCGGAGCGGCCGATCCAGTTGCGCTGCATGGCGAGCACGCGCTCCGGCCAGTGGCCGGCGAGCTGCTCCATGTCCTCCAGCAGGCGGTCCGCGTAGTCGGTGATCTTGAAGTACCACTGGTTCAGGGCCTTCTTGGTCACGGGGGTTCCGCAGCGTTCGCAGGCGCCGTTGACGACCTGCTCGTTGGCCAGGACGGTCTGGTCCTTCGGGCACCAGTTGACGGGGTGGTTCTTGCGGTAGGCCAGGCCCTTCTCGTGGAAGCGCTTGAAGAGCCACTGGGTCCACCGGTAGTACTCGGGGTCCGAGGTGTGCAGCCGGCGGGACCAGTCGGCGCTGATCGCATAGCGCTTGAACGAGGCGGCCTGGGTCTCGATGTTGGCGTACGTCCACTCGGCGGGATGGGCGTCGTGCTTGATCGCGGCATTCTCCGCGGGCAGGCCGAAGGAATCCCAGCCGATCGGGTGCAGGACGTCGTAGCCGCGCTGGCGCCAGTAGCGGGCGACGACGTCGCCCATGGCAAAGGCCTCGGCGTGGCCCATGTGCAGGTCGCCCGAGGGGTAGGGGAACATGTCCAGGACGTAGCGGCGCTCCCGCGTGCCGTCGTCGACCGGCGCGAAGACGTTGAGCTGCTCCCAGACCGGGGCCCAGGTGGCCTCGATGGAGGCGAAGTCGTAGCTCCGGCCTTCGTCCGCCGAGTTCCGGATGGTGGTGCTGTTCTCGCTGCTCACTGGTGGTCTTCCTCGTTCAGTCGGTGCCTCGCGGGCCGTGCCCGCCGTGTGCCCCTCGGGGCAAACAAAAACCCCTTGCATGCAAGGGGTTGCCGTACGGGGTGCGGTGCTGTCAGCGCACTTCGTACGGCAGGCGGAGTAGGGACGTCCGTTCCATGGCTCCATGGTACCCCAGCGGGGCCGCGGGGACGCCCCGGCCGCCCGCTCCGCCCGCGGTGCGACGGCGGGGCGTGGCCGGCCGCCGCCGTTCAGACGACGTCGTCGTCGATCCAGTCGAAGGTCCGGGTCACGGCCTTCTTCCAGAGCCGCAGGCGTCGATCGCGCTCCGCCGGGTCCATGACGGGTTCCCACCTCTTGTCCTCGGCCCAGTAGCCCTCGAGCTCGCCCAGGTCCTTCCAGAATCCGACGGCGAGCCCCGCGGCGTAGGCGGCGCCGAGGGCCGTGGTCTCGATGACGCGCGGCCGGACCACGGGCACTCCGAGCAGGTCGGCCTGGAACTGCATCAGCGCGTCGTTCGCGACCATGCCGCCGTCGACCCTCAGCTCGGTCAACGGGACCCCGGTGTCGGCGTTGACGGCGTCGAGGACCTCGCGGGTCTGGAAGGCCGTGGCCTCGAGTGCCGCCCGCGCGATGTGGCCCTTGTTGGCGAAGCGGGTGAGCCCGACGATCGCCCCACGGGCATCGGGCCGCCAGTAGGGCGCGAACAGCCCGGAGAACGCGGGGACGATGTAGACGCCGCCGTTGTCCTCGACGGAGGAGGCCAGCTCCTGGGCCTCGGCGGCCGAGGAGACCAGGCCGAGGTTGTCGCGCAGCCACTGGATCAGGGAGCCGGTGACCGCGATCGAGCCCTCGAGGGCGTAGACGGGTCGCCCGTCGCCGAGCTTGTAGGCGACGGTGCTCAACAGCCCGTTCCCGCTGCGGACGATCTCGTCGCCCGTGTTGAAGATGAGGAAGCATCCGGTGCCGTAGGTGTTCTTGGCGGCTCCCCGCCCGAAGGCGGCCTGTCCGAAGGTCGCGGCCTGCTGGTCCCCCAGGATGCCCGCGACGGGGACCTCCCGCAGGAGCTGGGAGCCGTGGACCTCTCCGTACACCTCGGAGGAGGACCTGATCGCCGGCATCATGGAGCGGGGAACGCCGAAGTCGGCCAGGATCGACTCGTCCCAGTCGAGCGTCTCCAGGTCCATGAACAGCGTGCGGGACGCGTTCGTCACGTCGGTCACGTGCACGCCGCCGTCGGGACCCCCGGTCAGGTTCCAGGTCAACCACGCATCGGTGTTGCCGAAGAGCAGCTCGCCCCGCTCCGCCTGCTCCCGCGCTCCCTCGACGTTGTCCAGGATCCACTTGATCTTGGTTCCCGAGAAATAGGTGGCCAGCGGGAGCCCGACCCGGGGTTCGTAGCGGTCGATGCCGCCGTCGGCAGCGAGCTCGTCGACGATGGGCTGCGTCCTGGTGTCCTGCCAGACGATGGCGTTGTAGACGGGCCGGCCCGTCGACTTGTTCCACACGACCGTCGTCTCGCGTTGGTTGGTGATGCCGACCGCGGCGATGTCGTGGCGCGTCAGGTTCGCCTTGGACAGGGCGCTCCCGACGACCTCGCGCGTGTTCCGCCAGATCTGAAGGGGATCGTGTTCCACCCACCCGGCCTGGGGAAAGACCTGCTCGTGCTCGAGCTGCCCGGTGGAGGTGATCCGGCCTTCGTGGTCGAAGACGATGGCGCGCGTGCTGGTGGTTCCTTGATCGAGAGCGATCACGTACTTCTCACTCATGTGTTTCACCTCGTGTTTCACGTCGATGTGCAGGCAGGGAACGGGCGGGCCGCGACCAGGACGCTGTCGGGCGGACGAAGGCCGGGGACTCAAGGCTATCCCGGCCACGAAGGGGCGGGGTGGCCGGCCGGGCCGGTCGCCTGGCGCGGGGCCGGGCACCGGTTCCCGGCGCGGGCTAGGCAGGCAGCGGGTCGCGTCCCGAAGCCGTGGCCCGGGCCGGTGTCGCCTCGTCGGAGAGCCGGACGCCGTGGCGTCGCCGCAGGACGTCCCGGGCGTGCTCGACCTCCGCGGCGGTCTCCGCCTCGTCCCACCCGTGGTGCCGCGCCAGGACGGTGGCCGCTTCCTCGAGCAGGGCGTTCGTGACGAGGCCGCGGAAGGCGAGCGACGTACGCCGGATGAAGACGTCGACGAGCCGTGCCGCCTGCTCGTGCCGGGCCAGGTACCCCAGCTCCCCCACCGTGAGCTCGTCGCAGGCACGGAGCGGACGGTCCCCCGCTCCGCAGTGCTCGAGGACGCGGTCGGCCCCCGTTCCGTAGCGTTCCAACAGGACTTCGAGCCGCCGCCGGTCCGCACGGCCGACCCGCCGGGTGAACCAGTCCTCGAGCGCGGCCGGATCGAGGGGGTAGTCGCGGCCTCCGCCGATCGCGAGGTCCTGGGTCTGGACCGTCCGCGTCCGTCCGCTCTCGGCCAGGACGTCGCGGGCCAGGTGCTCGGCCAGGGCCCGGAACGTCGTCCACTTCCCCCCGACGAGGGTGAGCATCGGGGTCCCGCCCGCCAGGAGCGTGCGCTCGATCCGGTAATCCCGGGACACGAAGCCCGGCTGCGTGTCGGCGTGCCGGGGCAGCGGCCGGACGCCGGAGAAGGTGTAGACGATGTCGTCGCGGCCGACGGCGATGTCCGGGAACACGTGGCGGATCAGCTCGAAGAAGTACCTGGTCTCGTCGTCGGTGCAGACGGGGTCCTCGGTCATGTCCGCCTCGATGTCCGTGGTGCCGACGAGCACCCGGTCGCCGATCGGGTAGATCAGCACGATCCGCCCGTCCCGGTGCTCGAAGAAGATCTCCCGCCCGCCCGTGGCCCGCAGGAGCTCCGGATGGTCCAGGACGATGTGGCTCCCCTTGGTTCCGCCCATGAACGCCGACGGCCGGCCGACCGAGTCGTTGGTGAGATCGGCCCACGCTCCCGTCGCGTTCACGACGACGTCGGCCTGGAACCGGAACTCCTCGCCCGTCAGCTCGTCGCGCAGCACCGCGCCGTCGGCGTCGTGGCGCACGAGGCCGAGGTAGTTGGAGGCCCGTGCCGCCGGATGGGCCTCGAGCCCGGACTGCAGCACGTCGAGCGTGAGCCGTTCCGGGTTGTGCACGGAGGCGTCGAAGTAAGTGGCGGTGTACTTCACGTCCGGACGGAGCCGAGGCAGCGCCACGAGCGACTTCCGGCGCCCGTGGAAGGAGTGCCAGGGCGTCCTGCGGCCGGCGCGGAGCCCCGCGAAGCAGTCGTACATCACGAGCCCGGCCTTGATCAACACGGCGCCGCGTTCGGTGGGGCGCCCGTTACGGTGCCGCAGGAAGCGCAGGGGCGCCCCCAGGATGCCCGAGAACGTCGAGAACACGGGGATCGTGGTCCGCAGGGGCTTGACGTGGTGCGGTGCGATGGCGAGGAGCCCGTTGCGCTCGGCCACCGACTCCTTGACGAGCCGGAACTCGCCGTTCTCGAGGTACCTGATGCCACCGTGGATCATGTGCGACGACGCCCCCGAGGCCCCTTGGCAGTAGTCGCCTCGTTCCACGAGGGCGACGTCGACGCCCTGCAAGGCGAGGTCGCGGAACGTGGCGACGCCGTTGATGCCTCCTCCGACGACGAGGACCTCGGCGCGGGGCCGGTCCTTGAAGGCCTGGACGTGGGCGCGGGGTGGAAGGCACTGGGGCACGGGGAATCCTCACGGGCGGGAGTCGGTAGCTGGCTTCGGCGGGCCGAAAGACGGCCCGTACCAGTAGTCTTGAAGGCGCTGGGATGTTGCGTCAACGCCTGTGCACAAACGTGCAGAATTCGCGGGCGGAGCACGGGAAGAGGGGATCGGATGGCCGTGAAACGGCTCGGAAATGAGCGGATCCACCAGGGCCGCCCAGAGGACGCCGACCCGGTACGGGACGCGCAGGTGCTGCGCTCGGCGCAGTTGTACTACCTGCAGGACCTCACCATGGAAGCGATCGCCCGCGAGCTGCGGGTCTCCCGGTCCACGGTCTCGCGCCTGATCGCGCGCGCCCGCCAGACCGGCGTCGTGAGCTTCGTGATCAACAAGACGGGGTCACCGGTACCCGAGCTGGAGGGCCGCATCGCGGACCGCTACGGGATCTCCGTCCACGCGGTCCCCACGGACCGGGAACTGGGCGAGGCACAGGTGCTCGAACGCGTCGCCGTGCAGGCCTCCGAGGTGCTGGCGAACCTCGTCGGCTCCGACATGATCGTCGGCGTCGCCTGGGGCGCGACGGTCAGCGCGATCAGCCGCCACCTCAAGCCGCTCCCGACGCGCGGCACCGTCGTCGTCCAGCTCAATGGCTCGGGGAATGTGCAGTCCTCCGGGATCGCCTACGCCTCCGACATCCTGCAGCGCTTCGGCGCGGCCTTCGGAGCGCGCATCGAGCAGTTTCCCGTGCCGACGTTCTTCGACGACGCGCGCACGCGGGACATGATGTGGCGTGAACGCTCGGTCCGCCGCGTCCTTGACCTGCAGGGACACATGGGGCTCGTCGTCTTCGGCCTGGGCACCGTGGACGCGGACGTCCCCAGCCACGTCTACCGGGGCGGATACCTGACGGCGGAGGACCTGGCGGAGATCCGGGACCGCGGCGTCGTCGGCGACGTGGCCACGACGTTCTTCACCTCCGACGGATCGACGGATGCGGTGGGGCTGAACCGGCGCTCCACGGGTCCCTCGCTCGAGGTCCTGCGCCGCGTCCCGCGCCGGGTCTGCGCCGTTGCCGGGCGGTCGAAGGTCCCCGCCCTGGCCGCCGCACTCGAGATGGGCCTCGTGACGGACCTGGTCCTCGACGAGGCCGCCGCGGCAGCGCTCCTGGACCTCCTCGACTCGCGGGACGGCGCGGGAACGCGGGCCTGACCCGTCGGGGAGGCCACGCGCCGCGACGGAGCGGCGGGCACGGCACCCGGAGCAGGTGCCGCCGCCGATACAGTGGAGCCATGGATTCCCCGCGCACGGCCCTGACCACGAGCCACGACGTCCTGGGCGCCCGGGTCAAGTGCTGGACCTACCCGGCGGCCGGGCCCTCCCGCGGGACGATCCTCGCGGTCCACGGCTTCCGCGGCGACCACCACGGCCTGCAGCGGATCGTGGACGCGCTGCCCGGGTACACGATCGTCGTCCCGGACCTGCCCGGCTTCGGCGCCTCCTCCCCCCTCGTCGGGACGGCCCACGACGTCGCGGGCTACGCGCGCGCCGTCGACGCCCTGCGCGTCGAGCTCGGCGTCCCCGGGGACGCGGTGCTGCTGGGCCACTCCTTCGGCTCGCTCGTCGCCTCCGCCCTCCTCGCGACGCACCCGGGGGCGTTCTCCCGGCTTGTCCTGCTCAACCCGATCTGCGAACCGGCGCTCGAGGGCGGCAACGCCCTGATGTCCCGCGGAGCCTCGCTCTTCTACGCCGCCGGCGCCGTACTGCCCGCCGGGCCGGGCGACGCCCTGCTGCGCTCGCGCGCCGTCACCGACCTGATGAGCCGCGCGATGACGAAGTCCTCCGATCCCGGCGTCCGCGCCTACGTCAAGGACCAGCACCGCCGCTACTTCGGCCGGTTCAGCGACCGGGCGACGCTGCGCGAGGCCTTCGAGGCCTCCATCTCCGGCACGGTGGGGCAGTATGCCGCGGCGATCGGCGTCCCCGTCCTGCTCGTGGCCGGCGCGCTCGACGAGCTCGGCTCCGTCGCGGGGCAGGAGGCGCTCGCCGCGCGCTTCCCGGAGGCGCGCCTGACGGTCCTGCCCGGCGTCGGCCACCTGGTCCACTACGAGACGGCCGCCGCGGCCGCCGCCGCCGTGGACGGCTTCCTCGCCGCTACAGCGCCTCTTCCGGGTCGACCCGGACGGTGACGACGGGGGCGCGCTGGGCCGAGGCCACCGCGCGCCGCTCCCTCAGGGCCGCCGTGACCGCGGCCCCGTCGGCGTAGGAGAAGAACACGATCCACTGGTGCCGGCCCTCGTCCTGCAGCACCGGTCCCGCCGTGCGGGCGCCGGCCGGCAACGCGAGCCCGTCGATGAACGCGTCGGCCGCGGCCGCGGGGCCGGTGACGACGGCGGAGCGCACCGCCGGGGGCAGGCCGAGCCCGCGGCGCTCCTCGAGCTCGCGGGCGGCGAATCCCGCGGGATCCCAGCGCACGAGCGCCCGCAACGGATCCGACTCCCCCGCGCTCGCGACGACGACGGTTCCCCCGTCCGTTCCCGCGCGGGCGAGCGAGGCGGCCGCGAGCCACCGCTGCAGCACCTCCTCGGGCGTGCGCAGCCCGTCCCGGGAGAGCATCCGGTCGCCGTCCAGCAGCAGCACCGCGGCGTAGCCGTCCGCGCAGACGGGTTCGACGCCGGGCGTCGAGACGACGAGCGCGGGCCGGCCGTCCACCTCGGCGCGCGGCTTCGCCCCCGTGGAGGAGACCACCGGCACGCGGGGGAACGCCCGGCCGAGCTCCTCGGCCGTCCGATCGGCGCCGACGCTGCCCGCACGCAGCCGCGGCGAGCCGCACTCGGCGCACCGCCAGTCCAGGGCCTGCCGGCCGCACCACCGGCAGCCCGGGGCGGCTCCGGGGCCGGCCATGGCGAGGGGGCCGGAGCAGTGGCCGCAGCGCGCGGCGGTTCGGCAGTGCTGGCAGCGCAGGGTGGGAACGAATCCGGTGCGGGCGACCTGGACGAGGACGGGGCCCCGCTCGAGCGCCGCGGCCGCCGCCTTCCACGCCGCCTGCGGCAGCCGGGCCGCGTGGAGCAGGGGGTCGCGTTCCTGCTCGTAGCTGTCCGAGCTCGCGACGACGCGGGGCGCGGCGCGGCGCAGCGCCGGGCGCGGGAGGGAGATGTCGCCGGCCCAGCCCGTGAGCACAAGCCGCTGGGCCTCCGCGCTGCGCCCGTGGGAGGCGATGAGCAGCGCGCATCCACTCTGCCCGGCCCGCAGCAGGAGCGTCTCGCGGGCATGGTGATAGGGGGCGCGCGGCTCGGCGTGGCTCGCGTCGTGGTCCTCCCACAACACCACGAGGCCGAGGTCCGGCAGGGGCGCGAAGGCCGCCGAGCGGGTGCCGACGACGACGCGGACCTGGCCCCGCGCCGCGCGCAGGAAGGAGCGGTAGCGCGGCGTGGCGCCGTCGTCCGCGGTCAGCCTCACGTGCACGTCCGGGCCCACGAGGTCCGTGAGGACCGGGTCCAGCCGGGCGAGGTCCCGGGCATCGGGGACGACGACGACGGCGGTGCGCCCGGAGGCGAGGCACGCGGCAACGGCGGTGGCGAGCAACAGGGGCCAGCCGCCCGTGTTGGGCGCGACGGTCGCGACCGCACGGGGCGAGCCGCCCGAGGCGAGGGCGGAGAGGAAGGCGGCCCCGCCGTCGTACGCGTCCCAGGGGCCCGGCCCGGACCCGTCCCGGGCGGTCCCGTCCGGCGCGTCGCCTTCCGCGGTGGTCCGTTCCGGCGGGGCCGGCGCGGTGTCCTCCTTCTCGACACGGGCCATGCGGGGCGGCACGGCGCTGCGGACGACGTCGGACACGCTGCCCGCGTAGCGCGCGGCCACCGCCTCGCACAGCGCGAGCACGCCCGGCTCCAGGACGCGTTCCGGGGACACGACGCGTCCGAGCGGCTGCAGCTTCACGCCCGCGTCGGACTCCGCGCGCCGCTCGACGATGAAGCCGGGCAGCTCCTGGCCGCCGAAGCGGGCCTTGATCCGCACGCCCGGCTGCGCCTCGTCGGCCAGCTCGGCCGGGACCAGGTAGTCGAAGTAGCGGTCCAGATGCGGGACCTGGGTCTCCAGCAGGACGCGCGCGACGGGAAGCTCCCGGGCCGCGGCGGGGCGGGCGATCGGCCGCGTCGTGTCGAAGCCCGTCAGCAGCGAGGGCTGGCTGGCATCCACGGCGTGGCGGCTAGGCGTTGAACCAGGAGCGCAGGGCCTCGACGCGGTCCGTCCGCTCCCACGTGAAGTCCGCGTCCTCGCGGCCGAAGTGGCCGTGCGCGGCCGTGCGCTGGTAGACCGGCCGCTTGAGGTCCAGGTCCTCGATGATGCCCAGCGGCCGCAGGTCGAAGACCTCGTTGACGGCCTCGGCGATGCGGGCCGGGTCGACGGTCTCGGTGCCGAACGTCTCGACGTACAGCCCCACGGGCCGCGCGACGCCGATCGCGTAGGCGACCTGGATCTCGACGCGGCGGGCGAGCCCGGCGGCGACGACGTTCTTGGCGATCCAGCGCATGGCGTAGGCCGCCGAGCGGTCCACCTTCGAGGGGTCCTTGCCGGAGAACGCGCCTCCCCCGTGGCGGGCGAAGCCGCCGTAGGTGTCGACGATGATCTTCCGCCCCGTCAGGCCGGCATCGCCCACGGGGCCGCCGATGATGAAGGGCCCCGATGGGTTCAGGATGACGCGGGTGTTGGAGGTGTCCAGACCGGCGTCCGCGAGGACGGGGTTGACGACGAGGTCGCGCAGCTCCTCGCGCAGCTGCGGCAGCAGGAGCTCGCTCGCGTGCTGGGAGGAGACCACGACGGTCTCGACCGAGACCGGCGTGTCGCCGTCGTAGCCGATCGTGACCTGCGTCTTGCCGTCCGGGCGCAGGAGCGGCTGGGAGCCGTTCTTGCGGACCTCCGTGAGCCTTTCGGAGAGCCGGTGGGCCAGGAAGATCGGGGTGGGCATGAGCACGTCGGTCTCATCCGAGGCGTAGCCGAACATGATGCCCTGGTCCCCGGCGCCCTGCAGGTCGCGGGGGTCCTTCTGCAGGCCCTCGCGCGCCTCGAAGGAGTTGAACACGCCGTCGGCGATCTCCTGCGACTGCTGCCCGATCGAGACGGAGACGCCGCAGCGGGCGCCGTCGAAGCCGTTCGCGGAGGAGTCGTAGCCGATGTCGAGGATGGTCTGCCGCACGAGCTGCGGGATCTCGACGTAGCCATTGGTCGTGACTTCGCCGGCGACATGGACGAGGCCCGTAGTGGTCAGGGTCTCGACGGCGACCCGGGAATCCGGGTCCTGGGCGAGCATCGCGTCGAGGATCGCGTCGCTGATCTGGTCGCAGATCTTGTCCGGGTGGCCCTCGGTGACCGACTCGGAGCTGAACAGGCGCAGGGCGGGGTTAGCAGAAGTCACCCGACCACTCTACCGGTTCAGCCGCTCCGCGATGACGGCGACGAGCCCCTCCCCGACCTGGTCCTTCGTGCCCTCCAGTCGCCGCGGCGCGGAGCCGTCCGCGGCCAGCACGGTCACGGTGTTGACGTCCTGGCCGAAGGCCAGCTCCTCGCCGACCTCGTTGACCGCGAGCAGCTCGCAGCCCTTGCGGAGCAGCTTGGCCCGGGCGTGGTCCAGGACGGAGCCCTCGGCGTCGCCCGTCTCCGCGGCGAAGCCCACGATCAGCCCCGGCAGCCCGGAGGCGCCGGCCGCCCGGTCCGCGACGAGCCCCGCGAGGATGTCCGGGTTGCGCACGAGCTCGATGACGGGGGCCCCGCCGTCGTCCTTCTTCTTGATCTTGGCCGCGGCGTACTCGGCCGGCCGGAAGTCCGCGACGGCGGCCGCCATGACGAGGACGTCCGCCCCCTCACAGGCCGCGCGGACCGCTTCCCGCAGCTCGACCGCCGTGCGTCCGTGGCTGAGTTCGACGCCCTCGGGCACGGGGGCCTCCAGGTGGGCGGCGACGAGCCGCACGGCCGCCCCAGCCGCGAGCGCGGCACGGGCGACGGCGATCCCCTGCTTGCCGCTCGAGCGGTTGCCGAGATAGCGGACGGGATCGAGCGGCTCGCGGGTGCCGCCGGTGCTGACGACGACGGTGCGGCCCTCCAGGGGACGGGCGCCGGTCGCGTCGGGGGCCGGCCCGCCGGGTGCCGGGGTGGTCCCGGGCCCATTGAGGAGCGCCTGGACGGCGTCGAAGAGCTCTTGCGGTTCGGGCAGCCGGCCGGGCCCGGAGTCCCGGCCCGTCAGCCGGCCGGAGGCGGGCTCGATGACCGTGACGCCGCGGGCGCGCAGCGTGGCGACATTGGCCCGGGTGGCGGGGTGCTCCCACATCTCCGTGTGCATGGCCGGGGCCATGACCACCGGGGCGCGGGAGGCCAGGAGGGTGTTGGCCAGGAGGGAATCGGCGATCCCCGCCGCGGCCTTGGCCAGCAGGTCGGCGGTGGCGGGGGCGACGACGACGAGGTCGGCCTCCTGCCCGAGCCGGACGTGGTTGACCGTGTCGACGGCGTCGAAGACGTCCTCGGTCACCGGGCGGCCGGAGAGCGCCTCCCACGTCGGCCGGCCGACGAAGCGCAGCGCGTTCGCGGTCGGGACGACGTCGACGTGGTGGCCGGCCTCCTTAAGCAGCCGCAGCAGCGACGCGGCCTTGTAGGCGGCGATCCCGCCGGACACTCCAAGGACGATCCGCTGCTGCACGGCCACGGTCCCGCTGCTACTCGGCGGGCTCTTCGGCGGCCACCGGGGTGACCTTCAGGAGGCCGTCGTTGATCTCGCGCAGCGCGATCGACAGCGGCTTCTCGTTGAGCTTGGTATCCACGAGCGGGCCCACGTACTCGAAGAGCCCCTCGTGCAGCTGCGAGTAGTAGGCGTTGATCTGGCGCGCGCGCTTGGCCGAGTTGATGACCAGTGCGTACTTGGAGTCGGTGGTGGTCAGCAGCTCGTCGATCGGCGGATTGATGATGCCCTCAAGGTTCGTGGACACGAAGCCTCCAAATTCTGTGTGTTGTGCGTCGGTGCCGGCAGCCGGCTACCGCGTGTGCGGGGCCAGGCCCATGTGGGAAACCAGCTCGTCGGCCGCACGCCGGACGTCGTCGTTCACGATCGTGACATCGAATTCCGGTTCGGCGGCAAGTTCCAGTTTAGCGGTATCCAGGCGCCGCTGTTGTTCCTCGGGTGTTTCCGTGCCGCGGCCGATGAGCCGGCGGACCAGCTCGTCCCAGCTCGGGGGCGCCAGGAAGACGAACTTCGCCTCCGGAAGCGACGCCTTGACCTGCCGCGCGCCCTGCAGGTCGATCTCCAACAGGACGTGCCGCCCGGCGGCCACGGCCTCCTCGACCTTGGAGCGGATCGTGCCGTAGCTGTTGCGCCCGTGGACGACGGCCCACTCGAGCATCTGGCCCTCGTCGACGAGCCGGGAGAATTCGTCGGGGCCGACGAAGAAGTAGTGGGTTCCGTCGCGCTCCCCCGGTCGTGGATCGCGCGTCGTCGCCGAGACGGACAGCCAGACCTCGGGATAGTTGTCCCGGATGTAGGTCGAGACCGTCCCCTTGCCGACGGCGGTCGGTCCTGCGAGCACGGTCACGCTGGGCGTTGCAGATGCGGTCATGGTGTCCTTTGTTCGTTTCCGGCCGGACGCTCCGGGACCGGCTCAGCCCTTCTCGCTGCCCCGTGGCGCCGCGAAGTGCCTCCGCAGGGCGTCCTGCTGCTTGCGGCCCAGGCCGCGCAGACGCCGGTTCGGGGAGATGCCGAGGCGCTCCATGAGCGCCGCGGCACGGATCCGGCCGACGCCCGGGACGGCCTCCAGCAGGTCGGCGACCCGGAGCCGCCCGACGGCCTCCTCGGCGGCGCCCAGCCCGAGCACCTCCTCGATGCCCAGGCGCCCGGCGCCGAACGCCGACTTGACCTCGGCCCGGCGGGTCCTCGACGCGAGGGCCTTGGCCCGGGCCCGGGCGCGGTCCTCGTCCGACAGTGACTTCAGTACCATAGCGTGCGCCCCCTGTTGACGTGGAATCCCCAACGATCCAGAACATACGGCTGACCTCGAACTTAGCGAACCGCCGGGGTTGGCGCAATGGGCGGCGCGCCCCGTTCAGCCCAGTTCGTCCCGCGTGCGCAGCGCCCGTTCCAGGAGGGCGCCCGCGTCCGGGCCGGCCGCGAGCACGCCGCGGCTGCTCGTGGCCAGGAGCTGGCCGAAGCAGTCCGCGAACGCCGCCTTGAGGTCGGCCCCCGTCGCGCCCTGGGCGCCGAGCCCGGGGGCGAGGAGCGGGGCGGAGGAGGCCGCGAGGTCGATGCCGAGCCCGGCGGCCGCGGTGGCCGTCGTCGCGCCGACGACGAGGCCGGTCGAGCCGAACGGCACCGCCCCGGCGTTCTCGGCCGCCGCCGCCTCGACGATGCGCTTGGCCACGGAGTCCGCTCCCCCGGCGTGCTGGACCTGCGCGCCCTCGGGATTGGACGTGAGCCCCAGGACGAACACGCCGCGACCGCTCGCCCGGGCGAGGTCCAGCGCGGGGCGCAGCGACTCGAAGCCGAGGTACGGGCTCAGCGTCACGGCGTCGGCCGCAAGCCGGGAGCCGTCCCGCAGCCAGGCATCCGCGTAGGCGGCCATCGTGGATCCGATGTCCCCGCGCTTCGCGTCGGCGATGCTCAGGAGCCCGGCCTCGCGGCACGCCGCGAGGGTCTCCTCGAGGACCGCCATCCCCGCCGAACCGTGCCGCTCGTAGAGGGCGACTTGCGGCTTCACGGCCGGCAGTCGCCCGGCCAGCGCCTCGACCGTGCCGAGCGAGAAGGCCCGCAGGCCGTCGACGTCGTCGCCGAGTCCCCACGCGGACAAGAGCGACGGGTGGGGGTCGATGCCGACGCAGAGCCGGCCGTGGCGGGCGATCGCGGCGGCGAGGCGCGCGCCGAAGGAGGCCCCGGCGTCGTACTGCCCCGCGGCCGTCCCCACTGCGGCGTCCGCGTCAGACACCGGCCGAGGCCTTCAGCCGGGCGGCGTGTTCCTGCAGGCTCGCGACGTTCCACTCGAACTGCCGCATGGCCTCGATCGCCTGGATCGCGGCGCCGAACTCGGCGACCGTGGTGATCACCGGGGTGCCGACCGAGGTCGCCGCCGCGCGGATCTCGTAGCCGTCGCCGCGGGCATCGCCGCCCGAGGGCGTGTTCAGGATCATGTCGATCCGGCCCTCCGTGATCAGGTCCACGATGTTGTCCTCGCCCGCGGCGCTGCCCTCGCGCACCTTGCGGACCACCGTCGCGGGGATCCCGTTGCGGCGCAGGACCTCCGCGGTGCCTCCCGTCGAAACGATCTCGAAGCCGAGGTCGGCGAGGTGCTTGACCGGGAGCACGATCGAGCGCTTGTCCCGGTTGGCCACCGAGACGAACACCCGGCCCGACGTCGGCAGCGGGTTGCTCGCGGCCGCCTGGCTCTTGGCGAACGCCGTGTCGAAGTGCTTGTCGATGCCCATGACCTCGCCCGTGGAGCGCATCTCCGGGCCGAGCAGCGAATCCACGACGCGGCCCTCCGGCGTCCGGAAGCGCGCGAACGGCAGGACGGCCTCCTTGACCGAGACCGGGGCGTCGGCCGGCAGCAGGGAGCCGTCGCCCGTCGCCGGCAGGAGCCCGCCCGGCGCGCGCATCTGCGCGATCGTCGTGCCCGTGCCGATGAGCGCGGCGGCCTTGGCGAGCTGGACGCCCGTGGCCTTGGAGACGAACGGGACGGTGCGCGAGGCGCGCGGGTTGGCCTCGATGACGTAGAGGACGTCGGAGGCGAGCGCGAACTGGATGTTGATCAGGCCGCGGACGCCGACGCCGGCGGCGATCGCGCCGGTTGCGACGCGGACGCGCTCGACGACGTCCGCGCCGAGCGTGATCGGGGGCAGCACGCAGGCCGAGTCGCCGGAGTGGATGCCGGCCTCCTCGATGTGCTCCATGATCCCGCCGATGTAGAGCTGGGTGCCGTCGTAGAGGGCGTCGACGTCGATCTCGATCGCGTCCTCGAGGAAGCGGTCCACGAGCACCGGGTGGTCCTCGGTGATCTCGGTGGCGTTGGCGATGTAGCGGGAGAGGTTCGCCTCGTCGTAGACGATCTCCATGCCACGCCCGCCCAGGACGTAGGACGGCCGGACCAGGACCGGGTAGCCGATCTCGTCCGCGATCCGCTTGGCCTCCTCGAAGGACACGGCCGTGCCGTTCTTCGGCGAGGTCAGCCCGGCGCCGTCGAGCACGCGGGAGAACGCCCCGCGGTGCTCGGCCAGGTCGATCGCCTCCGGAGAGGTGCCGAGGATCGGCACGCCCGCGTCGGCGAGGGCCTGGGCGAGCTTGAGCGGGGTCTGGCCGCCGAGCTGGACGAACACGCCGAGGACGCCGCCCGTCGCCTCTTCGGCGGCGATGACCTCGAGGACGTCCTCGAGGGTCAGCGGCTCGAAGTACAGGCGCGTGGAGACGTCGTAGTCCGTCGAGACGGTCTCGGGGTTGCAGTTGACCATGACCGTCTCGTAGCCGGCGTCGCGCAGCGCCATCGTGGCGTGGACGCACGAGTAGTCGAACTCGATGCCCTGGCCGATCCGGTTCGGCCCCGAGCCCAGGATGATGACCGACGGCTTCTCGTGGCGGCCCACCTCGGTCTCCTCGTCGTAGGAGGAGTAGTGGTACGGGGTGAAGGCCTCGAACTCGGCGGCGCACGTGTCGACGGTCTTGTAGACGGGGCGGATGCCGAGCGCGTGGCGGACGCCGCGCACGACGGCCTCCGGGGTGTGCGTGATCTGCCCGATCTGCGCGTCGGAGAAGCCGTGGCGCTTGGCGAGGCGCAGGACGTCCTCCGTGAGCGCGCCCGCGTCGCGGACGGTCGCGGCGGTCTCGTTGATCAGCGCGAGCTGGTCGAGGAACCACGGGTCGATCCCCGTGGCCTCGTAGAGCTCCTCCAGGCCCGCGCCGCCGAGCAGCGCCTGCTGGACCTGGGCCAGGCGGTCGGTGGTCGGCCGCCGGGCCGCCTCCACGAGGCCCGGGACGTCGGCCGCGTCGGGGATGTCGAAGCGCAGTTCCGAGCCCTTCTGCTCGAGCGAGCGCAGGGCCTTTTGCAGGGCCTCCGTGAAGTTGCGGCCGATCGCCATGGCCTCGCCGACCGACTTCATGGTGGTCGTCAGGGTCGGGTCGGCCGCGGGGAACTTCTCGAACGCGAAACGCGGCACCTTGACGACGACGTAGTCCAGGGTCGGTTCGAAGCTCGCCGGGGTCTTCAGGGTGATGTCGTTCGGGATCTCGTCCAGGGTGTAGCCGAGGGCCAGCTTGGTGGCGATCTTCGCGATCGCGAAGCCCGTGGCCTTCGAGGCGAGCGCGGAGGACCGGGAGACGCGGGGGTTCATCTCGATGACGACGACGCGGCCGGTGTCCGGCTCGATCGCGAACTGGATGTTGCAGCCGCCCGTGTCGACGCCGACCTCGCGGATGACGGCGATCGAGATGTCGCGCAGCCTCTGGTACTCGCGATCGGTCAGGGTCATCGCCGGGGCCACGGTGATCGAGTCGCCCGTGTGCACGCCGACGGGGTCGAAGTTCTCGATGGAGCAGACGACCACGACGTTGTCGTTCTTGTCGCGCATCATCTCCAGCTCGTACTCCTTCCAGCCGAGGATGGACTCCTCCAGGAGCACCTCGGAGGTCGGCGAGTACTGCAGGCCGGCGCCGGCGATGCGGCGCAGGTCCACGGCGTCATACGCGAGGCCGGAGCCGAGGCCGCCCATCGTGAAGGAGGGCCGGACGACGACGGGATAGCCGAGCTCCTCGACCGCGGCGAAGGCCTCGTCCATGGTGTGCACGATCACGGAGCGCGCCGATTCGGCACCGCAGCGCTCGACGACGCCCTTGAACTTCTCCCGGTCCTCGCCGAGCTCGATCGCGGCGATGTTCGCGCCGATGAGCTCCACGCCGTACTTCTCGAGCACGCCGTTCTTGTCCAGGGCGATCGCCGTGTTCAGGGCCGTCTGCCCGCCGAGCGTCGGCAGGACGGCGTCCGGGCGCTCCTTGGCGATGATCTTCTCGACCACCTCGGGGGTGATGGGCTCGATGTAGGTCGCGTCGGCGAACTCCGGGTCGGTCATGATGGTGGCCGGGTTGGAGTTCACGAGGATGACGCGCACGCCCTCCTCCTTGAGCACGCGGAGGGCCTGGGTGCCGGAGTAGTCGAACTCGGCGGCCTGGCCGATGACGATCGGCCCGGAGCCGATCACCAGGACGGAGCTGAGGTCGGAGCGCTTGGGCATTACTTGTCTTCCTTGCTGTCGGCCGGGCCCTGGGCGGCGGCCATCACGTCGATGAAGCGGTCAAAGAGGTAGGCGGAATCGTGCGGACCCGCCGCCGCCTCCGGGTGGTACTGGACGGAGAAGGCCGGCAGGTCCAGGCAGCGCAGGCCCTCGACGACGTCGTCGTTCAGGCTCACGTGGCTGACCTCGACGCGGCCGAAGCGCGCCTCGGGGGCCGTGGAGACGCCGTCGCGCGGGGCGTCGACGGCGAAGCCGTGGTTCTGGCTCGTGATCTCGACCTTGCCGGTCGTGCGGTCCAAGACGGGCTGGTTGATGCCGCGGTGGCCGTAGCGCAGCTTGTAGGTGCCGAAGCCGAGCGCGCGGCCCAGGATCTGGTTGCCGAAGCAGATGCCGAAGAACGGGATCCGCTCGTCGAGTACGCGGCGCAGGAGGCCGACCTGGGCGTCGGCCGTGGCCGGATCGCCGGGGCCGTTGGAGAGGAACACGCCGTCCGGGGCCGTGGCCGTGACGTCCTCGAACGTCGAGGACGCGGGCAGGACGTGGACGCGGACGCCGCGCTCGGCGAAGCGCTGCGGGGTCATGGCCTTGATGCCGAGGTCGAGGGCGGTGATCGTGAACCGGGGCTCCCCCTCCCAGCCGTGGTCGGCGGGCTCGACCGTGTAGGCGGAGTCGATGCTGACCTCCTCGGCGAGCCGGGCCCCCTTCATGGGCGCCTGGCCGGCGACCTGGGCCAGCAGCTCGGCCTCGGAGCGGTCCGCGGCGTCGCCGGAGAAGATCCCGGCCTTCATGGCCCCGCGCTCGCGCAGGTGGCGTGTGATGGCCCGCGTGTCGACGCCCTGGATGCCGACGACGCCCTGCTCGGCGAGCTCGTCGTCGAGGGAGCGCTCGGAGCGCCAGTTCGACGGTCGACGGGCGGCGTCGCGGACGATGTAGCCGGCGACCCAGATCCGGCGGGATTCGGCGTCCTCGCGGTTCACGCCCGTGTTGCCGATGTGCGGGGCGGTCTGCACCACGAGCTGGCGGGCGTAGGACGGATCGGTGATGGTCTCCTGGTAGCCCGTCATGCCGGTCGCGAAGACGGCCTCGCCCAGGGCGGTGCCCGTGGCGCCGTATCCGCGGCCGCGGAAGACGCGGCCGTCCTCCAGCACCAGGACGGCGGGTTCGGTCAGGGGGTGTGCGCTCACTTCGTGTCCTTCTTTTCTGCGGGGCCGGCTGCTGTGCCGGAGATCAGTGATTCGACGGCGGCCACGAGCGGCGCGGCCGCGTCGGGGCGCCGCGGGCGGAAGCCCGTGTCGACGTCGTGCCCGCCGAGGCGCCACGCGACGACGACGAGTCCGTCCTTCTCGACGAACTTGCCGGCCATGCCCGACTCGCGGCGGACGGAGTCGAGGTCGGCGGCGGGGATGAAGACGTCGGGGGCGCCCGTCCGGGCGTAGAGGACGCCCTCGGTATGGATCGACAGTGCGCCGTTGGCCTTGAAGCCCAGCTGGTGCACGGCGATGCGGTCCAGCCAGTCTCCGGCCGTCGTGGTGCTCACGTACTGCCCCTCGGCCGCGGCCAGGGGGGCGGAGAGCTGCGACGGCGGCGCGGCGGGGGCGGCGACGTCCTGCTGACGGCGGATGCGGTGGCGCCACCCGGCCCAGATCAGCCCCGCGAGCACAAGGCAGACCGCGAGGGTCGTGACGATGGCGGGGAGGTACTTCACGCGGCGTCCCCTGCCGGGCGTGGCGTGTCCAGCACGCCGTCGAGGACGGTCGGCCAGCCGTGGAAGAACGTCGCGCGGACGGAGCCCGGCAGTTCCATGCCGGCGAACGGCGAGTTCCGTCCCATGGTGGCCATCGTGGAGGGGTCGACCGTCCAGCGGGCGGCGGGATCCACGAGGACCAGATGCGCCGGCTCGCCCGCGGCGATCGGACGGCCCTGGCCGGCGACGCGGCCGATCCGGGCCGGCGTGGCCGAGGTGATCCGGGCGAAGTCCTCCCAGCCGATGAGGCCCGTCTCGATCATCGTGTGCTGGACGACGGACAGCGCGGTCTCCAGGCCGGTCATGCCCATGGCGGCCTGCGCCCACTCGCACTCCTTGGCCTCGGAGGGGTGCGGGGCGTGGTCCGTGCCGATGATGTCGATCGTGCCGTCGGCGAGGGCCTCGCGCAGGGCCATGACGTCCGCCTCGCGCCGCAGCGGCGGGTTGACCTTGTAGACCGGGTCGTAGCTGCGCACGAGCTCGTCGGTGAGCAGCAGGTGGTGGGGCGTGACCTCGGCGGTGACGTCGATGCCGCGGGACTTCGCCCAGCGGATGATCTCCACGGAGCCCGCCGTGGAGACGTGGCAGACGTGCAGCCGCGAGCCGACGTGGTCGGCCAGGAGGACGTCGCGGGCGATGATGCTCTCCTCGGCGACGGCGGGCCAGCCGGCCAGCCCGAGGACCGCCGAGACATCGCCCTCGTTCATCTGGGCGCCCTCGGTGAGCCGCGGTTCCTGCGCATGCTGGGCGATCACGCCGTCGAACGCCTTCACGTACTCGAGCGCGCGGCGCATCAGCACGGGGTCGTGGACGCAGATGCCGTCGTCGGAGAAGACGCGGACGCCGGCCCGGGAGTCGGCCATGGCGCCGAGCTCGGCGAGGCGCTCGCCCTGCAGCCCCACGGTGACGGCTCCGACGGGGCGGACGTCGACCCAGCCGCTGCGGCGGCCGAGGCTCCAGACCTGTTCGACGACGCCGGCGGTGTCCGCGACGGGATGGGAGTTGGCCATCGCGTGGACGGCCGTGAAGCCGCCGAGGGCCGCGGCGCGCGTGCCGGTCTCGACGGTCTCGGCGTCCTCGCGGCCGGGCTCGCGCAAGTGGGTGTGCAGGTCCACGAGGCCGGGCAGGGCGACGAGCCCCGCGGCTTCCACGACGGCGGCCCCGGCGGCGCGGGGGTCGGCGGCGGCCGCGGGGCCGGTGGCGGCGATCACGCCGTCGACGAGCAGCAGGTCGCTCGGGGCGCCGCCGTAGGGGGCCGCGCCGCGGACCAGGTGGACGGGGGCGGACGTGGTGTCGGTGTTCACGGGCTTCTCCATGGTGGTGTGGCTTATCCGCGCTTCTCGCCGGAGAGCAGCAGGTACAGCACGGCCATGCGGACGGCGACGCCGTTGCTGACCTGCTGCAGGACGGTCGAACGGGCAGAGTCCGCGGCTGCGGAGGAGATCTCCAGGCCGCGGTTCATCGGGCCCGGATGCAGGATGACGGTATCGGCGTGGCCGCGCTCGTCGAGCCCGGCGACGCGGACGTCGTCCAGACCCCAGCGGCGGGAGTACTCCCGGGTGCTCGGGAAGAACGACGCGTTCATCCGCTCGCCCTGCACGCGCAGCATCATGACGGCGTCCGGTCCGGCGGCCAGGGCCGCGTCGAGGTCGTAGCTGATGGTGCAGGGCCAGGCTTCCGCGCCGACGGGCAGCAGCGTGGGCGGCGCCACGAGCACGACCTCGGCGCCGAGCGTGCGCAGGAGCCAGAGGTTGGACCGGGCCACGCGCGAGTGGAGGACGTCGCCGACGATCACGACCCTCATGCCGCGCAGGTCCCCGCCGAGCGAGGGCCCCCCGGTGACGCTGGCCCAGTGCCGGCGCAGCGTGAACGCGTCGAGCAGGGCCTGCGTGGGGTGCTCGTGCGTCCCGTCGCCCGCGTTCACGACGGACGCCGAGATCCAGTCGGTCGCGGCGAGCCGGGCCGGCGCGCCGGAGGCCCAGTGGCGGATGACGACGGCGTCCGCGCCGATCGCCTCGAGCGTCTGGACGGTGTCCTTGAGCGATTCCCCCTTCGAGACGGAGGAGCCCTTGGCGGCGAAGTTGATGACGTCGGCCGAGAGGCGCTTGGCCGCGGCCTCGAAGGAGATGCGCGTGCGCGTGGAGTCCTCGAAGAACAGGTTCACGACCGTGCGTCCGCGCAGGGCCGGGAGCTTCTTGATCTCCCGGGTGCCGACGGCGGCCATCTCCTCGGCGATGTCGAGGATCCGCACGGCGTCCTCGCGGGCCAGGTCGAGCGTGGACAGCAGGTGCTTCATGCGCCGGCCTCGATCACGACGTCGTTGACGGGCACGCCGTCGAGGGCGTCGACCTCTCCGACGCGGACCCGGACCTTCTCGCTCGTCGCCGTGGGCAGGTTCTTGCCCACGTGGTCGGCCCGGATGGGCAGTTCGCGGTGGCCGCGGTCCACGAGGACGGCGAGACGCACGATGCGGGGCCGGCCGATGTCCGCCAGGGCGTCGAGGGCGGCGCGGATGGTGCGTCCCGAGTACAGGACGTCGTCGACGAGCACGACGGTCTTGCCGTCGATGCCGCCGGGCGGCAGGAGCGTCGGCGCGGGCGTGCGGGACGTGCCGTGGCGGAGGTCGTCGCGGTACATCGTGATGTCGAGCTGGCCCACGATCGAGGCGGGGTCGAGACCGTCCACGGTCGTCGCGATGCGGGCGGCGAGGCGCTGGGCGAGGGGGAAGCCGCGGCGCGGGATGCCGAGCAGCAGGAGGTCCTGGGTGCCCTTGTTGGCTTCGATGATCTCGTGGGCGATCCGGGTGAGCACCCGTTCGATGTCGGCCCCGGACAGGACGGTCCGGGCTGCTGGGGACACGGGGGAATCCCCGGTACCGGTGGTGTGGTTCGGCGCAGTGGCGTCGCGACGCGGCGTGGCGTCTTCTGAATCCATGATGCCGCCTCCTTTCCCGCCTCACGGGACGGAACTTAAAGGGTGACTGACGCGTCCAAGCTACCACAGCGCACCCCGCCACAGGGCCTGCGTGACGGTGGCCCTAGGCTGGTGGACATGAGCTTTCCGCCACATCCCGTCGGCCCGGGGGGCGCGCCCGTCGAGCCGGCCCGGCAGCCCGCCGCTTCCGTCTGGTCCGGTCCCCCGCGGCACCGTGTGCCGACCGGGACGGGGACGGTCCTGGCCGTCGTCGCCTGCACCGTCGTCCTCGTCGCCGTCGCGCTCGTCCTCGCCTCCAGCCTGGGGTCCTCCTCCTTTGCCGCCGTCGGACTCGCGGCGCTCGTCCCCCTTGGGATCTGCCTCACCGGCCTGTGGTGGGTGGACCGCTGGGACCCCGAGCCCAAGTCCTTCGCGGCGCTCGCGCTGCTGTGGGGCGCCGGCGCGTCCGTCGTCGTCACCCTCGCCCTGAACCTTCCCGCGTCCTGGCTCCTCTCCGCCGCCGCGCCCGGGCTCGACGCCGAGCTCGCCTCGGCCGTGGTCCTGGCCCCCGTCACCGAGGAGCTCGCCAAGGGCCTCGGCCTGCTGCTCGTGTTCTGGCTGGCCAGGTCCCACTTCGACGGCCCCGTCGACGGGATCGTCTACGGGGGGCTCGTCGGGGCCGGTTTCGCCTTCACGGAAAACATCCTCTACTTCTCGGGGGCGCGGGCCGAGGGCGGGGCGGAGCTCGCCGCAGTGTTCGTCCTGCGGGGCCTCATGTCGCCCTTCGCGCACGTGCTGTTCACGGCCTGGACCGGGTTCGCGCTCGGGATGGCGGCCTCGCGCGGGCGGCGCCGCGCCTGGCCCGCCTACTTCCTGCTGGGTCTCGCCCCGGCCACGGCGGGACACTTCCTCTGGAACGGCGGCCTGGCCCTGTTCTTCGAGGACTTCTTCAGCTTCTACTTCCTCCTCCAGGTCCCCCTGTTCCTGGCCTCGATCGCCGCGGTGTGGATGCTGCGCCGCAGCGAACGCCGGCTCACCGAGGAACGCCTCGGCGACTACGCCCGCGCCGGCTGGTTCACCGAGCAGGAGGTCGCCATGTTGGCGACGGGTCCGGGCCGCCGCGCGGCCGCCGCCTGGGCGCGCGGGCGCGGAGCGCACCGGCAGATGCGCGCGTTCACGACGACGGCGCTACGGCTGGCCGCCGTCCGGCACCGGATCCTGCGCGGACACCACCCGGAGCGGGACCGGGCCGAGGAGCACCGCCTGCTGGAGGCCTCCCTGAGCCAGCGCGGCGAGCTGCTGGGACTGCTCGCGGCCGGGCGCTGATCACGCCCGGGCGCGCCGGGCCGCACGCCCCGGGACGGCGACGGCCCGCCGTCGTCCCCTGGACGGGGAGGACGGCGGGCCGTGGGATGGACGCGGGAGCCGGCTCAGGCCAGCAGCGTGGGCTTCAGCTGCTGGATGCGGCCCAGCAGGCCGTTGATGAACTCGGGCGACTCGTCCGTGGAGAGCATCTTCGCCAGCGCGACGGCCTCCGAGACGGCGACGGCGTCCGGGACGTCGTCGTTGAAGAGCAGCTCCCAGGCCCCGACGCGCAGGATCGTCCGGTCGACGGACGGCATGCGGTCCAGGGTCCAGCCGCGCGCGTACGTCCCGAGGATCTCGTCGATCCGGTCGAGCTGGCCCATGACGCCCTCGATGAGCGTGACCGTGTACTCGTTGATGACGATGTCCGTGGACTCCCGGCGCAGGCGCATCGCCGCGAGCGGGGAGACGTCGCGCTGCTCCGCTTCGAAGAGGATGTCCAGAGCCCGGCGGCGGGCCTTGGCGCGGGCGCTCACTCCGAGACTCGGCCCAGGTAGTCGCCGGTGCGGGTGTCGACCTTGACCTTGATGTTCTGCTCGACGAAGAGCGGAACCTGGATCTCGTACCCGGTCTCCAGCGTGGCCGGCTTCGTGCCCGCGGAGGAGCGGTCGCCCTGCAGGCCCGGCTCCGTGTAGGTGATCTCGAGGACCACGGACGGCGGGAGCTCGATGTAGAGCGGGGAGCCCTCGTGCATCGCGATGGTCGCGGTCTGGGTCTCCAGCATGAAGTTCGCGGCGTCGCCGACGACGGACGCGGGGACCGTGATCTGGTCGTAGTCCGTGTTGTCCATGAACACGTAGTCCTCGCCGTCCTGGTACAGGTACTGGTAGTCGCGGCGGTCGACGGTGGCGGTCTCGATCTTGAGGCCCGCGTTGAAGGTCTTGTCCACGAGCTTGCCGGAGAGGATGTTGCGCAGCTTGGTGCGCACGAACGCGCCGCCCTTGCCCGGCTTGACGTGCTGGAACTCGACGACGTTCCACAGCTGGCCCTCCAGCTTCAGGACCGTTCCGTTCTTGATGTCGTTCGTGGTGGCCACGGCTACTCTTCCCTGTTGGCGCCCGCCCCGTGCCGGACGTGCCGGAACCGGGGCCGTCCGCTGCCCGCGGAGGGCTCGATTGTCAAAAAACCATGGACCAGTCTACCGCACGGCGGCCAGGCGTCCCTCGGCCGCCTCGAGGGAACGGCGGGCGAGCTCGACGCGGCGCGGCAGGGCCCCTGCGGCCGTGTGCAGCTCGAGCGCGGCGCGGAAGCGCGCGACGGCGGCCTTGAAGTCGCCCGTCGTGTAGTAGAGGATCCCCAGGTACTGGTTCAGCATGGCCTCGTGGGACGTCCCGGCGAACTCGTCGAGCAGGCTGCGCAGACGGCGGATGGAGCGCTCGTGGTGCCCCGTGGCCCGGACGAGATCGGCATCCAGCATCCGCATCCGGATGTTCTGCGGCTCCTTGAGGCGCGTCTCGGCGACGAGCTCGGCGGCCGCATGGTGCTCGCCGCGGACGATCAGGACGACGACGGCGTCGCAGGGGTCGTCGCCCGCGAGAAGGCCGTCGGCGAGCTCATCGTCCACGATGACGGGCAGGAGGGTCCCGGGGTCCCGCTTGATGCCGGGCATCCCGGTCTCGATCCAGTCCACGGCCTACTCCGCGATGTCCTGGTAGGCGGCGAAGAGGAGCGAGGTGTCCGGGACGTCGAGGATCCCCGGGCGGGCCAGGTCGTCGAGGACCACGAAGCGCAGGAGGTCCCCGCGTGCCTTCTTGTCCCGCCGCATGCCGTCCAGCAGGGCCGACCATCGGTCCCGGCGGTAGCTCGTGGGCAGCCCCAGCGCGTTCAGGACCGAGGTGTGCCGGTCGGCGACGGCCTCGGAGAGCCGGCCGACGGAGCGCGAGAGCTCGGCGGCGAAGACCATGCCGATCGACACGGCGGCTCCGTGGCGCATCGAATAGCGCTCGGCGAGCTCGATCGCGTGTCCGAGCGTGTGGCCGTAGTTGAGGATCTCCCGGCGGCCCTTTTCCGTGAGGTCCTCGGAGACGACGTCGGCCTTGACGCGGATGGACCGCTCGATGATCTCCCGCAACACGGGGCCCTCGGGATCCACGGCGGCCTCGGGCGAGGCCTCGATGAGGTCCAGGATGGCGGGATCGGCGATGAAGCCGCACTTCACGGACTCGGCCAGGCCCGTGACGAGCTCGTTGCGCGGGAGCGTGCGCAGGGCGTCGAGGTCGGCCAGGACCGCGGCGGGCGGGTGGAAGGAGCCGACGAGGTTCTTGCCCTCCGCCGTGTTGATGCCCGTCTTGCCGCCGACGGACGCGTCGACCATGCCGAGCAGGCTCGTCGGCAGGTGGATGACCTTGACGCCGCGCAGCCACGTGGCCGCGACGAATCCCGCCAGGTCCGTGACGGCCCCTCCGCCGACGGCGATGACGGCGTCGGAGCGCGTGAAGTCGTTCTGGCCGAGGACCTGCCAGCAGAAGGCCGCGACCTGGATGTGCTTGCCCTCCTCGGCGTCGGGGATCTCGGCGGTGATCCCCTGGTAGCCGGCCGCGTCGAGGTCCGCCTTGACCGCGTCGCCCGTGCTGCGCAGCGCACGCGGGTGGATCACGAGGACCTTGCGGACGCGTTCGCCGAGCAGGCCCGGGAGCCGGCCCAGCAGGCCTCGGCCCACGACGACGTCGTAGCAGGCGGACGGCGTGCTGCCGGTCACGGGGATGATGGTCTCGGTGCTCATGCGGTGGTGCCTCCAGGAGTGGACGTGCGGCGCCGGTAGGCGTCGGCGATCTGCGCGGCGATCTGCGCGGGGGTGCCCTCGCGGGCATCGACGACGAGGGTGGCGCATTCGGCGTAGAACGGCCGGCGGACCTCGTAGATCTCGAGCCAGCGCTGCACGGGGTCCCCGGCGAGCAGCGGGCGGGTGGACGGATTGCTGATGCGCGGCAGGACCGTCTCGGCGTCGGAGGACAGGTAGACCGTGAACCGCCCCTTGAGCAGCTCCCGGTTCCCGGGCGAGAGGACGGCGCCGCCGCCCGTGGCCACGACGCCCCCGCCCCTGTCCGTGCGCTCCGCCGCCTCGAGGAGCGCCTCCGACTCGTAGTCGCGGAAGCCCGGTTCCCCGTGCGCCGCGAAGATCTCCGGGATGGGGCCGTGGGCGTCGACGACGAGCGCGTCGGTGTCCAGGAACCGCGTGCGCAGGCGCCGCGCCAGTTCGCGCCCGACGGCCGTCTTGCCGCTGGCCATGGCGCCGATCAGAAAGATCCCGCCCGGCATCAGGAGCGAACCGTCCCCAATGCCTCGGGAATGGCGTCGGTGAAGGACCGGATGTTGCGGGCGGTCTCGGCCACCGAGTCTCCGCCGAACTTCTCCAGCACGGCCTGGGCCAGGACGAGCGCGACCATGGCCTCCGCGACGACGCCGGCGGCCGGGACGGCGCAGACGTCCGAGCGCTGGTGGTGCGCCGTCGCGTCCTCGCCGCTGGAGACGTCGATGGTCTTCAGGGCGCGCGGGACCGTGGCGATGGGCTTCATGGCCGCGCGCACGCGCAGCACCTCGCCGATGCTCATGCCGCCCTCGATCCCTCCGGCGCGGTTGCTCGAGCGCTGGATCACGCCGTCCTCGTCGCGGACGATCTCGTCGTGCGCGGCGGAACCCCGGCGTGCCGCGGTGAGGAAGCCGTCGCCGACCTCCACGCCCTTGATGGCCTGGATGCCCATGAGGGCGGCGGCCAGGCGCGCATCGAGGCGGCGGTCCCAGTGGACGTAGGAGCCGAGGCCCGGTGGCAGGCCGTAGGCGAGGACCTCGACGACGCCGCCGAGGGTCTCGCCGTCCTTGTGGGCGCCGTCGACCTCGACGACCATGGCGTCGGAGGTCTCGCGGTCCAGGCAGCGCAGGGGGTCGTTGTCGAGCGCGACGACGTCGCTCGGGACGGGCACGGGGGTGCCCTCGGGCACCGCGACGCTGCCGACGGCCACGGTGTGGCTCACGAGCTCGATGCCGAGCTCGCCGAGGAAGCGGGCCGCGGCGGTGCCCAGGGCGACGCGCGCGGCGGTCTCGCGGGCGCTGGCCCGCTCGAGGACGGGTCGGGCCTCGTCGAAGCCGTACTTCTGCATGCCGGTGAAGTCGGCGTGGCCGGGCCGCGGCCGCGTGAGGGGCGCGTTGCGGGCGAGGTTCTCGAGGATCTCCGGATCGACGGGATCGGCCGCCATGACCTGCTCCCACTTGGGCCACTCGGTGTTGCCGACCTCGATGGCCACGGGACCGCCCTGGGTCAGGCCGTGGCGGACGCCGCCGACGAACCGGACCTGGTCCTGCTCGAACTTCATGCGGGCGCCGCGGCCGTAGCCGAGCCGCCGGCGGGCCAGGGCCGCCTGCACGTCCGAGGTGGTGAGCGGGATGCCAGCCGGCAGCCCCTCGAGGATTCCTACCAGGGCGGGGCCATGGGACTCGCCCGCCGTCAACCAACGCAACATGCCCTCCATACTGCCACGTGCCGCGCTCAACGGACGGGGCGGGGCAGGCCCACCGCGTCATACATCACGTTTGTGACCTCGGTGCGCCGCCCGGGGTCCGTGCCCGTGAACAGGAGGACCTGCTCCACGGCCTGGTGCAGGAGCATTTCCAAGCCGTCGACGACGCGGCCGCCGGCCGCCGCCCAGGCCGTGGCGAGGCGGCTGGGCCATGGATCGTACGCGACGTCGAGGAGGACGGAACCGTGCCCCATGGCCTGCAGCGGCAGGGCCTCGGACCAGGGATCCGCCGCGCCGGGCGGGAGGGTGGAGATGACGACGCCGTAGCCCGGCAGGCGCTCGGAGGCCTCCGGGGTGCCGATCGCCTCGGAGGACAGCCCGAGGCCCCGGGCGAGCCCGACGGCATCGGCCGCCCGGCCCGTGTCGCGCACGACGAAGTCGATGGCGGCCGCCCCGAGGGCCGCCGCCGCCTCGGCGGCCGCGGCCGCCGTGCCGCCGGCACCCAGGACGCCGATGCGCAGGCCGGGATCCGGCTCCACGCCGAGCGCGCGGACGATCCCGTCGACGTCCGTGTTCTCGCCGTGGAGCGAGGGGCCGCCGGTTCCGGGGCGGACGACGACCGTGTTGAGGGCGCCCAGCCTCCGGACCCGGTCCGAGACGGAGTCCATGTGCGGCACGAGGGCGTGCTTGAGGGGCATCGTCACCGAGAGCCCCCGCCATCCGGCCTCTCCGCGCAGCCGTGCCGCGAGCTCGGCCGCGTCGGGGACGCCTGCGTCGATGGCGTCGTAGCCGATCGGCAGGCCCAGATGGGCGTAGGCCGCCCGGTGCAGGACCGGTGACCTCGAGTGCCCGATCGGCTGTCCGACGACGGCCGCGCGGGCCCCGCTCACTTGCAGATGTCCGGATTGGCCGCGCACCACTGGCGGAATTCCTCCTGGTAGACGCGGTGTTCGGCGTAGGTCGAGGCGAACTTCGTCTCGCCCGTCGTCGTGTCCACCGTGACCCAGTAGTAGAAGTCGTTCTCCTCCGGGTTGATCGCCGCCTCGATGGCCGAGTGGGCGGGCGAGCCGATGGGGGTCGGCGGCAGCCCAGGGTGCACGTAGGTGTTGTACGCGTTGTCCGCGTCGTTCTTCTCGGCCTCCGTGAACTGGAGCGAATAGCGGCCCAGGCCGTAGATGACGGAGGAGTCGACCTGGAGCAGGCCGTTGGTCTCCGTGTTCCCGGGACGGAGCCGGTTCTCGATGGCGCCGGCGACGACGGGGTAGTCCTTGGGCCGGGCCTCCGCCTGCAGGATGCTGGCGATCTTCAGGACCCGGTACTGCTCCTCCGGGTCGGAGACGCCCTGCGAGGTGAGCTCCTCGAGCGTGGCGTCCACGAGGAGCTGCAGGACGCCTTGGGCATCGGTCTCGAGCGGGAAGCGGTACTCCCCCGGGTGGAGGTAGCCCTCGAGCGTCGTCGCGGGCCCCGTGATGCCGAAGGCCTCCGGCTGCTCGTTCAGCGCCTCGAGCTCGGCGACGTCGAGGCCCGTGGCCTTGTTGATCTCCTCGAAGACGGCGCCGGTGCGCATGTTCTGCCGCAAGGCCACGTAGTGCACCTTCTCGCCGCCCGTGCCGATCATCGACTGGGCGACCTCGAGGGCCGGCATCCGGCGCTGGAGCTGGTACTCCCCCGGGTGGATCTCGCGGTTCTCCGCCTCGACCTCCTGGATCGCGGCCAGGAAGAGGGTACGGCTCGCGACGATCTCCTCTTCCACGAGCTTGTCGCCGATTTGGATGGGACCCCATCCGGGCTCGACGGTGAAGGTGACCTCGCCTTCCCCCGGACCGGCGAAGTCCTCGGGCTCGCCGGGGCCGAGCAGGGTCTGCAGGAACAGGACGATCGCGGCCACGGCGACGGCGAAGATCCCCAGCACCACGAGCATGACGATGTTCCGCCGCCGGCGGCGCTGCTTGCGGATGGTGCCCGCGGCCGCGGTCTCCTCCGCGTACAGTTCGGCCTCGTCGGGCTCGACGTCGGTGTACTCGTCGTAGTGCTCGCCCGTGGATTCCCCGACGTGCTCCCCCGCGGGCGCGTCGACGTCAGCCGCCGCGGACCCGTCGTGTGACTCCGGATGACCGGGGTCGTGGGACTCGGCCGTGGCGCCGCGGTGCTCCTGCCGGGGTGCGGGAGCCGCAGGCTGCCGTGGTGCGGGATCGGTGCCGGCCGACACGCCTTCGGCATCGAACGGGGCCGTGGGCTCGCTGCGGCGCCGCCCGCTGCGCAGGCGGCGGAAGGGAGGCCCGTCGCCGACGGCTTCTGTCGGGGCTGGATCCTCGGCCCGGCGGCGGGGTTCCCGCGCGGGGGGTTCGGGATGCGTGTCGTTCACCGGCAGCCGTCCTTTAGTCGGTGTCCGTTGCCGGACGTTCGTCATGATCCACGGCGACCCCCACGTCCCGTTGGAGCGATTTTTCCATATTCAGGGCATGTTGAAGAATAGCGGCTGCGGCGACCTGGTCAACGACCCCGCGGTGTTTGCGTCCGTCGAGCCCCGCATCGCGCAGCGAGCGGTGGGCCGTCACCGTGGTCAGCCGCTCGTCGACGAGGCGGACCCCGGCGGCCGCGCCGGAGCGGGCGAGCAGGCCCGCGAGCTTCGCCGCGTAGTCCCTGGCCATGCGGGTCGAGGCCGTCTCGCCGCCGCCGAGCGACTGCGGCAGCCCCACGTAGACGGTGAGGGCCTCGCGTTCACGGACGATCCCGGCGAGGATCCGGAGGTCGGAATCCTTCTTGGCATCGCGCGTGAGCGTCCTCAATGGCGTTGCCACGAGGCCGTCGGGGTCGCAGACGGCGACCCCGACGCGCACCTGGCCGACGTCCACACCGAGCCGGACGCCGCGTTCGACGCCGTTCAGGACCGCTCCGCGATCTGGCGGACGATCGCCTGGAGGGCGTCGTCCACGCGGGTCGCGTCCTGGCCGCCGCCCTGGGCGACGTCGTCCTTCCCGCCACCGCCTCCGCCGAGGATGCCGGCGGCCGTGCGGACCAGCGCGCCCGCCTTGAGCCCGGCGTCACGGGCCTCTTCCGTCGTCGCGACGAGCACGAGCGGGCGGCCGCCGGAGACTCCGGCGAGGGCCACCACGTTGGCCCCCGCGCCGAGGCGCGAGCGCAGGTCCAGCGCAAGCGAGCGCAGGTCGTCCGCGGAGCCGACCTCGCCGGCGTCGTGCGCCAGGACGCGGATGCCCGAGACGTCCACGGCCGAGGCGAGGAGCTGCCCCGCCCGTGCCGCGAGCTGTTCGCGGCGCAGGCGCTCGATCTCCTTCTCGGCGGCGCGCAGCTTGGCGACGGTGGACTGGATGCGCTCGGACAGCTGGTTCGACGGAACGCGGAACATCTCCGACAGCTCGCCCACGAGGGCGCGCTCGGCGGCCCCGTGGCGGAAGGCCTCCATGCCGACGAGCGCCTCGACGCGGCGGTTGCCGGAGCCGACGGACTGCTCGCCCAGCAGGGTGAGGGTGCCGATCTTCGAGGTCGAGTCGACGTGGGTGCCGCCGCAGAGCTCGCGCGACCAGGCGCCGTCGATCTCCACGACGCGGACCGTCTCGCCGTACTTCTCGCCGAAGAGGCTCATCGCCCCGAGCTGACGGGCCTCGGCGAGCGGCATGACGGTGGTGCGGACCGGGTGGTTGTTCCGGATCGCGAGGTTGGAGACCTCCTCGATCTCGCTGCGCGCGGCCGCGGAGATGCCCTCGGCCCACGTGAAGTCGAAGCGCAGGTAGCCGGCCTTGTTGAACGATCCGCTCTGGAGCGCCTCGGGGCCGAGGATCTCGTGGAGCGCGGCATGGATGATGTGCGTTCCGGAGTGCGCCTGCTCCCCCGAGTGCCGGCGCTCGCGGTCGACCTCGGCCAGCACGGTGGCGGACGACGGCAGCTCGCCCTCGCGCACGACGGCGCGGTGCACGCTCAGCCCCTTGACGGGAGCCTGGACGTCGAGGACCTCGACGACGAAGCCGTCGCCCGTGATGAGGCCGACGTCGGCCGCCTGCCCGCCGGCCTCCGCGTAGAACGGGGTCTCGCGCAGGACCAGGTCGATCTCCTCGCCCTGGGTGGCGAAGTCGACGAGCTCCCCGGCGCGCACGATGCCGCGCACGGTGCTCTCGGTGCTCAGCTCGTCGTAGCCCGTGAAGACGCTGCCGCCGTCGGCCTGGAGGCGGTTGAACACCGTCAGGTCCGCATGGCCGGCCTTCTTGGCCTTGGCGTCCTGGCGGGCGCGCTGGCGCTGTTCTCCCATGAGGTCGCGGAAGCGCGTCTCGTCGACGGCGAGGCCCGCCTCGGCGGCGATCTCGAGCGTCAGGTCGATCGGGAAGCCGTAGGTGTCGTGGAGCGCGAACGCGTCTTCGCCGGAGAGCGCGGTCCCGGCGGTGCGCGACTGGCGCACGGCCTCCTCGAGACGGGCCGTTCCGGAGGCGATCGTGTGCAGGAAGGCCTTCTCCTCGGCGTACGCGATCCGGCTGATCCGGGCGAAGTCCTCCTCCACCACCGGGTAGACGCCCTTCATGGCGTCGCGCGAGGCGGGGAGCAGCTCGGGCAGCACCGCGTCGTCGACGCCGAGCAGGCGCATGGCACGCACCGCGCGGCGGATGAGGCGGCGCAGGACGTAGCCGCGGCCCTCGTTGGAGGGGACGACGCCGTCGGAGATGAGCATGAGCGCCGAGCGGACGTGGTCGGCGACGACGCGCAGGCGGACGTCGTCGGTGTGGTGCGGATCGGCCGGGTCCTCGGTGCTCGTGTACTCCCTGCCGGAGAGCTCGGCGGCCTTGTCCAGCACGGGGCGGACCTGGTCCGTCTCGTACATGTTCTCGACGCCCTGGAGGATCATGGCAAGGCGCTCCAGGCCCAGGCCGGTGTCGATGTTCTTCTGCGGCAGTTCGCCCGCGACGTCGAAGTCGGTCTTGGAGCGCACGGCGGAGAGCTGGTACTGCATGAACACGAGGTTCCAGATCTCGATGTACCGGGTCTCGTCGACGGCGGGGCCGCCCTCGATCCCGTACTCGGGGCCGCGGTCGTAGTAGATCTCGGAGCAGGGGCCGCCGGGCCCGGGCTGCCCCGTGCTCCAGTAGTTGTCCGCCTTGCCCGTGCCGATGATGCGCTCCTCGGGGACGCCGACCTTGTCCCGCCAGATCGCGCGCGCCTCGTCGTCGCGCTCGTCGCCGTCCTCGTACACCGTGACCCAGAGCCGCTCGGCGTCGAGCCCGAATCCGCCATCGGCCTGGGGTGCCGTGAGCAGCTCCCAGGCGTAGGTGATGGCCTCTTCCTTGAAGTAGTCGCCGAAGGAGAAGTTGCCGGCCATCTGGAAGAAGGTGCCGTGGCGGACGGTCTTGCCGACCTCGTCGATGTCGCCCGTGCGGATGCACTTCTGGATGCTCACGGCGCGCGGGTAGGGGGCCGCCTCGCGGGCGGTGAGGTAGGGAATGAAGGGGACCATGCCGGCCACGGTGAAGAGCAGGGACGGGTCGCTCGAGACCAGCGAGGCGCTCGGGACGTGGGTGTGGCCCTTGGCGGTGAAGAACTCGACCCAGCGGCGGGCGATGTCCTGCGATTTCATGATGTGGGTGATCCCTTCGAGGAACGGTGTCACGGGGGTGGGGCCGCCGGCGTTGCCGGCGCGGAGGGCCGCGGTTCGCGGCCGGGGGGGGCTAGGGGCGGGGGCGCTGCCGGGACGCCTCGCCCGCGTCGGCGAGGCCGAGGGCCTCGTACAGCTCGGCCTCGCGGCCGGCCATGCCGTCGCGGAACGCCGCGAGCGTCTCGGCGACGGCGTCGGAGGCGCGTCCGACGGCACGGTTCAGGCCGTCCTGGCTCGCCGCGTCGCGGACCTCTCCGAGCTTCTTGAACGCGAGCGCGCCGATGCCGACGCCGACGCCGACCCAGAAGAGCTTCTTCAACATGCGTGTGGCCTTCCTGGTTAGCGGCTGCGCCGGCCCTTGCCGGACGGCTTGTGGTTCATGGCGGAGCGGACGCCGTGGCTGAAGGCGGCGACCTTGATGAGCGGCCGGCCCAGGACGGAAGCGAAGAGCGAGGACAAGGCGGTGATGTTCGCGGACGCGTCCGAGACGTTGCTCGTGATCCCGTCGACCTTGCGCAACTGGTGGTTGGTGGTGGCCACGGTCGTGGTGACCTCCTCGAGCAGCGGGCTCGTGCCGTCGGAGAGCTCCCGGACGGCGGTCCGCAGCTCGTCGAACACCTTGCCCAGCTTCCAGACGGGAATGGCCAGCAGGGCCACCAGCACGGCGAAGACGCCGGCGGCGATGAGGCCGGCGATGTCGGACCCGGTCATGACTATGCTCCTCGTTTCGGTGGCTGCAACGCTACCCAACACTACCTAAGGTTCCCGGATGCCACAGAGCCCGCGGCACGAAGGCCGCGGGCTCTGTGGTGGTCGGCGGGTGGCCGCGCCTCTGATCCGGTGGGATCAGCGGGCGTAGTACTCGACGACGAGGTTCTCTTCGCAGGTCACGGGGACCTCGGAGCGCTTCGGGCGGCGCACGAGGCGGGCCTGCAGGGCCTCCAGCTTGACGTCCAGGTAGCCCGGGACGGCCGGGAGGACGTCACGGTGGGCGCCGGCGGCTGCGACCTGGAAGGGGACCATGGTCTCGGAGCGCTCGTGCACGTGGATGAGCTGGCCCTCGGCGACACGGAACGACGGGCGGTCGACGCGCTTGCCGTCGACGCAGATGTGGCGGTGCACGACGAGCTGGCGGGCCTGCGAGATGGTGCGGGCGAAGCCGGCGCGCAGCACGAGCGCGTCGAGGCGCATCTCGAGCAGCTCGATGAGGTTCTCACCGGTCAGGCCGGCGGTGCGGCGGGCCTCTTCGAAGACGCGGGTCATCTGGGCCTCGCGGATGCCGTACTGGGCGCGCAGACGCTGCTTCTCGCGCAGGCGCACCGCGTAGTCGCTGTCCTGCTTCTTGCGGGCGCGGCCGTGCTGTCCGGGGCCGTACGGGCGGCGCTCCATGTACTTCTCGGCCTTGGGGGTCAGTGCGATGCCGAGGGCGCGCGAGATGCGAACCTTGCGGCGGGCACGGGTATTGGTGCTCACGTAGTGTCCTTCGTGTGTATCGGCGGCTGTCGTTGTGGCCCGGCCTCCGGGATGGAGAGTGTCGGGAAGCCGCTTCCCGTCGTGCTGCAGCGCGCTCCGCTCCGCGGCCGCGGAAGGATCCGGGCGTGAAAGGAGGGGCGGCTTGCCGGCCAAGGATCAATCCTAGCACCGTACCGCGCTCCACCGCATGTCGCGCCGGCAGCGGGTGGTCTGACCCGGGGCGGCGCGCCGCCCAGGAGGCGGGAGCCCGGCACGAAGCCCCGGCTGCCGGCCCGGTCCGTCAGGGGGCGCGGCGTTCCCCGTCCTTCGCCCGCTGCGGTTGCGGGCCCCGGATGATGCCCCGTAGCCGCTCCAGTCGCTCGGCGACCGCGCGTTCGGAGCCGTTGCCCGTCGGCACGTAGTAGTCCCGGCCGACGAGGTCGTCCGGGGGGTACTGCTGCTCGGCCACGCCGTGGGGGGCGTCGTGCGAGTACACGTAGCCCTTGCCGTGGCCCAGTTGCCGGGCCCCGGGATAGTGCGCGTCGCGCAGGTGGGAGGGGATGCCGCGCCCCTTGCCGGCGCGGACGTCGGCGATGGCGGAGTTCAGGCCGTTGTAGGCGGCGTTCGACTTGGGGGCCGTGGCCAGGTGCACGGTCGCGTGCCCCAGGATGATCCGGCCCTCCGGCATGCCGATGAGCTGGACGGCCTGCGCGGCGGCGACGGCCGTCTGGAGCGCCGTCGGATCCGCCAGGCCGATGTCCTCCGACGCGCTGATCACGAGCCGCCGGGCGATGAACCGGGGGTCCTCCCCCGCCTCGATCATCTTGGCCAGGTAGTGCAGCGCGGCGTCGACGTCGGAGCCGCGGATGGACTTGATGAACGCGCTGACGACGTCGTAGTGCTGGTCGCCGGCGCGGTCGTAGCGCTGGACGGCGACGTCCATGGCCCGCTCGGCATGCGCGGTGGTGAGCCGGACGCGGGCGTCGGCACCGCCGTCGGACTCCCCCCATGCCACGCCGGCGGCGGCCTCGAGCGCCGTGAGGGAGCGGCGGGCGTCTCCCCCGGCCATGCGGATGAGGTGCTCGAGGGCCTCCGGCTCCACGTCGACGGTCCCGGCGAGCCCGCGTTCGTCCTCGACGGCGCGCTCGAGCAGGGCCTGGATGTCCCCTTCCTCGAGGGGCTGCAGGGTCAGAAGCAGCGAACGGGACAGGAGCGGCGCGACGACGGAGAAGGACGGGTTCTCGGTCGTGGCTGCGACGAGCACGACCCAGCGGTTCTCCACGCCGGGCAGCAGCGCATCCTGCTGGGCCTTGTTGAAGCGGTGGATCTCGTCGAGGAAGAGCACCGTGGTGATGCCGCGCAGATCCCGGTCGGACAGGGCCTGGTCCATGACCCGGCGGACGTCCTTGACGCCGGCGGTGATCGCGGACAGCTCCACGAACGTGCGGCCAGGGCCCCGGGCGATCACGTGGGCCAGCGTCGTCTTGCCCGTTCCGGGGGGACCCCACAGGATGATGCTGGACGGGCCGGCGGGGCCCGTCTGCGCGTTTCCGGCGAGCTGGCGCAGGGGCGATCCCGGCTTGAGCAGGTGCTGCTGGCCCACGAGCTCCTCGAGGGTCCGGGGCCGCATGCGCACCGCGAGCGGGGGCCGAGGCCGGGCGCGGCCCTCGTCCTCCTCCGGCTCGGGCGCGTCGAGTCCGCTCAGCAAGTCATCCACCGCACCAGCCTATCGGCCGTTGGACCGCCGGCCGATCCCGGGGCCCGGCCAGCACGGTCCCCCGGTGGACCATCGTCGGCGCGGTACCGCGCCGGCCCGGGGTCCGGACGGTAGAGTTCCCCACGGCGCGCACCTCCCCGGCCGCCGGACCCAGCACACGCCGCCTGGTCGCGGCCCGATCCAGGAGGCTCCCATGAAGGCCATCGCACAGCGCGTCAGTTCGGCCTCGGTGGTGGTCGACGGCGCGTCGGTCGGCTCGATCGGCTCCGGACTGCTCGTGCTGCTGGGCGTCGCCACGACGGATACCCGGCGGGAGGCCGAACTGCTGGCGGCCAAGTTGTGGAACCTGCGGATGCTGGAGGACGAGGCGTCGTGCGCGCAGACCGGATCCCCGCTCCTCGTCGTCAGCCAGTTCACGCTCTACGGCGACGTCCGCAAGGGGCGACGCCCCTCGTGGACCCGGGCCGCGGGACGCGAGCTCTCGGAACCGCTCTACGAGGAGTTCGTGGCCGCCCTGCGGCGCCTGGGAGCCCACGTGGAGACCGGGGTCTTCGGCGCCATGATGGAGGTCTCCTCGACCAACAGCGGTCCGTTCACCCTGATCGTGGACACGGACGAGCTGCCCGGCTAGCGGGCCGGCCCCGCCGGGCCGGCCAGACCGGTCCCCCACCCAACGCACGAACCCATCCGCCCGGCCGGTCCCACACTCATCGCGCGAAACCATCCGCCCGGCCACGTCGTGCCCAGTTCACGTCAACTGGGCGAGGGCGCCACTCCCCGGCCACTTCATGGGGTCTACCTCGTGAAGTCGTGGCCGGCCGACTGTTTCGCCGAGAAGACGTGAAGTGGGCGGCGGGCTGTTTCGCCGAGACGACGTGAAGTGGGCGGCGGGCTGTTTCGCCGAGAAGACGTGAAGTGGGCGGCGCACGGGACGGGAGGGCGGACGACGGCGGGGCCCACACCCCAGGTGCGGGCCCCGCCGTCGTGCGGTGTGCGGGCTACGGGGCGGCCGGGGCCGCCTCCTTCGCCGTGTCGGCCTTCTTCGGCTCCGGCTTGGCGTCCACGCCGGCCTCCTTGCGCTGCTGCGCGGTGATCGGGGCGGGCGCGGCCGTCAGCGGGTCGAAGCCGCCGCCGGTCTTCGGGAAGGCGATGACGTCGCGGATCGAGTCCGATCCGGTGAGCAGCTGAACGACGCGGTCCCAGCCGAACGCGATGCCGCCGTGCGGCGGGGCGCCGTACTTGAAGCCCTCGAGCAGGAAGCCGAACTTCGTCTGGGCGGCTTCCTGGTCCAGGCCCATGAGCTTGAACACGCGCTCCTGGACATCGCGCTGGTGGATGCGGATCGAGCCGCCGCCGATCTCGTTGCCGTTGCAGACGATGTCGTAGGCGTAGGACAGCGCGCTCTCCGGGTCCTGGTCGAACGTGTCCAGGAACTCCGGGCGCGGCGAGGTGAAGGCGTGGTGCACGGCGGTCCACTGGCCGGAGCCGACGGCCACGTCGCCGGAGGCCACGGCGGCCGCGGCGGGCTCGAACATCGGAGCGTCGACGACCCACACGAACGCCCAGTCGCCGTCCTGGACGAGTCCGGTGCGGTGCCCGATCTCGACCCGGGCCGCGCCGAGCAGGGCCCGCGCCTCGCGCGCCTCGCCCGCGGCGAAGAAGATGCAGTCGCCCGGGGCCGCGCCCACGGTCGAGGCCAGGTTCTCGCGCTCGAAGTCGGTGAGGTTCTTGGCCACGGGGCCCGTGAGCTCTCCGGACTCCTGGACCAGGACGTAGGCGAGGCCCTTGGCGCCGCGCTGCTTGGCCCACTCCTGCCAGGCGTCGAGCGTACGACGCGGCTGCGAGGCCCCTCCGGGCATGACGACGGCGCCGACGTACGGGGCCTGGAAGACGCGGAACGTGGTGTCCTTGAAGAACCCGGTCAGCTCCGTCAGCTCGAGGCCGAAGCGCAGGTCCGGCTTGTCCGAGCCGTACTTCTCCATGGCCTCGGCGTAGGTCATGCGGCGGATCGGGGTGGGGATCTCGACGTCGATCAGGCGCCACAGCGCGGCGACGATCTTCTCGCCCAGCTCGATGACGTCGTCCTGCTCCACGAAGCTGGCCTCGATGTCCAGCTGCGTGAACTCCGGCTGGCGGTCCGCGCGGTAGTCCTCGTCGCGGTAGCAGCGGGCGATCTGGTAGTACTTCTCGAAGCCGCCGACCTGGAGGAGCTGCTTGAACAGCTGCGGGGACTGCGGCAGCGCGTACCAGGATCCGGGCGCCAGGCGGGCCGGGACCAGGAAGTCGCGGGCGCCCTCGGGCGTGGACCGCGTCAGGGTCGGCGTCTCGATCTCGACGTAGCCCTCGGTGTGCAGCAGCTCGCGCGCCACCCGGTTGGCCTCCGAGCGCAGGCGGATGTTGGCGTTCGGCTGGGGCCGGCGCAGGTCGAGGTAGCGGTGGCGCAGGCGCGCCTCCTCGCCGACCTCGACGTGCTCGTCGACCTGGAACGGCAGCGGGGCCGCCGTGTTCAGCACGGTGACCGTCTCGGCGATCACCTCGACCTCTCCGGTGCCGAGCGCGGGGTTCTCGTTGCCCTCGGGGCGGCGCTCCACCGTGCCGGTGACCTGGAGGACGAACTCGTTGCGCAGCGCGTGGAAGTCGGCCTCGTCGCGGACGACGATCTGTGCCACGCCCGAGGCGTCACGCAGGTCGAGGAAGGCGACTCCGCCGTGGTCGCGGCGGCGGGCCACCCACCCTGCCAGGGTGACGGTCTGTCCAATGTGCTCGGCCCTGAGGGTTCCCAGGTCGTGGGTGCGCAGCACTGTGGTCCTTTCCGAAAGGGGAATGCGGACGGCGCCGTGGCGTTCACTTCCGCATGGTTTGATCAATCCCGAACGAGTTTACCGGTCTGCCGTGCCGCGTGCGGACGCGCCGCCCCTCCGCCCGGCGGGGGACGGCCCGTCGGCCGCTCCGCGGCGGCTCCCCGCAGCGCCCCCACGTGCCGGTGAGGCACCCCAACCAGGCTGGAGTCGAGACGTGCCCCCATCCCCCGCCGAGCGGCGCCCGCTCGGGCTCCCGTCCGCCGTCGTCCTCGGCGTCGCCTCGATGGTCGGCGCGGGCGTCTTCGTCGTCCCCGGACCCGCGGCGGCGGCCGCCGGACCGCTCCTCTGGGCGGCGCTGCTCCTCGCGGCCGCCGTCGCCTCGGCGAACGCCCTGGCCGTCGCGGCCCTCGCGAGCCGGCACCCCGAGGCCGGAGGCGCCTACCTCTACGGGCGTCGGCAGCTCGGCCCGTGGCCCGGCTTCCTCGCCGGCTGGGGGTTCCTCACAGGCAAGAGCGCGTCCTGCGCCGCGATGGCGTACACGTTCGGCCTGTACGCTGCCCCGGGCTTCGCCGTGCCGCTGGCCGTCGGGGCCGTGGCCGTCCTGGCCGGGGTGAACGTGCTCGGCGTCAACCGCACGGCCGGGGCGGCCCGCCTGCTCCTGCTTCCGGTCCTGGGCGTCCTCGCGTTCGCTTGCGCCGCCGCGTTCGCGCGTCCCGCGGCGGAGCCCGTGGCCGCGGGGCCGGCGGGAACCGCGGCGGGGACGGCGCAGGCCGCCGCGCTGTTCTTCTTCGCGTTCGCTGGCTACGCGCGGATCGCCACGCTCGGCGAGGAGGTCCGGGATCCCCGTCGCACCATCCCGCGTGCGGTCCTCTTGGCGCTCGCGGCGACGCTCCTCCTCTACGGCGCGCTCTGCCTGGCGCTCGTCCACGGGCTCGGCCTCGGGGCCCTGGCGGCCAGTACGACGCCGGTGCTCGCCCTCGGCGCGCACGTGGGGCTCGCGGGATGGGTCGTCGGGGCCGCGGCGGCCCTCGCGTGCCTCGGATCGCTCCTGGCGCTGCTCGCGGGGATGTCGCGGACGACCCTGGCCATGGCGCGCGACGGCGAGCTTCCGCGCGTCCTCGCTCGCGTCGGCGACCGGCACGGGGCGCCGTGGGCGGCCGAGCTCGCCTGCGCGGTCCTCGTCGTCGCCGTCCTGCTCACCGGCGAGCTGACGATCCTCGTCGGCTTCTCGAGCTTCGGCGTGCTCGTCTACTACGCGGTCGCGAACGCGGCGGCGTTCACGCTGGCCGGACGCCCGTGGTACAGCCCGCGGTGGCTCAACGCCGCGGGCTTCGCGGCCTGCCTGGTCCTCGCCGCGAGCGTTCCCGGTCCGAGCGCTGCCGTGATGATCGCGGTCTTCGCCGTCGGCGCCGCCGGGCGGGCCGTCGCGCAGGCGGCCGTCCGGCGGCGTACGGGGCAGGAGCGGAGCGGCCGCGGCTAGCTGGCGTCGACCGCCTCCACGCGCGGGTTCAGGTCGGCGGCCGGCGGCATCCAGGTGGCCGGGTCGGCCGGGACCTGGTCGCCGGAGCGGATGTCCTTGACCTCGTGCGAACCCCCGGCCCCGGTGAACCAGACGTAGGGGATGCCGCGGCGGTCCGCGTACTTGATCTGCTTGCCGAACTTCTCGGCGCTCGCCGCGACCTCCACGGGAATCCCGCGGGAGCGGAGCGCGGCGGCGACGTCCTGCGCGTCGGACCAGGAGTCGTCGTTCGCGAGGGCGACGAGGACCGCCGTCGGGACTTCCCGGGAGGCCGCCACGGATCCGTCGGCGAGGAGCCGCGAGACGAGCCGGCTGACGCCGATCGAGAGGCCGACCCCGGGGAAGGTCCGGCTGCCCTTGGACGCGAGGGACTCGTAGCGGCCGCCCGAGCAGATCGATCCGAGCTGCTCGTGGCCCGTCAGGACCGTCTCGTAGACGGTGCCCGTGTAGTAGTCGAGTCCGCGCGCGATGCTCAGGTCGGCGACGACGCGCCCCGGGGCGCGGCGGGACGCGGCTTGCAGGACCTCGGCCAGCTCGGCGAGGCCCTCGTCGAGGAGCGGGTGCTCGACGCCGAGGGCGCGTACCCGTTCCACGAACGAGGCGTCCTCGGTACGGATCGCGGCGAGCGCCAGCGCGGCGTCCGCCTGCTCCGACGTGGCGCCGAGCTCGCTCGCGAGGAGCTCCTTGACCTTCGCGGCCCCGATCTTCTCGAGCTTGTCGATGCTGCGCAGGACGCCCGCGGTGTCCTCCAGGCCGAGGCCCAGGTAGAAGCCCTCGGCGAGCTTGCGGTTGTTCACGCGGACCGTGAACGGCCCGATCGGCAGGGCCTCGAGGGCCTCGGCGATGACGAGGGCCAGCTCGACGTCGTAGCGGAAGGGCAGCCTGCCGTCGCCGACCACGTCGATGTCTGCCTGGGTGAACTCGCGGAAGCGGCCGTCCTGCGGGCGCTCGCCCCGCCAGACCTTCTGGATCTGGTAGCGGCGGAACGGGAAGGCCAGGTGGCCGGCGTTCTCCACGACGTAGCGGGCGAACGGGACGGTGAGGTCGAAGTGCAGGGCGAGGGCGGACGGGTCCTGCGCCGAGGCCGCGGCGTCCTGGAGGCGGCTGAGCCCGTAGACCTCCTTGTCGATCTCGCCCTTGCGCAGGAGCTGGCCCACGGTCTCGACGGCCCGGGTCTCCAAATTGGAGAAGCCGTGCAGCTCGAAGGTCCTCCGCAGCGTGTCCAGGACGTGCAGCTCCACGAGTCGCTCCGCGGGAAGCCATTCGGGGAAGCCGGACAGGGAGGCCTTGCGTGCCATGGGTGTTCCACTCCTTGTGGTCGGTGCGGGGCGGCCCGCGGTGCGGCGGCGCGCCCGGCGGCCCCGGGACGTGATGGGGCCGCGACTGCCCCATTCTAGGGGCGGTGGCGGCCGTGCCGCGAAGCCCCCCGCCACGCAACTACCTGTGAGGGTGGCAACTCGGTAAAGTGGCCGGAGTACCACAGGGGTCCCGGAAGCCGTCCGGGACCGAGTCGAGTGAAAGAGTTCCAGCGGTGACCACCAGTCAGCAATCCGACGACCAGATCCAGTCCGCACCGGCCGAGGCCACCGAGCACGACGACGTGCAGGCGCAGGACGACACCGTGGAAGCCCGGCCCGCCGAGGCCGCAGCTCCGGGAGGGACGGCCGCCCCCGAAGAGCCTGCATCGCAGGAGCCGCAGGGCGAGGAGCCTGCCGGGCAGGAGCCGCAGGCCGAGGAACCGACCACGCCGAAGGCGCAGGCCGAGGAGCCTGCCGCGCGGGAGCCGCAGGCCGAGGAGCCGGCGCCCGCGCCGTCCCCCGCCCCGGTCCCCGGCCCGAAGCCGGGAGGACGCGTCCCGTCGCCGGCCGCAGTCGCCCACCGCCCCGCCCAGCCCGCGGCACCCGTGGTTCCTGCGCCGCCGTCGTACAGCACCCCCTTGGACGAGGCCGCGAAGTTCGCCCGCGTTGCCGAGGACGGCCATGTGTTCGTCCTCATTGGCGGCGAAGAGCACCCCGTGGGCCAGTACCCCGACGCGAGCCCCGAGGAGGCGCTCGCCTACTTCGTGCGCAAGCACGACGACGTCGTGAGTCAGCTCCTGCTGCTCGAGCAGCGCGTCGCCGCCAAGGCGCCCGCCGGCGACATGACCAAGACCCTGGACCACCTGGCCGAGCAGGTCGCCGAGCGCGGAATGGTCGGCGATCTCGCCGCCCTCGAGGCCCGGATCGAGACCGTCCGGGGCGAGGTCGCCCAGCTGCAGCGCGCCGAGCGCAAGGCGCACGAGGAGCAGCGGACGCAGGAGCTCGCCGCCCGCGAGGCGATCGTCGCCGAGGCCGAGGAACTGGCCGCCAAGGATCCGGCGAACGTCCAGTGGAAGCAGGGCAGCAACCGGATGAACGAGCTGTTCGAGCAGTGGAAGGGCGCGCAGAAGCACGGCGTCCGCCTCGGCCGCTCGACCGAGGACGCGCTCTGGAAGCGCTTCCGTTCGGCGCGGACGACGTTCGACCGCCACCGCCGCGCCTTCTTCTCCCAGCTCGATGCCGACAACTCGGAGGCCAAGGCCGCCAAGGAGGCCCTCATCGCACGGGCCGAGGCGCTCTCGAGCTCGACCGACTGGGGCCACACTGCCGGCGAATACCGCCGCCTCATGGACGAGTGGAAGGCCTCCAAGCGGGCGTCCCGCAAGGACGACGACGCCCTCTGGGCGCGCTTCCGTGCCGCCCAGGACGTCTTCTTCAACGCGCGGCAGGCCGCGAACGACGCCCTGGACCAGGAGTTCGCCGGGAACCTCGCCGTCAAGGAGCAGATCCTGGCCGAGGCGAAGTCGCTCCTGCCGATCAAGGACCTCGCCGCCGCGAAGAAGGCCCTCGACTCGATCCGCGACCGCTGGGACGCGGCCGGCAAGGTGCCGCGCGCCGACATGCAGCGGATGGAGAGCGGGCTGCGCCAGGTCGAGGAGGCCGTGCGCTCCGCCGAGGACGAGCAGTGGCGCCGTTCCAATCCCGAGACCAAGGCGCGCACGAACAGCATGCTGACCCAGCTCGAGGACACCATCGCGCAGCTCGAGTCGGAGCTCGAGGCCGCCCGTGCCGGTGGCAACGAGCGGTCCATCCGCACGGCCGAGGAGGCGCTTGAGGCCCGGCGCTCGTGGCTCGAGACGCTGCAGAGGTCCGCGCAGGACTTCCAGTAGCGGGGTCCCGGCCGACGGGCCGGGCACTGCCGCCTCACAGGGGCGCCGGCTTTCCACAAGGGAAGCGGCGCCCCTGTCGCGTTCCCGGGCCCGATGGAACAGTGGGTGCCATGGACAGCCCCTGGAACGATTCCGCGCTCCCCTCCGTCATCGGCCTCGACGGGCGCCACTCGCGCGCGGAGCTCGGGGCCATGGTGCTCGACGGCGTGCTGCGGCCCGTGCTGCCCGGCGCCCTCGTGCCTGCGGGGCTTCCGGACACGCCCGAGGTGCGGGCCGCGGCGGCGGCACACGTGGCCGGGCGCGTGCCGGCCGGGACGCTGGGCCGCTTCACCGCCGCGTGGATCCACGGCTGCGCTCCCCCGCCCGGGGAGCTCGAGGTGCTCGTGCGGCGCTTCCACCGCCTCCCGCGCTCGGCGGACACGATGCCGCTGCGGCTCCACGAGGCCGAGACTGATGCCCGGGACACGGAGCTGCTGGGCGGCGTGCCCGTGACGACGCCCGTGCGGACGGCCGTCGACATCGCGCTCTTCGGGGAGGAATCGGCCGCACGGGCCGTTCTGAGCCGGATCACCCACCGGGCCGGGCTCGGCTGCCCCCCGGGCCACCTGTTGGGCCGGCTCGAATCGCTCGTGCGGCGTCCGGGCAAGTCGAGGGCGATCGAACTGGTGCGTTCGATGCTTCGGGAGGTGGCGTAGGAGGCCGGGCGGACCCTATGGGAAGGAGGGCGCACCGACCGGGGCCGGCAACCGGGCGTAGTGACCGGGGGCGCGGACCGCGGGCTCAGGTGCGGCGCTGGCCAGTATTGGAACTCGTGCGGTACACGTCGTAGACGCCGTCGATACGGCGTACGGCGTTCAGCACGTGGTGCAGGTACTTGGGGTCGCCCATCTCGAAGGAGAAGCGGGAGAGCGCCGTGCGGCTGCGGGTCGTGTTCACGCTGGCCGAGAGGATGTTCACGTGGTTCTCGGAGAGGACGCGGGTGACGTCGGAGAGGAGGGACTTGCGGTCGAGGGCCTCCACCTGGATCTCGACGAGGAAGACGCTCGTCTTGGTCGGTGCCCACTCGACGTCGACAAGGCGCTCCTTCTGGTTGGCCAGGGCCAGCAGATTGGTACAGTCCGCCCGGTGCACGGAGACCCCGGATCCCCGGGTCACGAAGCCCTCGATGGCGTCCGGCGGCACGGGGTTGCAACAGCGGGCCAGCTTGGCCAGGACCTCCCCCGCGCCCTTGACCACAACGCCCGAATCCGACGTCGAGAGCCGCTGCGACGTCGAGGTCACGGGCGTCTCGTCGAACTCCGTCTCCTCGACCTGCGCGGGGCCGACCAGGGCCGTCAGGTGCTCGATCACGTTCTGCGCCGAGGTGTGGCCATCTCCGACCGCGGCGTAGAGCGCGGTGATGTCCTGGTGGCGCAGCTCGTGGGCGACGGCCGTCAGGGTGTCGTGCGTCATGAGCTTCTGCAGGGGCAGGTTGTTCTTGCGCAGCGCCCGGGTCAGGAGGTCCTTGCCCTTGTCGATGGCCTCTTCGCGGCGTTCCTTCGTGAACCACTGGCGGATCTTGTTCCGCGCGCGGGCGCTCTTGACGAAGCCCTGCCAGTCCTGGCTGGGACCCGCGCCCTCGGCCTTGGAGGTGAAGATCTCCACCCAGTCGCCGTGGTGGAGCTCGCTGTTGAGCGGGACGAGCTTGCCGTTGACCCGCGCGCCGATCGTGCGGTGGCCGACCTCCGTGTGCACCGAGTAGGCGAAGTCGACGGGCGTGGATCCCGCGGGCAGGGCCATGACCTCGCCCTTGGGCGTGAAGACGAAGACCTCGGCCGCGTTGATCTCGAACCGCAGGGAGTCGAGGAACTCGCCCGGATCCCGGGTCTCTTGCTGCCAGTCCAGGAGGCTCCGCAGCCAGCCCATGTCGGAGCCCTCGGGGCCGCTGCCTTCGGCCTTGGCTCCCGGATTCTTGTACTTCCAGTGGGCGGCCACCCCGTACTCCGCGCGCCGGTGCATGTCGTGCGTGCGGATCTGGATCTCGACCGGCTTGCCGCCCGGTCCGATCACGGTGGTATGCAGCGACTGGTACATGTTGAACTTCGGCATCGCGATGTAGTCCTTGAACCGGCCGGGCAGCGGGTTCCAGCGCGCGTGCAGGGCGCCGAGGGTCGCGTAGCAGTCGCGCACGCTGTCGACGAGGACCCGGACCCCCATGAGGTCGTGGATGTCGTCGAACTCCTTGCCGCGCACGATCATCTTCTGGTAGATCGAGTAGTAGTGCTTCGGGCGGCCCGTGATCGTCGCCTTGATGCGGGCCAGATGCAGGTCGTCGCCGATCTGGGCCCGCACGGTGGCCAGGTACTTCTCGCGCTCCGGCGTGCGGTCGCCCACCATCCGCACGATCTCCTCGTACACCTTGGGGTGCAGGGCGGCGAAGGAGAGGTCCTCGAGCTCCCACTTGACCGTGTTCATGCCGAGGCGGTGGGCCAGCGGCGCGAAGATCTCGAGCGTCTCGCGGGCCTTCTTGGCGCTGGACTCGGGCGAGACGTAGCGCCACGTTCGCGCGTTGTGCAGCCGGTCGGCCAGCTTGATCAGCAGCACGCGGATGTCCTTGGACATCGCCACGACCATCTTGCGCACCGTCTCCGCCTGCGCGGCCTCGCCGAACTGGACCTTGTCCAGCTTGGTGACGCCGTCGACCAGCATGGCCACCTCGGTGCCGAACTCGCGACCGAGCTGCTGGAGGGAGTAGTCGGTGTCCTCGACGGTGTCATGCAGCAGGGCGGCGGCGAGGGTCGTGCCCGTCATGCCCATCTCGGCGAGGATCGTCGCGACGGCGACGGGGTGGGTGATGTAGGGATCGCCGCTCTTGCGCTTCTGGCCCTCGTGGCAGCGTTCGGCGACGGCGTAGGCCCGCGTGATCAGGTCCAGCGCCTCGCGGGGGCTGTTGGCGCGCACCGTGCGCAGCAGCGGTTCCAGGATCGGCGGCTGGCCGGACGGCGTGCGGCCGGCCAGCCGGGCGAGGCGGGAGATGGTCCGCTCGCGCCGTCCCGGTCCGTTGCGGTTCCCGGCGCCGGGAACCGGCACGGGGGCGGCGGGCTGTTCGGCCATGGGCGGTCCCTCTCCGGTCGGCGTGCGGGGTACATCAAGATTACTGCACGCCCGGCGTGCTCCGGACCGGGCCCGGACAGCGCTCCGGCCCCGTCCGCGCGACACGCGGCCGGGGCCGGAGGCGGCACCGTGGCGGGTGGGGCGGATCCGCGAAGGGGCCGTCCCGGTGACGGGTCAGGCGAAGGCCGGACGCCGCTCGTGTACGCGCTTGGTGTGGCGCACGATCTCGGGCTCGCCCGCGCGGAAGAGCGCGTAGAGCGGGGCCTGGACGAAGACCGTGGCCAGCGTTCCGACGATGATGCCGATGAACAGCGCCAGGGCGAGGTCGCGCAGCGTGCCCGCGCCGAGCAGGAACGCGCCGATGAAGAGGATCGAGGCGACCGGCAGGATCGCGACCACGGAGGTGTTGATCGAGCGCACGAGCGTCTGGTTCACGGCCAGGTTGACCTTCTCCTCGAACGTCCGCTCGAACTGCTCGAAGACGTTGGAGGTGTTCTCGCGGATCTTGTCGAAGACCACGACCGTGTCGTAGAGGGAATAGCTCAGGATGGTCAGGAAGCCGATGATCGCCGAGGGCGTGACCTCGAAGTCGGAGAGCGCGTAGATCCCCGCGGTCACCGTCACGACCGTGAAGAGCCCGATGATGGCCGCGAGCGACATCTTCCAGGTCCTGAAGTAGAACGCCATGAGCAGGGCCACGAGGACGATGAACACGACCAGGCCGATGAGCGCCTGCTTGGACACGTCCTGGCCCCACGTGGGGCCGACGAACGTGGACGTGACGCGGTCCGCGGAGACCCCGTAGGCCTCGGCCAGGGCCCCGGCGACCTCGAGCGTCTCGTCGTCGCTCATGCGCTCCGTCTGGACGCGCATGGTGCCGGGGGCGATGTTCGTCACGCGCGGCGTGTGGTCGGGGACCACGGAGGACACGGCCTGCTCCCCGAGGGCGACCTCCGTCGTGGCGACCTGCGAGACGGTGAACTCGGAACCGCCGCGGAACTCGATGCCGAGGTTGAAGCCGCCCTTGACGAACGGAACGATCACGGAGAGCACCAGCAGGACGCCGGCGATCGCGAACCAGAGCCGGCGCTGGCCGACGAAGGGGTAGGAGCGCTTGCCGGTGTAGAGCTCGTTGCCCCAGGTGGCGAGGTTAGGCATGGTCGGAATCCTTCGTGGAGGGGGTCGTCACCGAGTCGCGCCCGGCGGCCTTGCGGCGTTCGGCGATGGTCTGGCGTCGGGCCGCCTCCTGGGCGGAGGCCGCATTGCGCTTCGAACGGGCCGCGTCGGCCTCCTCGTTGAACCGCCGCACCTGCCCGGCGCCCCGGTAGAGGGGCACGACGCCGAGCAGCGACGGGTCAAGGCCGGAGAGCCGGTGTCCCTCGCCGAAGAAGCGGGTGCGGGCCAGAAGCTGCAGCACCGGGTGCGTGAACAGGAAGACGACGATGAGGTCGGCGATGGCCGTCAGGCCCAGGGTGAACGCGAAGCCGCGGACGTTGCCGACGGCGACGAGGTAGAGCACGACGGCGGCGAGCAGGTTCACGGCCTTGGAGGCCACGATGGTCCGCTTGGCGCGCTTCCAGCCGGTCTCGACCGCCGAGGCCAGGTTGCGCCCATCGCGCAGTTCGTCGCGGATGCGCTCGAAGTACACGATGAACGAGTCGGCGGTCAGGCCGATGGAGACGATGATGCCCGCGATGCCGGCCAGGGAGAGCCGGTAGTTCTGCGCCCAGCCCAGCAGGACGAGCGCGAGGTAGGTCAGCAGGCCCGCGACCACGAGAGATGCGATCGTGACCAGGCCGAGCAGGCGGTACTGGAAGAAGGAGTACAGGGCCACGAGGACGAGCCCGATGATGCCCGCGATCATGCCCATGCGGAGCTGGTCGGCACCGAGGGTCGCGGAGATCTGCTGTTCGCTCTGGATCTCGAAGCTGATCGGCAGGGCGCCGTACTTGAGCTGTTCGGCCAGTTCGCGGGCGGATTCCTCGGTGAAGCTGCCGGAGATCTCCGCGCGGCCGTCCGCGATGACCGCGTTCGTCGTCGGGGCGGAGACGATCACTCCGTCGAGGAGGATCGCGAACTGGTTCTGGGCCCCGGTCATGCCGACGAGGCGCTGGGTGACCTCGCGGAACTGCCCCGTGCCCTCGCCGTTGAACTCGAGGTTGACGGCCCAGCCGCCCGTCACGAAGCCCTGGGCGTTGCGCTGCTGGCCGTGGCTCGCATCGACGATGTTCTGGCCGGGGATCTCGACGGGGCCGACGATGTACTTCGACAGCGTCGACGGATCGCAGGCGACCATGGGCTGCCCGGGGTCGTTGACGGAGTCGCTGCGCTCGGCGAGCTCGGCGGCGCAGTCGTAGGCCTCGAACTCCTGCATGAGCGCCGGGGAGATCCAGTTGGTGTCGGAGGCGTTCTCCGGCTCGGCCGACGGCTCGGGGAGCTGGTCTTCCGGCGTGCGGTTCTCCTCGGGCGTGGCGCCGAACGAACCGGCCAGGATCACGGGCCGGAACTCCATGTTCGCGGAGGCCTGGATGAGCTGGCGCTCCCGGGCGGACGGGGTGCCCGGCATGGAGACCACGACGTTGCGGCCCGACTGGGTCGTGATCTCGGCTTCGGCGACGCCGGAGCCGTCGACGCGCTGGCGGATGATCTCGACGGCCTGGTCGAGCTGCTCCTGCGTCGCGGCGGCACCGCCGGCGACCTCGGGGGCGAGGATCATCTGCGTTCCGCCCTCCAGGTCCAGCGCGAGCTTCGGCGCCCACGTCGTGTTGCCCGAGGCGACGCCGCCGACGAGCACGGCACTGAGGGCGATGAGGAGCACGCCGAGCCACAGCAGGGCACGCCGTGCGTGCCTGATCGGGCCTGTTGTTGACATCGTGGAACTTTCTTCTTGGTCCGCGGCGGGAATTCAGCGGCGGGCAGCCGGGATGCGTCGTGCATCCCGGCTGCCCGCCGTGAGTGGTCTATTCCTTGTTCTTGCCGTCTTCCTCAAGGCGGCGCAGGGTCTCCTCCGGGGTCTCGTCCAGGCTGGAGGTCCCGGCGGGCGCCTGCTCTTCGGCGGCGGGCTCGGCGTCCATCACGCGGGCGATCGCCTGTGAGTGCACGGTGGCCGTGCTGCCCGGGGAGAGTTCGAGGACCACCTTGTTCTCCTCGGCGTCGATCGAGACGACCGTGCCGAAGAGCCCGAACTGCGTCATCACCTGCGATCCCGGGGCGAGCTGCGACTTCATCTGCTCCTGCTGCGCGCGCGCCTTGCGACGCGTGCGGAACATCATGAAGATCAGCAGGCCGATCGCCGCGAAGAGGATGAGCGACATCGGATCGAAGCCGCCCTGCGGGGCCTGCTCTGAGGAATTCTGGGCCAGTACCGTAATCGTCAAGGGGAAACCTGTCTGTGTTCTTGCGAAGTCTGCCGGGCGCGCGGCGGCCTGGGCCGGGCGGCGCAAGACACCATTGTATAGGCCGAATCTGGACAAAGTGTGAGCGCCGCAACCCCGGCCCCTTCCCCGTGCCCGGCCGCGGGGCTACTCCCCCGCTGCCTCCCCGTCGAGCTCGAAGGCCTCCTGGGCCCCGAAGGCGCCCGAGGGCATGGCCAGCCCGAGGTGCTCCCACGCGGCCGGCATCGCGATCCTGCCCCGCGGCGTGCGGCCGAGCAGCCCCTCGCGGACCAGGTACGGCTCGGCCACGGTCTCGACCGTCTCGGTCTCCTCTCCGACGGCGATCGCGAGCGTCGAGAGCCCGACCGGTCCCCCGCCGAACTTGGTGCAGAGGGCCTGGAGGACGGCGCGGTCCAGGCGGTCGAGCCCGCGCGCGTCGACCTCGTACATATCCAGCGCCGCGCCCGCGGAGCGTGCGTCGATCTCCTCGGTGCCGTGGACGAGGGCCCAGTCGCGCACCCGCCGCAAGAGGCGGTTGGCGATGCGGGGCGTGCCCCGAGAGCGGGAGGCGATCTCGGTGAACGAGGCCGAGGTGACCTTGAGGTCCATCAGCATCGCCGAGCGGCGCAGGACCAGCTCGAGCTCGTCCACGGAGTAGAACTCGAGGTGGCCCGTGAAGCCGAAGCGGTCCCGGAGCGGTCCGGGCAGCAGGCCCGCCCGCGTCGTCGCGCCGACGAGGGTGAAGGGCGGCAGCTCGAGCGGGATCGCGGTGGCCCCGGCGCCCTTGCCGACGACGATGTCGACGCGGAAGTCCTCCATGGCCATGTAGAGCATCTCCTCGGCGGGCCGGCTCATCCGGTGGATCTCGTCGAGGAAGAGCACCTCCCCCTCCGTGAGGGAGGACAGGATCGCCGCCAGGTCGCCGGCGTGCTGGATCGCGGGACCGGAGCTGATGCGCAGGGGGGCGTTCATCTCGGCCGCGACGATCATGGCCAGGGTCGTCTTGCCGAGGCCGGGCGGTCCCGAGAGCAGGACGTGGTCGGACGTCCGTTCGCGGATGCGGGCCGCCTCGAGGACGAGCGAGAGCTGGCGCCGGACGCGCTGCTGCCCGACGAAGTCGTGGAGGTTCTTCGGCCGCAGGGCCGCCTCGAGGGCGCGCTCCTCGGGTTCGCTGCCGGCCGTGACGGGCGAGGGATCGGCCATCCGGGACCCCTACCGGCCGCTCCGGGCGCTGCCGCGCCCGAGGTCGCGTAGCACCGTCCGCAGGATCTCCCCGACGTTTCCGCCGGCCACGATCTCCGGTTGGTCCCCGGCCGTCGCGTCGAGGGCCCTGCCGGCGTCCTTCTCCGACCAGCCCAGGCCCGTGAGCGCCTCGAGAACGGGCGCCCGCCAGGCCTCGCCGGCCGGAACCGCCGGGGTGGTGGATCCGGGGGCCCCGGTCGGCGCGAGCTTGCCCGCGAGCTCGAGGACCATGCGCTGGGCGACCTTCGGGCCGATCCCGGGAACTCGGGTCAGCGTCTTCGTGTCGGATCCGGCCACGGCGATCCGCACGTCTTCCGGTGAGAGGACCGCGAGCACGGCGAGGGCGAGCCGCGGGCCGATCCCGGCCACGGACTGCAGCACCTCGAAGACCTCCCGGCCGTCGGTGTCGCCGAAGCCGTAGAGCGTCATGGAGTCCTCGCGCACGACCATGGCGGTATGCAGCACGGCCTGCCGCCCCACGTGCAGCCCCGACAGCGTCTGCGGCGTCGCCTGGACGAGCATGCCGAAGCCGGACACGTCCACGACCGCGCTGCCGAGTCCAACATGCTGGACCGTCCCGCTCAGGGAACTGATCATCGAAAGGCCACCCTCCGGCGTCGTCATCGGTCCGGGGCCGGAACGGCCATCCGAACACATCTACGAATACCATACCGCCTGCCACGGCCCCCGCGGGCGGTACGCCCGCCCGGCGTGGCGGCGTTCAGCGCCGGCGCGCGCCGCCCTTGCGGGCCGCAGCCTCGGCCTGGGCCCAGGCCCGCTGCGCGGGAGTCAGTCCGCTCGAGCCGCCGTGGGCCGAGGCGCTCGCATGCGAGCCCGGGGCGGCGCCGCGCCAACCATGCGTGATGGCGAGCGCCGCGGCGTCCGCGGCGTCCGCCGGGCGTGGCGGTGCATCGAGCCTGAGGATCCTGGCCACCATCCGGCCGACGGCGTCCTTGTCCGCCTGCCCGCTCCCGGTCACGGCGGCCTTGACCTCCGTCGGGGTGTGCAGGGCGACCGGGATCCCGCGGCGCGCGGCCGCGGCGATGACGATCCCCGAGGCCTGGGCCGTGCCCATGACGGTGCTGACGTTGAGCTGGCTGAAGACCCGCTCCACCGCGAGCACGTCGGGGCGGTGCCGGTCCAGCCACGCGTCGATGGCCTCCGCGATAACGAGCAGCCGGGCGTCGAGCGCCTGGTCCGGGCCGCTGCCGACGACCGCGACGTCCACGAGCGTCGCGCGCCGGTTGGGCTCGACGTCGACGACGGCCAGGCCGCAGCGCGTCAGGCCCGGGTCGACGCCGGCCACGCGCAGCGCCACGGAGGCTAGTCCTCCTCGAGCTCGGCCATGACCTCGGCCGTGATGTCCGCGTTGGAGTAGACGTTCTGCACGTCGTCGAGCTCCTCGAGCGCGTCGGCGAGCTTGAGGAACTTGCGCGCGGCGTCGGCGTCGAGCTCGACGTGCATCGACGGGACGAACTCGACCTCGTCGGACTCGTACTCGATCCCGGCCTCGTCGAGGCCGGCCACCACGGCGCGCAGGTCCGTGGGCTCGGAGAGCACCTCGAACGCGTCGCCGGACTCCTTGACCTCCTCGGCGCCGGCGTCGAGCACCGCCATGAGGACGTCGTCCTCGGTGAGCTCCTTCTTCGGCAGGCCGACGACGCCCTTGCGTGTGAACAGGTACGCGACGGACCCGGGGTCGGCGACGGTGCCGCCGTTGCGGGTGATGGCCACGCGGACGTCGGACGCCGCACGGTTCTTGTTGTCCGTGAGGCATTCGATCAGCAGGGCGGAGCCCTGGGGGCCGCGCGCCTCGTAGATGATCTCGCTGTAGTCCACGACCTCGCCCGTGAGGCCGGCGCCGCGCTTGATGGCGCGGTCGATGTTGTCGTTGGGCACCGAGGTCTTCTTGGCCTTGGCGACGGCGAGCTCAAGGGCCGGGTTGCCGGCCAGGTCGGCGCCGCCGGCCCGCGCCGCGACCTCGATGTTCTTGATCAGCTTGGCAAAGGCCTTGGCGCGCTTGGCGTCGATCACGGCCTTCTTGTGCTTGGTGGTTGCCCATTTGGAGTGGCCCGACATGCTTACGCTTCTCCTCTGATCATCTGGATGAAAAGCCGGTGGATGCGGCGCTCCCCCGTCACTTCCGGGTGGAAGGAGGTGGCGAGCAGCATCCCCGAACGAACTGCGACAATTCTAGCGACCCGGGGCGCATCCTCCGGCTCGTCCCGTCCGCGTACCTCGACCGAGGCCAGGGCCTCGACCCCGGGACCGGTCGATTCGACCCAGGGCGCCCGGATGAACACGGCGTGCACGGGTTCCGACTCGGCGCCCTCGGCGACGCCCGGCAGCGCGTCCAGGGCGCCGATCCGCAACCGCGTCTCGAACGAGTCGACCTGGCGGCCGAACGCGTTGCGGCGCACCACCATGTCCAGGCCACCGAAGGTCTGCTGCGGCTCGCCGCGCAGGTCGGTGGCCGGGTCGGCGATCGTGTCGGCGAGCAGGATCATCCCGGCGCAGGAACCGTAGACGGGAAAGCCGTCCGCGATGCGCTCGCGCAGCGGACCGGTGATCCCGAAGGCGCGGGCGAGCTTGTCGATCGCGGTGGATTCGCCGCCGGGGATCACGAGGCCGTCGAGGCCGTCGAGTTCGGAGGGCCGGCGCACGGTCGTGACCGCGGCCCCGCCCTCCTCGAGCGCGGCGGCGTGCTCGCGCACGTCTCCCTGCAGGGCCAGGACGCCGATTCTGGGCACGCGTGCTCGCTTTCTCCCGGTGCTCCGGGCGTGGACCGCCGGGGCGGGACGTGGTAGGTGGGGCTGCTCAAGCCTACGGTACGACGCCGGTGTCGGGCTCCCAGCGCCGCGCACCGTGGCGCTCGGCGTCCATCGCGTTGACGGTCGCGGTGGTGCGCGCGAGCGACGCGGCGTCCTCAGCGGGGCTCGTGCATGCGGTGGCGGAGGGCAGCGCGCACCAGCGGTAGGGTGCGCGGGCCATGATGTGAGCCGCCCAGCGGGGCGCGGCGGTCCTCCAGGTGCCGTCCTCGCGCTCGAAGCGGACCGCGACGGTGAGCCCTTCGCGGTTCACGGCGAGGTCCGTGGCGTGCCGGGCCACCGAGTTGCCGAGGCCGTAGGCGATCCAGGTCCCGGCGTGGAGTTCCAGGGGCAGCACGGAGTGCGTGTGGTGGCCGTAGATGAAGTCGAACTCGCCGATCTCGGCCAGGGCCCGGGACACCTGGAGCTGCTGGGCATTGGGCGTGGAGCTGTATTCCTCTCCCGCGTGCAGGCCCGCGACGACGAGCTCGGCCCCCTCCGCCCGGGCCGTGCGCGCCTTGGCCTTGAGGGCCTCGACGTCGATCAGGTCGACCATCCACGGTTGTTCCGCCCGGAGTCCGTTGAGCGAGTACGTGGCCGTGACGAGGCCGATCCGGGTGCCGCCCGCGTCGAGGACGAGCGGCCGTGAGGCGTCGGCGGCGGAGGCGTAGGAGCCCGTGGAGGCGAGCCCGGCGCGGCGCAGTTCGTCGAGCGTGCGGCGCAGGCCCGCCGTCCCGGCGTCGACCGTGTGGTTCGTCTCGGTCGTGCAGGCGTCGTAGCCGGTGGCGGCCAGGGCCGGGACGATCTCGGGAGGGACGTTGAACGCCGGATAGCCGGAATAGGGACCTCCCGGGGCCGCGACGGGGGTTTCGAGCGAGCAGACGGCGAGGTCGGCCGCGGCGAGGAACGGTGCGAGGCCGGCGAGCAGCGGGGCGAAGTCAAGGGCGCCCGGATCCCGCGCATCGGCGGCGGCCTGTTCCCACAGCGCGGGATGCAGCAGCACGTCCCCCGTGACCACGAGGTCCACGCAGCGCTCGGCCGCGCACGGCTCCCGGAGGGCCTCCGCACCGGTGCCCCCGCCGGTCGCCGCGCCCGGCGCGCTCCCGCCCGGAGTACCGCCGGCGGAGGCGGTCTGCCCCGGCCCCGCGCCCTGCCCGGCGCTTCCGCCCGGGCCGGGCCCCGGCGTCGTACTCTGCCGTGGATGTGGTGCGTCGGCGGAGGTTGCGGGAGCCGTGGACTGCGACCCGCCGGGCGGGGATTCCGGCCCGCCGGAGGGGCCCGACCGGGACGCCGGCTGGCACGCGGCCACCGCCAGCACGAGGGCCGCCGCGGCGCAGGCGAGGGCGCGGCGGAGGAACACGGCACGGTGGTCGGGCATGCCTCGAGCATAGGCCGCGCCCGGTTCGCCCCGGAGCGCCACGCCCGTCACCGCGGGCCGATGTGAAAAGGTTGATCCATGGCCAATCCGCTGCTGACCCCCAGCCCCCTGCCGTTCCAGATGCCCGACTTCTCCTCGCTCCAGCCCGCGCACTACGTCGAGGCCGTGGAACGCGGCGCCGCGGAGCAGCTGGCCGAGCTGCGGGACGTCGCCGCCGCGCCCGCGGACGCCGGATTCGAGGGCACCTTCGAGGCGTTCGAGCGCAGCGGTCAGCTCTTGCGCCGCGCGGTCATGGCCTTCTCCAACGTCAAGGCCTCCCACGGGACGCCCGGGATCCTCGAGGCGCACGCCCGGATCCAGGCCGTCCTGACGGCCCACCGCGACGCCGTCCACCTCGACGGGGAGCTCTACGGTCGTCTGGCCGCCGAGGACCTGTCCGGCGTCGACGGGGAACGGGACCGGCTCGCGGCCGAGACGCTGCGCGCCTTCCGCGAGGCGGGCGCGGCCCTCGGCGAGGCGGACAAGGACCGCCTCCGCGCGCTCAACGCCGAGCTCTCGGCCCTGTCGACGCGGTACTCGGAGCTGCTCCTGGACGGCATGAACTCGGCCGCCGTGCACTTCGAGGACGCCGGCGAGCTCGAGGGCCTCGACGACGCCCAGCTGGAGTCCGCGGCGGCCGCCGCCCGCCGGGCGGGGCACGACGGCGGCTATCTCATCACGCTCGTCCTGCCGACCTCGCAGCCTCTGCTGGCCCGCCTCGAGCGGCCGGAGTCCCGGCGGCGCCTCTTCGAGGCCTCGCTCGGCCGCGGGACCGGGGCGCCGGCGGCAGGCGGTGAACGCGCGGTCGACCTCGGCGCGCGGATGGCGGCGCTGCGCGCCGAACGCGCGGGTCTGCTCGGCTTCGCCCACCACGCCGACTACGTCCTCGCCGGCCAGACCGCGCCGTCCGTCGACGCCGTCCTCGAGCGGATGGCCTCCCTCGCCGCACCGGCGATGGCCAACGCCCGCGCCGAGGCCCGGGTGCTCGCCGCGGCGGCGGGGCGCGACGTCGAGCCCTGGGACTGGGCGTATTGGTCCGCCCGCGTGAAGCGGGACGAGTACGCGCTCGACGAGGCGGCGCTGCGACCGTGGTTCGAGCTCGACCGGCTGATCCACGACGGCGTCTTCGAGGCCGCGCGGCGGCTCTACGGGATCGGGTTCACCGAGCGCACCGACCTTCCCGTGTACCACCCGGACGTGCGCGTCTGGGAAGTGGCCGACGCCGACGGGAGCGTGCTCGGGCTCTTCCTCGGCGACTACTTCGCCCGGCCGACGAAGGCCGGCGGCGCGTGGATGAACTCCATCCGCTCCGGGGCCTCCTTCCTCGACGAGCTGCCCGTGGTCACCAACAACCTCAACATCCCGGCGCCCGCGGACGGCGGCCCCGCGCTGCTGGGCCTCGACGAGGCGCGCACGCTCTTCCACGAGTTCGGCCACGCCCTGCACGGGCTCTTCTCGGCGGCCCGGTACCCGTCGCTCGCGGGGACGGCGGTGCCGCGCGACTTCGTGGAATACCCCTCGCAGGTCAACGAGATGTGGCTCTTCCACCCCGGGATCGCCGGTCACTACGCCCGGCACCACGCCACGGGCGAGCCGCTGCCCGAGGGCGTCCTGGAACGGATCGAGGCCGCAGCGCTGTGGGGCGAGGGCTTCGCGACCGCCGAGTACCTGGCCGCGGCCGTCCTGGACCTGGCCTGGCACACGCTCTCCCCCGGCGAGGTCGTGGATGATCCGCTCGCCTTCGAGGACCGGGTCCTGCGCGAGGCCGGCTTCGACCCGGACCTGGTCCCGCCGCGCTACCGGACCGGCTACTTCAAGCACGTCTTCGACGGGGGCTACGCGGCCGGCTACTACTCCTACATCTGGAGCGAGGTGCTCGACGCCGACACCGTGGACTGGTTCACCGAGAACGGCGGGCTGCTGCGCGCCAACGGCGACACCTTCCGGCGCGAGCTCCTCTCCCGCGGCAACACGCGCGATCCGCTCGAGTCCTACCGCGCCTTCCGCGGCCGCGACGCCGACACGGCGCCGCTGCTGGCCCGCCGCGGACTCGACGGCTGATCGTGTGGCCACCCTGGCCGAGGCCCAGTCCGCCTGGGCCGAGTGGCAACGCACGCTCGCCCTCGCCACCGGCGGCCGGGTCTTCACGACGCACGGCTGCAGCTGGGCGTGGCTGCCGGCGCGGCGCCGCGTGGTACTGCTCTATCCGCAGCGCGCCGACGACGCGGGCCTGCGGCCGGGGCTCGCCGAGGCGGGCCGCCTTGGCGCCGAATCGGTCCAGGTCGCCCTCAACGCGGCGGCCGACGATTCCGCCCTGCGCGCCTTCGGCTTCCGCGAGGGACCGCCGATGCTGTGGCACACCGGCTCCTGGCGGGCCGGGCACGGGGCCTGGGGCGGCCGGGCCAGGATCGGCGCGCCGGTGCCGGAGGCGAGCGGTCCGGACGCGCTCGAGCTCCAGGCGGCCACCGCCTGGCAGGACGCCGTGCGCTTCCGGGTCCCGCTGCGCCGCGTCGAACACTCCGTCGCGCGGACCGGGGAGGGCGCCCTCGTGGGGCGCGCCTTCGGGCAGCTGACCGCCGCTGGCGACGTGTCCGTCCAGGGGCTCGCCGTGGCGGCCTCGTACCGGCGGCGCGGGGTCGGCTCCTCGCTCGTGCGGAGCCTCGTCGACTCCCTCGGCGGCCACGACGTCGTCGCCGGCTCGGGTCCGGGGGCCGGTGCGTTCCTCACGGCCGGCGGGCTGCAGCTCATCGGCCGCGGGCGCCGCCTGCACCTGCCGCTGCCCCGCCGGGGCGGCTGAACCCGGTCCCTTGCCCCCGGGCGCCGCGGGCCGGAAGCCGGCGATACCCAGACGGCGAGACGAAGACGCCCCGCGGACCAGGGTCCACGGGGCGTCCTGCCTGTCTGCGGGGTGCCCGCTACCAGCCGCGCTCGGCCAGGCGGTGCGGGGCCGGAAGGTCCGCGACGTTGATGCCGACCATCGCCTCGCCGAGTCCGCGGGAGACCTCGGCGACGACCTTCGGGTCGTCGTGGAAGGTCGTGGCCTTGACGATGGCGGCTGCGCGCTCGGCCGGGTTGCCGGACTTGAAGATGCCGGAGCCGACGAACACGCCGTCCGCGCCCAGCTGCATCATCATGGCCGCGTCGGCCGGGGTGGCGACGCCGCCGGCGACGAAGAGCACGACGGGCAGCTTGCCGGTCTCGGCGATCTCGGCGACGAGCTCGTAGGGTGCCTGCAGCTCCTTGGCCGCGACGTAGAGCTCGTCCTTGGTCATCGAGCGCAGCACGTTGATCTCGCTCGTGATCTTGCGGATGTGCTTGGTGGCCTCCGAGACGTCGCCCGTGCCGGCCTCTCCCTTGGACCGGATCATCGCGGCGCCCTCGTTGATGCGGCGCAGCGCCTCGCCGAGGTTGGTGGCACCGCACACGAACGGAACGGTGTAGCCCCACTTGTCGATGTGGTTGACGTAGTCGGCCGGCGAGAGGACCTCGGACTCGTCGATGTAGTCGACGCCGAGTTCCTGGAGCACCTGCGCCTCGACGAAGTGCCCGATGCGGGCCTTGGCCATGACCGGGATCGAGACGGCCTCGATGATGGAGTCGATCATGTCGGGATCCGACATGCGGGAGACGCCGCCCTGGGCGCGGATGTCGGCGGGCACGCGCTCGAGGGCCATGACGGCGACGGCACCGGCGTCCTCGGCGATGCGCGCCTGCTCGGCGGTGACGACGTCCATGATGACGCCGCCCTTGAGCATCTCGGCCATGCCGCGCTTCACCCGCGAGCTGCCGGTCACGGAAGGCTGCGCCGGGGTGCTTTCATTGCTGGACACAAAGAGTCCTTTCAATGGTTGGAGAGGGTACGTTCCATCCTAAGCCACCGTGGCCGGTGTCACCGGCCTCCTGCCGGGCGGCGTGACGCATGGTGAAGCGCGTTGCGACGACCCCGGACGGGATGCGGCTCAGCCAGCCGGCCAGGCCGCGGCCAGCTGCTCCCACACGTCGGCGAGCGTCGCGGGGATCGCCTTGGTCTGGGCGATGATCGGGAAGAAGTTCCCGTCGCCGCTCCAGCGCGGCACGACGTGCTGGTGCAGGTGGGCCGCAATGCCGGCGCCCCCGGAGACGCCCTGGTTCATGCCGAGGTTGAAGCCGGACGGCCCGGCGGTCGCCCGCAGGACGCGCATGGCCTCCTGCGTCAACGCGCCGAGCTCCGCCGTCTCCTCGACGGTGAGGTCCGTGTAGTCGGGCACGTGCCGGTAGGGGCAGACCAGCAGGTGACCCGAGTTGTAGGGGAAGAGGTTGAGGATGACGTAGGCCGTCCGCCCCCGGTGCACGATCAGGGACTCCTCGTCGCCGCGCTCCGGACCGCGGCAGAACGGGCAGTCGTCCTCGCCGGTGACCTGGTCCTGCCCACGCTTGATGTAGGCCATGCGGTAGGGGGTCCAGAGGCGCTGGAAGGCGTCCGGCACCCCGGCGAGCTCGTAGTCGTCGACCTCCGGACCCCCGCCCACCTCAGCTCCTCCGCTCGCGGACCGCCGTGACGATCCGCTCGATGGCCTCGTCGACGGGGATGCCGTTGTCCTGGCTGCCGTCGCGGTAGCGGAAGGAGACGGCCCCCGCCTCGGCGTCCTCGCCGCCGGCGATGAGGACGAACGGGACCTTCTCCTTGGACGCGTTGCGGATCTTCTTCGGGAAGCGGTCGCTCGAGTGGTCGACCTCGGCCCGGATGCCCTGGGCCTTGAGCCGGTCGACGACGTCGAACAGGTAGTCGTTGAAGGCCTCGGCGACGGGGATCGCGAGGACCTGGACCGGCGCGAGCCACGCCGGGAAGGCGCCGGCGTAGTGCTCGGTGAGCACGCCCATGAAGCGCTCCACCGAGCCGAAGAGGGCGCGGTGGATCATGACGGGGCGCTGGCGTGTGCCGTCGGCGGCCTGGTACTCGAGCTCGAAGCGCTCGGGCAGGTTGAAGTCCAGCTGGATCGTGGACATCTGCCACGTGCGCCCGATCGCGTCGCGGGCCTGCACGGAGATCTTCGGACCGTAGAACGCGGCGCCGCCCGGATCCGGGACCAGTTCGAGCCCGGAGTCGGTCGCGACCTCCTCGAGGGTGCGGGTCGCCTCCTCCCAGGCGGCGTCCTCGCCGACGTACTTCTCCGGGTCCTTGGTGGAGAGCTCCAGGTAGAAGTCGTCGAGTCCGTAGTCCTTGAGCAGGTCCAGGACGAACTTCAGCGTCCCGGTCAGCTCGTCCTTCATCTGCTCGCGGGTGCAGTAGATGTGGGCGTCGTCCTGGGTCATGCCGCGCACGCGCGTCAGCCCGTGCACGACGCCGGACTTCTCGTAGCGGTACACGGAGCCGAACTCGAACATCCGCAGGGGCAGCTCGCGGTAGGAGCGCCCGCGCTGGCGGAAGATCAGGTTGTGCATGGGGCAGTTCATCGGCTTGAGGTAGTAGTCCTGGCCGGGCTTGAGCACCTCGCCGCTCTCGGGATCGCGGGTCTCGTCGATGTGGATCGCCGGGAACATGCCGTCCTTGTACCAGTCAAGGTGGCCGGAGACCTCGTAGAGGTGCCCCTTGGTGATGTGCGGCGTGTAGACGAACTCGTAGCCGGCCTCCGTGTGCCGCTGGCGGGAGTAGTCCTCCATGGCCTTGCGGATGATCCCGCCCTTCGGGTGGAAGACGGGCAGGCCGGAGCCGAGCTCGTCCGGGAAGGAGAAGAGGTCCAGCTCGGAGCCGAGCTTGCGGTGGTCGCGGCGCTCGGCCTCGGCGAGGCGCTCCTGATGGGCCTTGAGCTCTTCCTTGGTGGGCCAGGCCGTGCCGTAGATGCGCTGGAGCTGCTTGTTCTTCTCGCTGCCGAGCCAGTAGGCGGCGGCGGAGCGGGTCAGGGCGAACGCGTTGGAGATCAGCTTGGTGTTGGGCAGGTGGGGCCCGCGGCAGAGGTCGCACCAGACGGCGTCGCCGCTCTTGCGGTCGACGTTGTCGTAGATCGTGATCTCGCCGGCGCCGACCTCGACGTTCACGCCCTCGCCGGCCTCGTCCGCCTCGGAGGCCTTGTCCAGCAGGACCAGCTTGTACGGCTCGTCGGCCATGGCCGCGCGGGCCTCGTCCTCGGTGACGACGCGGCGGACGAACTTCTGGTTCTGGTTGACGATCTTGAGCATCATCTTCTCGAGGGTCTTCAGGTCCTCGGGCGTGAAGGGCTCGGCGACGTCGAAGTCGAAGTAGAAGCCGTCGGTGATGTAGGGGCCGATGCCGAGCTTCGCGTCGGGGCGCAGCTGCTGGACGGCCTGGGCCATGACGTGGGCGGTGGAGTGGCGCAGGACGTCGAGGCCGTCCGGGGAGCCGATCTCGACGGCCTCGACCACCGTGCCGTTCTCGAGGGGGCGGTCCAGGTCACGCAGCACGCCGTCGACGCGCATGACGACGACGGAGCGGTTCTCGAAGTACAGTTCGGCACCCGTGGTCCCGGCAGTCACCTCGCGCTGTTCGCCGTCGACGGTGAGGGTGATCTGCTCTGACACTTCGGTCTCCTTGTGTTGGTGTTCGGCTTCATGACTTGTGGCGTACGGGGACCACAGCCAGCCAGGGTCCAGCTTAACGGACGGCGTGGTCGGGCCGGGAATCCGGTTCCCCCGTGCGGGGTACGACGCCGGATCCCGGCTTCCGGCCCTCCCTGACGGTGGGGTTCGGCTCCTCCGGGCGGCAGCGGGTAGGCCGTCCCGGGCTCACCGGCCGGCGGGGAGCCGGTTGTCCAGGCCCTCGGCCTCCATCCGGACGGCGAGCGCGGCCCCGCGGAGCGCGCCGGGCGTCCCGTCGGCCGTCCGGGCCCGGGGGTGTCCGGTGCCCACCGGTGCCGGCACGCCGGCGGCCGCTGCCCGGCCGGGGGGTGGCTGCGGTCGGGCGCGTCCGGGGTCCGCCAGGTGTCCCGGGCCGGGCAGGGCGTCCCGCACGGAGAGGTCCCAGGCCTGCAGGGCCTGCAGGCTGATCCCCCGCGGCCCGGTGCGGCGGGTGATGCCGTGGACCAGCAGGAGCCGCGTGGCGAACAGGAGCGGCCCCGAGTTCTCCTGCGCGTCGTGGAAGAAGGTGCAGTCGACGCAGCCCGTGCCGTCGTCGAGGCTGATGAACACCACGCGGCGGCCGCCGCGCATCGGCGGGGTCTGCGTGGCGACCCTGACCCCGGCGACCAGGACCTCGGTGCCGTTGCGCAGACCGAGCAGCTCCGCGGCGGGCGTGGTCCCGAGCTCGGCCAGCAGGGGCGCGTGGCTGTCCATGAGGTGGCCGCTGACGTCGAGGGCCATGAGGTCCAGCTCGGTGCGGACGGTTTCCTCGGCGGTGGGCGCGGGCTCGAGGGCGCGCAGCGCCGAGAGCTCGAGGTCGGGCAGCGGCAGGGCGAGCTGGCCCGGGAGCTGGCGGCGCCGGACGCCCGGCCGGCGCGCCGCGGCCTCCCGGAGGTGCCGGACCAGGTCGGAACGGTTGCCCGGGCCGCTTCGGCGCTGGAGCTCGTCGAAGGCGCCGAGGGCCGCGAGCCGCTCGAGGGAGGAACGGGTGAGCCCCGCCCGGTCCCGGACGTCGGCGAGCGAGGCGTAGGGCTGCCCGGCCACCGTGCGCCGGACCTCGGTCGCGGACATGCCGTAGATCCCGGACAGGCTCAGCCGGATGCCCAGGCGTCCACCGGGCGGGCCGTCCTTCCCGGCGTCCACGCGCTCCACCCGGTATTCCGCGCAGCTGCGGTTGATGTCCAGCGGCAGGATGGGAATGCCCATCCTGCGGGCCTCGGCCACGAGCAGCCTCTTGGGGTACATCCCGGGGTCGTGCTCCCACAGCCCGGCGAGGAAGGCCTCCGGGTGGTGCGTCTTGAGCCAGGCCGATTGGTAGGTGGGCACCGCGAACGCCGCCCCGTGGGCCTTGCAGAAGCCGAAGCTGCCGAAGGCCTTGAGCGTCTCCCAGACCTCGTCGACGACGGCGAGCGGGTACCCCCGGGCCGTCGCGTGGCTGCGGAAGAACGCCTCGACGGCTGGCTCCTGCGTCTCGCTGCCCAGCAGGCGGCGCAGGACGTCGGCCTTCGCGAGGCTGCAGCCGGTCATCGTGGCGAAGGTGCGCAGCACCTGTTCATGGAACACGGTCACCCCGTGCGTCTCGGCGAGCGCGGGCACGAGGTCGGGGTGCGGGTAGCGCTCCCGGGCGAAGCCGTGCCGGTTCTCCAGGTAGGGCTTGACCATGTTGGACTTCATCGGCCCCGGCCGGAACAGGGAGATGTCGATGATGAGGTCGTTGAACTCGCGCGGGGCGAGCTTGCCGATGAGCTCGCGCTGGCCGGGCGACTCGATCTGGAAGCAGCCCAGGGTGTGGGTGCTGCGGATGAGCTCGAACGTGGGCTCATCGTCGAGGGGGACCCTCTCGAGATCGATCCGCCCGTCCCCGTGGAGGAAGGGCGGCAGGGAACCGTCCGTCCCGAGCGGGTGCCGCCCGGCGGCCGCCACCGCGTCGCCGCTTCCGTGGATGCGCACGACCTCCCGCAGCGCGAACGACATCGCGCTCTGCATCCGCACGCCGAGGACGTCGAGCTTGAGCATCCCCATGGGGTCCATGTCGTGCTTGTCGAACTGGCTCATCGGCAGGCCGAGCCCGCTCGGCTGGACCGGGGTGCGGTCCAGCAGCCCGGAGTCGCCGAGGATCACGCCGCACGGGTGCATCGAGATGTGCCGGGGCAGCCGGTCCAGGCGCTCGGTGAGATCCACGAGCAGGTCCAGCTGGCGCTCGGAACCGACCCGCTCGGCGAAGCCGCGCAGTTCCGGCTTCTCGGCGAGCGCGGCGCGGAACCCGGAGGCGGAGAACCGCCACAGCTGCTTGGCGATGTCGTCGATCTCGGCGTTCTCGAACCCCAGCACGAGCCCGGCGTCGCGCACCGCGCCGCGGGCCCGGTAGCCGTTCTGCATGCTCATCAGGGTCACGCGTTCGCGCCCGAAGCGCTCGAAGATCCGCCGGTAGACCGCGTGCCGTTCCGCGCTCTCGACGTCGATGTCGATGTCGGGAAGGGTCGAGCGGTCCAGGGAGAGGAAGCGCTCGAAGAGCAGATCGTGGGCCAGGGGGTTCACGTGGCTGACGCCGAGCAGGTAGTTGACCAGGCTCGAGGCCCCGGACCCGCGGGCGGCGGCGCGGACGCCCATCGCGGCGATCATCGAGGAGACCTCGGCCACCGTGAGGAAGTAGGAGCAGAAGCCGAGCGAGGCGATGGTGTCCAGCTCCGTCGCGAGGCGCCCGCGCAGCCGGGTGTCCCCGCCGTCGGGGAACAGCCGCGTGATGCCGGCCTCGCAGCGCGCGGCGAGCTCGCGCGCGGGGTCCCCCGTGATGCCGATGACGCGGGCCTCGGGGACCACGGGGATCCCCCAGCCGGCGTCGCCCACGGGGTCCATGCGGCAGTGGTCGGCCAGCCGGGCGGTCTCCGCGAGCAGCTCGGCCGCGAGCCCGGCGCCGCCTCCGGCCTCGCGGGCCACCTCGCCGGCCAGCCGGTGCATCTGGGCCGGTTCCTTGAGCCAGCCCTGGCCGTTGGGCTGGAGGTCGTCGAGGGCCTCGAGCGTGCTCAGCGCCCGGGCGGCGTCGAGCACGTCGGCGGTGGCCGCCCCGTCGGGCTCCGCGTAGCGCACCGCGTTGCCCAGCACGGCCGGGACGCCGCAGTCCCGGGCGGCGCGGACCATGCGGACGGCGTGCGCCGTGCTGAGCCTGGCGCCGGGGCGGTTCACGTGGGTGACGGCCTCCACGGCGAGCGCGCCGGGGGGCAGGACCGCCCGCCAGCGCTCCAGCAGCTGCCGCGCCTGCCCGTAGCCGCGGCGCAGGCAGGCCTGGCCGACGTCGGACTGCGGACCCAGGAGGACCGTCAGCGCCGCCCCGGCCCGCGGGTCCTGAGCCCCTCCCGCCCGATCCGCTCCGGCGTCGCCGACCGGTCCGGCGGCCCAGCGGGCCAGCTCCCCGGGCGTGACCCCGACGGGCCGGGAGGCGCCGCGCCCGCCCGAGGTGGTCCCGGCGTGGGCCGCCGAGACGAGCCGGCACAACGCGGTGTAGCCCGCGCCGCCGTCGTTCCCACGGGCCAGGACGACGACGCGCCCCGCGCCGGGTCCGAGCACGGCGAGGTCGACGCCGACGACCGGGTCGATCCCGTGGCGGAGGCAGGCCTTGAAGTGCTTGGGGATCCCGTACAGGCCGTCGCGGTCGGTGCAGGCCAGGGCGTCCGCCCCGGCCGCGGCGGCCGCGCGGACGAGCTCGTCCGGCCAGGAGACCCCGTAGCGGGCGCTGAAGGCGGAGGAGACGTGCAGGTGGGTGAAGCTCACGCGCTCTCTTTCAACGCATCGTGGATCATGACCAGGCGCCAGCGCCCGGTCTCGGCGTGGCGGGAGAGGTCGAAGGTGCGCAGCGGCCCCCGCCCCGCCAGCCGCGCCTGGATCCGCCACATCTCGTGGTCCACCAGCCCCGGCCCGCGGCCGCGTTCGGCGCGCAGCTCCTCGGCCCACCACTTGCGGCGCTCGAACCAGCGCAGCGGCTCGGCGGCCACGAGGTACTCGCGCCCTTCCCAGCGCAGCCGCAGCGGCAGGCCGGACGTGGTGCAGTCGACGTCGATGGATCGGGTGAACAGGCCCATCCGGGAAACCTCCTGGGACCAGGCGCCGGTTGTGAGCCCCGGCACGAGGGGGTGAGGGAAGTTTGCGCTTCGGGAAGCGGAAGCGGTCACTCCATTGTATTCGAATCTATGTTCGATGCAATCGAGCGTAGGGGACGCTTCCGACACTTCGGCATCACCGGTACCGTCGGGGCATGGATACTCCGCCAGAGGCACCCGCCGCTCCCCCGTTGGTCACCGCGATCACGCTCGGCGTCCGCGACGTCGGGGCCTCCCGCGCGTTCTACGTCGAGGGGCTCGGTTTCGAGGAGGCGGGCCACGTGCCCGGTGAGATCGCGTTCGTCCGCTCGGGGCACGGGCAGGTGCTCGCCCTGTGGAACGTGGCGAGCATGCCCTCGGAGTACGGGGACGTCGGACACGGAGCCCAGGCCCCGCCGGTCTCCCTGGGCCACAACGCCGCCAGCGCCGATGCGGTCCGGGCCCACTACGAGCGCGCCCTGGCCGCGGGAGCCCGGCCCGTGACGCCGCCGGAGACGCGGTCCTGGGGAGGAACGAGCGCCTGCGTGGCCGACCCGGACGGCTTCCGCTGGGACTTCGTGCACAATCCCGCGTTCACCGTCGACGAGACCGGACGGGTGCGCCTCGAAGCCGACGGCTGAACCGAGGGGCGGCTAGGTGGTCGGCTCGAGCGGCTCGAGCAGTTCGGGCCCGTCGTTGCGGACGTTGCCTACGGCCGGGCCGACCTCGTCGAGCCGCCAGCCGGACGCCACGCCGTAGGCCCCGCCGCGCACCGCGTCCACGAGGGCCGGGGCGTCCCGGTTCCCGGGGTCCAGCCAGTCGCCCAGGACGTCCCGGCGCAGCGGGATCGGCAACCGGTCGTGCAGCTCCGCGAGCCCGCGCAGCACCGGCTCCTCCGCGTCCGCGGGCGGCGCCGCCGTCGTCAGGATGGAGGTCGACAGCAGCCAGCGGCCGGGATCGTCCTCCGCCTTGGCGGGGTCTTTCCACCACTCGTAGAGGCCGGCGAAGTAGATGAGCGAGCCGTCCCGGGGCCTCACGTAGTGGGGGCGCTTGGCACGGCTCCCACCGGCAGGGGCCTTCCACTCGTAGTAGCCCTCGGCGGGGACGGCGCAGCGGCGGGACTTCACCGCGGAGCGGAACGTGGGCTTCTCCGCCACCGTCTCGCTGCGGGCGTTGAAGGCCCGGACGCCGACCTTCGGGTCCTTGGCCCATCCCGGCACGAGCCCCCACGAGGCCACGTGGATCTGCCGCACGGGCGAGGATTTGACGAGGCGCTCCAGCACGATCGGCACGTCGGTGGTCGGGGCGATGTTCCAGGAGCGGCGCAGCTCGAGCGCCGCGTCCGCCTCCGCCTCGGCGTCGGCGACCAGGTCTCCGATGGCCCGCGCCATCACGTAGCGTCCACACATGGAATAAGCGTCTCACGGCCCGGGTTGTGCTGGACATGACTGCAGCGAACCTCCAGGACTACGTCCCCGCCGAAGGCACCGTCACCCTGTTCACGACCTCCTGGTGCGGCTACTGCCGCAACCTGAAGAAGGCCATGGACGCCGACGGGATCGCCTACCGGGAAGTCAACATCGAGGAGGTGCCGGGGACCGCGGAGCTCGTCGAGGCCTTCAACGACGGGAACCAGACGGTGCCGACCCTCGTCTTCGCTGACGGGACCGCCGCAACAAACCCCCGCATCGCCGAGGTACGCGAGCGCCTCTGAGTCGGCTGTGATTGGATGAAGGGGACCTGCCGCCCGGCGGCGGGTCCCCTGTTCGTCCACCGTTCCCAACCGATGTGAGGTTGTTCCCATGCCACAGCAGGTCAAGGCCGTCGTCGCCCGCGAGAAGGACGCGCCGGTCGTCATCGAGACCATCACGGTCCCCGATCCGGGCCCGGGAGAGGCCGTCGTCGACATCCTCACGTGCGGGGTCTGCCACACCGACCTGCACTACAAGCAGGGCGGCATCGGCGACGAGTACCCCTACCTGCTGGGCCACGAGGCGACCGGCGTCGTCTCCGAGATCGGCGAGGGCGTCACGGAGATCGCGGTCGGGGACCGCGTGATCCTGAACTGGCGGGCCGTGTGCGGCCAGTGCCGCGCGTGCGCCAAGGGGCAGCCGCAGTACTGCTTCGACACCGCCAACGCCACGCAGAAGATGACGCTCGCCGACGGAACCGAGCTCTCCCCCGCGCTGGGCATCGGTGCCTTCGCCGAGAAGACCCTCGTCGCCGCCGGGCAGTGCACCAAGGTCGACGAGGACGTCGACCCCGCCGCCGTGGGGCTCCTCGGCTGCGGCGTGATGGCGGGCATCGGCGCCGCGATCAACACCGGCGAGGTCAAGCGCGGCGAGTCCGTGGCCGTGATCGGCTGCGGCGGCGTCGGCATCGCGGCGATCGCCGGGGCCAAGCTCGCCGGGGCGACCACGATCATCGCCGTGGACATCGACCCGGCCAAGATCGAGCTCGCCCGGTCCCTCGGCGCCACGCACGGCGTGAACTCCCGCGAAGAGGACCCCGTCGAGGCCATCCGCGCGCTCACCGGCGGCTTCGGCGCCGACGTCGTGATCGAGGCCGTCGGCCGCCCGGAGACCTACGAGCAGGCGTTCTACGCCCGCGACCTCGCCGGCCGCGTGGTCCTCGTCGGCGTCCCCACCCCGCAGATGCGGCTCGAGCTGCCCCTCCTGGACGTCTTCGGCCGTGGCGGCTCCCTGAAGTCCTCCTGGTACGGCGACTGCCTGCCCTCCCGCGACTTCCCCATGCTCGTCGAGCAGTACAAGCTCGGCCGGCTCGACCTCGACGCGTTCGTCTCCGAGCGGATCGGACTGGACCAGATCGAGGAGGCCTTCGAGAAGATGCACGGCGGCAAGGTCCTGCGCTCCGTGGTGGAGCTCTGAGATGGGCGCCAGCATCGAACAGCTGACCACCTCCGGCACCTTTTCCCTCGACGGGGGCACGTGGGAGGTGGAGAACAACGTCTGGATCGTCGGCGACGACACCGAGGTGTTCGTCATCGACCCCGCCCACGACCCCGCGGCCATCGCCCGGGCCGTCGGGGACCGCGGGGTCAAGGCCGTGCTGCTGACCCACGGCCACGACGACCACATCCGCCGCGCCCGCGACTTCGCCGCCCTCGTTCACGCCCCGGTCTACCTGAACCCGGACGACCAGATGCTGTGGGAGGCGCTCTTCCCCGGGTCCACGCCCGACGGGGAGATCGTCGACGGGCAGTCCTTCGAGGTCGCCGGCACGGTCCTGACCGCCCTGCACACCCCGGGCCACTCCCCCGGATCGACGTGCTTCCACGCGCCCGGGCTCGGCGTCCTCTTCAGCGGGGACACCCTGTTCAACGGGGGCCCCGGCGCCACGGGACGCTCCTACAGCGACTTCCCGACCATCATCGAATCCATCCGGCAGCGGCTCCTGGTCCTGCCCGGGGAGACCGTGGTCAACACCGGCCACGGGGACTCGACGACGATCGGCGCCGAGGCCCCGCACCTCGAGGAGTGGATCGCCCGGGGCCACTGACCCCCGGGGCGCCTACGGCCGCACGAGCACGGCTTCGCGGGCGTAGGCGCCCAGCAGCGCCGCCTCGACGTCCGCCACCGTCACGCCGGGCACGAGGTCCTCGACCGCGCCGGCCGTGGCCGGATCGAGCGGGAGGCCCATGGCGGCGTAGACGTCGGCGGTCACGGCGCGCAGCGGCGCGGAGTCCTGGACGACGAACACGGAGGCGAAGAGCCACGCGCCGGAGACGACCCGCTGGGCCGTGCCGACGAGCTTGACCGGTACATCAGACGTGGAGCCGGGACCGGGCCGCCCGTGGACGCTGAACTCCCCGGGGCAGTACTCCCCCGGCAGCTCCCCGACGCCGGCATCGACCCCCAGCCCCCGCAGGGCGTCTGCGTACAGCTCCCCGAGGGCGCGGAAGCGGTGCTGGTGCCCCTCCATGGCCCGCGGCGACGGTTCCACGTGGTCCACGATCAGCGTCCCCGGGTGGTAGGCCGCGGCGCGGCCCCCGGCCTTCCGCACGAGCGGCGCGAATCCGTGCGCGGAGGCGGCGGCAGCGGCGGCGTCGTACCCCGGCAGGCGCACGTCGCGCTGGCCGAACGCCAGGCTCGCCGAGGGCCGGTACAGGCGCAGGGTCGCGGGCCGCTCCCCGTCCCGCACCCGGTGCAGCAGCTCGATGCCGGCCATCAGGTCGGCGGCCGGGTCCGGGCCGGCCCCGGCACGCTCGACGTGCAGCGGCACGTCGATGCCGGGACTCCAGAGGCTCATGCCCTCGATTCTAGGACGGCGGCCGGCGCGGTGGATAATGGTGCGGTGCCCCACGACCTCCCCGCCCTGATCCTCCTCGGCGGCTCGTCCGGCGCCGGCAAGTCCTACCTCGCCGAGCGGCACGGGCGGCCGCACGTCGTCCTCGACAACTTCTACCGCGAGCTGGCCGAGCACACGCCCGACGCGCCCCTGCCCGTGACCCCCTACGGCGAGGTCGACTGGGACGATCCGGGCACGTGGAACCGCGACGCCGCCGTGGACTCGATGATGGAGCTGCTCGAGTCCGGCCAGACGCAGGTGCCCGACTACTCGATCTCCACCTCGAGCTATAACGGCTACACGACCGTGTCCCTCGACGGCGGGCCGGTCGTGGCGGAGGGGATCTTCGTGGACCAGGTCCTCGCGCCGCTGCGCGCCCTGGGCGTGGAGCCGCTCGCCGTGTACATCGACGTCGCCCCCGTGGTGACCGCCGTGCGCCGCTTCGTGCGGGACGTGCGCGAGCGGCGCAAGCCCGTGCCGTTCCTGCTCAAGCGCGGCTGGGCGCTGTTCCGCGCCGAGGGGGCGCTGCGCCGCCGCTACGTCGACGCCGGCTTCACGCCGCTGCGCAAGCGCCGCGTCAAGGCGCTGCTCGCGGGCCGCTAGCGCGGCTCAGCGGCCGGGCATCGGGCGCACGGTGAGGATCTGCTCGCTGCGCCCGAACGGCCCCTCGACGTCGTGCAGCACGGACGAGGTCAGCCCGATCCCGTCGCTGCCGTAGCTCTGCTGCGCCTGCAGCCCCAGCCACTCGCCGACGGGCGCGCGGTGCATGTGGACCTGCAGGTCCACGTTGGGGAACATCCACGAGGCCGGGCCGGGCTCGACGCGCGGCGCGACCCCGTTCGCGGTGTCCACGAGCCCCAGGAGGCGCACGAGCGGCGTCGTCTCGACGCCGGCGACCATCGGGTGCGGCGTCCGCAGCCACACGACCCCCTTGCCGGGCCGGTGGCCGGGCTCGACCCGGAAGTCGAGCTGGGAGATGTATCCCCCGGGCCACGGGGACATGCCGTCCCACGCGGGCAGCCGCTCGGGATGGGCGACGGAGGAGTCCTCGACGGCCGCGACCGGGGCGCTGTCGAGCGTCTTCAGGCGCCACGCGCGGGCGACGATGCTCGTGCGGCCCTGGCAGAGCATCTCGGCCTCGATCAGCTCGATCGTCCGGCCCGGACGGATCATGCGGGTGCGGACCTCGAACTCGCCTCCGTGGATGATGCCGTGGATGTCGAGGGAGACGCGGGCCATGCGCATGTCCGGGCGCGGCTCGAACAGCTCGAGCTCGTGGGCCAGGACGCCCGTCGCCGGGGCCATGTGCTGTTCGTGGGGGTTCCAGGCGCCCTGGGCGTGCACGGTGGAGCGGTAGCGGCCGCTGCCGAGGGGCTCGTAGAAGAAGCCGCCCGTGGCGAGCTCCTGTCCGGTCCCGAGTCCGGGCGCCTGCTGGGTCATGGCCGGTTCCTTTCGCCGCGGCCGCCCGCGGCGGCCTCCTCCGGCCAGCCTAGGCACAGGGGACGTCCGGAGCGAAACCGGGCGGGCGCGCTCAGCCCGGGTCCCGCTCCAGGGGTACGACGCCGATGCCTCCGTCGGCGCGCAGGCTCACCAGAGCGGCGGGGGCGTCGAGGCCGGACAGGGCGGCGAGGACCTCCCCCGGGCCGTGAAGTCGGGACAGCGGGGCGGCCGTGGCCGGCTCCCCCGCCCCGGCGCCGGGCACGTCGCCGGTCGAATCCTCCCGCCCGGGCGACGGATCCGGCGCAGCCCGCCACAGCGAGACCTTTCGCTCGCCCCCGGCGCGCAGCGCCTCGGCGAGCGGTCCGGCGTCGTACCCTGCCAGCAACAGGACGTGGCCGACGCGCGGCCCCGCACCCGGCGGTTCGGGCGGGAGCGGCGCCCGCGCGGCGAGGACGGCGCGGTCGCGGCGCCAGACGGCGAAGTGGTAGCCGGCGACGAGGGCGGTGGCCGCGAGCAGGCCCAGCGGGGCCCGAACGCGCTCCACGAGGCCCGTGCCGGCCACACCGCCGAGCAGGAACTCGAAGAGCCGGTAGCCGACGACGAGCAGCGTCACGAGGGCCGTGACCGCGCTCAGGCCGAACACGGCGACGAGGTAGACGCGGCGCCCGTCGGGGTCCTCGGCCCGCACGGTGCGCCAGGCGAGCCACCAGACGGGGCCGCCGACGGCGAGGGCGCTGACGCCGGCCAGGAGCAGGGTCAGGGATCCGCCGGGTCCCGCGAGCGGCGCGCCCGCCGTGGACAGCAGCGCGTTGACGACGATCCCGAGCCCCGTGGCGGCCCCCGCGAGGGCTGCCCCGCAGACCACGAGCAGGCCCGCCCGGCGGGTCGGGGCCGCCCGCAGGGCCAGGATCGGGCGGTGGTACGCCCACACGAGTCCGCCCGTCAGCGCGGCGGCGGCCGCGAGCGGCACGGGCGCGAGCACCACGGACCCGGTCGTGGTGCGGTCCGCGAGCAGGCGCAGGAGCACGAACAGGATGGTCCCCGCGCCGCCGAGGGCCGCGAGGACGGCGGCCAGGACGCCCACGAGGACGAGGGCGACGTCGGCGAACCCGCCGGAGAGCGAACGGGCGCCGCGGCGGAACCAGTGCCACCACCAGATGACGGCGCCGCCGGCGAGCCAGACGAGGGCCTCGACGGCGGTGGACCACCACGGGCGGCCGAGGACGAACTGCCCGGCGCCCCGCAGCGCGGTCTCGAAGAGCGCCTCGAGCAGGCGGGCCGCGTTCACGGCGCCCACGACGAGGCCGAACAGCGCCCCGAACACCATCGGCAACGTGGCCAGCAGCAGCGGCCCCTTGGCCGGGTGGCCCCACATCCGCAGGTGCCACCACCAGACGCCGCCCCAGACGAGGGCCGCGGCCACCCCGGAGGCCCAGCCGCCCGTGCTACCCGTGACGGCGGAGGCGGCGGTGCCGAGGAGTGAGGACGCGGCGACGGCGAGGGACAGGGTCATGACGGCCGCGAGGTAGAGCCCCCAGCCGAGCGAGGCCCGTTCGACGGGATCCGCGGCCCGGCGCCAGACGGCGGCGCCCAGGATCGCGGCGAGCGGGCCGCCGATGAGGGTGAAGGCCATCCAGAGCGCGAGGCCGGCCGCGCCGTCGCCGGCCAGGGTGTTCCGCGCGTCCAGGAGCCGCCCCAACAGGCCCGTCAAGCCGGAGGCCGCCACGATGACGAGGACGAGCAGGAGGAGGAACACCACGAGCCGGCGGACCGCCCCCTGGATGGAGCCGGCCGGACCGCCCGCCGACGCCGGCGCCCGCGTGCTCACTCCGACTCCGCCGGTTCGGGGCAGACCGAGAGCTCCCAGGGGGCCGAGGTGATGAGCCACGCGTCGCCCTCGCGGACCAGCGTGAACACGGCCTCGTAGCTGTACTCGGAGGCGCCGAAGAGCCCCCCGCCGGAGGTCGTGCTCAGGTCCACGGTGACGTCGGCCGAGGTGGCGCGCTCGCGGGTGGAGACGAGGGCGACGCGTGTCCCGTCCGGGACGATCCCGGCCCCGTCGACGCCACAGCCCTCCGTGGCCGAGGGGGCCAGGAGGGCTGCCGCGGTGGGGGTGTCGCCGTCGAGGACGGCCTCGGCGTAGAGCTGGACGGTGCCGGCCGGGGTGGCCGGGTCCATCCGGGGTGCGCCGCCCCTCGTGAGGACGGCGGCGAGGGCGACCGCGACGAGGGCCGCGGTCACGGCGAGGACGACCCAGAGGGTGCGGTCCGGAGTGCGTGCGCGTGGAAGCATGAGGTCAGTATGGACCCACGGCGCGCGCGGGACTAGAACTCCCGGTCCTTCCCCGAGGGGCTGGCTGGCGGTCTCGCCGCTCGGGATCCCGCGCTCGCCTGGCCCACCCTGCGATGAGGCCTGCGAAGCACGGCAGTGGCGCGGCAGGGGCCGCGCCACGTTGCAGCGCGACGCTCAGGAATCCATGCCGAACCACCGATTGGCGGCAGAACGCATGCCTTCGGTGAGGCTGAAGTACGGCCGGGGGGTGCCACCCGATTCGAGGACCTTCGGCTCGAGGTAGTCCCTGAGCTTCCAGACGGTCACCGGCTCCACGCCGGGGTGCATGTCGAGCACACGTTCCAGCTCCCCCGGTGCCAGACCGAGCTCCCCGTGGACCATGGCCGGCGTGAGCCCCGCACGGCCGTAGTTGTCGTGAAGTTCATCGCTCGTGCGGCGGCATTGAGCAGGGTTGAGGGACACCAGATCCTCCCGGATGTCGTCGTCTGGCGGGCATCGACCAGGGATTCGAGTGTAGCCCGCGCGTTCGGTCCCAGTCCGAGCACGGTCGGCATCGCACGCACAGGAGGCCCGGAACCGCAGGAATGCTGCGACTCCGGGCCTCCTCGTCAGCCCCTCAGAGGCCGGTGTGAGATTCCAGCCGACCTGGCAATTTCCAATCTAGTTGTCCCCCGATTTCACGCGGATCTGGGTCGGCAGCCATCCGACTGAATTTCCAAACTAGTTGGCAACGTTTCCGGAGCCTCACACGAGGCTAACCGCTTGTAGCGCCGCGTTCCCGTGGGACGAGCATAGCCAGAGTCAAGCGCCGTTCGCCCGATGCACGATCCCTGTGTCATGCCAGGCGGACGCGAGATACTCCGCGGCGAGAGGCCGATGACAACGATCAGGAGAGGCCTCTGAGCAGAGGAGCACTGTCTCGTTGAAGTCAGCAGCGCTGAGCACAGCTTCGACCTGGCGACCTTCCAAGAGGCGCGCGTGCTCAGCGGCGTATTGCTCCCACGACACAGCCCTGTGCTGGTAGTCACATAGCGCTGGCTCTGTCGGGGTGAGGAGCAACTCCTGCCGATAATGCATGTCGCAAATCTCACTGAGGAAGAACTCGAGGTCGTCTCGCTTCGCGAATCCTGCGAGCTACGAACGGTTCCGCAGTCGTATGTCAACAAGAGCCGTCGCGATGCTGCCGGAGAGCAGACCGAAGAACTCGCGCGTCTTCTTCTTCGGTAAACCGCCGCATCATCTTGCCTCCCACGGTCGATGAACCTGCTTACCGCGAGACCCGCTTGTTACAGTTCTGAAATGGATCACCTTTCCTCAGTGTCCACCCACGTCCAGCCCGATGTCCGGGTGCGTGGTGCCCGCGAACACAACCTCAAGGACGTCGATCTCACGGTTCCGCGTGACGCGATGGTTGTGTTCACGGGAGTGTCCGGATCCGGGAAGTCCTCCTTGGCTTTCGGCACGTTGTATGCGGAGTCGCAGCGGCGCTACTTGGAGTCAGTTGCCCCGTACGCGCGCCGACTGATCGACCAGGCGGGTGTCCCCGACGTCGATTCCATCACCGGGATGCCGCCCGCAGTCGCCTTGCAGCAGCAGCGCGGAGGGCGCAGCGCGCGCTCCTCTGTAGGCAGCATCACCACGATGTCGAGTGTGGTTCGGATGCTCTATTCGCGAGCCGGTGAATACCCAGATGGTCAGCCGATGCTCTACGCCGAGGACTTCTCCGCGAACACCGTGCAGGGCGCGTGCCCCGAGTGCCACGGCATCGGCAGAGTGTACGCGGTGACCGAGGAGCGGATGGTGCCCGATCCCTCACTCACCATCCGGGAGCGCGCCATCGCATCGTGGCCGACCGCCTGGCACGGCCACCAGTTGCGGGACGTGCTCGTCGCGCTCGGCTACGACGTCGACGTACCGTGGAAGGATCTGCCGAAGAAGGATCGGGACTGGATCCTCTATACCGACGAGACCCCCTTCGTTCCCGTCCACTCTCGACTCACGCTCGCCGAGGCGCGCCGGGCAATCCGAGCAGGAATCGAACCGAGCTACTCGGGCACCTTCGTAGGCGCGCGGCGGTACGTGCTCGACACTTTCGCGAACACGAAGAGCGCGTCGATGAAGCGCCGCGTAGCCCAGTTCATGAGCGCGGCGGTCTGCCCGGTGTGCCATGGGAAGCGGCTCAAACCCGAAGCACTGACGGTGACGTTCGAAGGACTCGATATCGCGGACTTCTCAGCCTTGCCACTGCGTGAATTGGCTGAGCTCCTCGAGTCCGTCGTCGCCGAGTCTGACCGCGAGGGCGAGACCTCCGGCGCCGTGGTAGACGTCGCGACTAGACGTGAAGCCGTCGAGCAGCGCGTTGCTCCTGGCGGCTCCGCGCACTCCGCTGCGCCGGATGTCCGTCGCAGACCGAATCAGTCTGTCGAGAAGCGCGCCGCGGCAGCCCGCCTGGGCGCAGAATTGCTGGACCGCCTGCGCCCCATCATCGATCTCGGACTCGGTTACCTCTCGCTAGGTCGCACTACGCCGACACTGTCCGGAGGGGAGCTACAACGACTTCGACTCGCCACGCAGCTCACGTCGGAACTGTTCGGTGTTGTCTACGTCCTCGACGAACCGTCAGCCGGTCTCCATCCGCACGACGTCACCGCGCTGCTGGGTATCCTCGACGGACTGAAGGAGCGCGGCAACAGCCTCTTCGTCGTGGAGCATTCCGTCGACGTCATGCGGCACGCGGACTGGCTGGTCGACATCGGCCCCGGAGCCGGGGAACGCGGCGGGCGCGTGATCTACAGCGGACCCACGGACGGGCTCGCGGAGGTCGACGAGTCGGTGACGCGCGGATACATCTTCGGGGGCAGCGGCCTTCCACCGCACCAGCCCCGTGCCGCCCACGACTGGTTGCGGCTGGAGCACGTCACCCGCAACAACCTGCGGGACGTATCTGTCGCGCTACCGCTCGGAACGCTCACGGCTGTCACTGGCGTGTCAGGGTCGGGGAAGTCCAGCCTTGTCAGTCAAGTCCTGCCTGCCCTCATCGGCGCCAGGCAAGGAGACGCCCCTCGCGTCGAGGAGGAAAGCGCTGAGGCAGACGCCCTGCTCCTCACTGACGAGTCCGATGAACTCGGAGGGTCGGTCGAGGGCGATCTCACGACCGTCCGGCGTGTGGTGAGCATCGACCAGAAACCCATCGGCCGCACGCCCCGCTCCAACGTCGCGACCTACACAGGACTCTTCGATCATGTGCGGCGCCGGTTCGCCGAGACGCCGGAAGCTCGGACACGCGGATACAAGCCCGGTCGGTTCTCCTTCAATGTCGCAGGCGGCCGTTGCCCGACCTGTGAGGGTGAAGGCTCCGTGATGGTCGAGCTGCTCTTCCTGCCCTCGGTCTACACCGTGTGTCCCGACTGCCATGGCACCCGCTATCAATCGACCACCCTGGAGATCACCTGGCGAGGGCGCAACATCGCGGAAATTCTCGCGATGAGCGTCGAAGAGGCTCACGAGTTCTTCGCCGGCGAGTACGACGTGATGCGCTCCCTCACCTCGCTGGTCGATGTCGGGCTCGGTTATCTGCGCTTGGGACAGCCGGCCACAGAGCTCTCCGGTGGGGAGGCGCAGCGTGTGAAGCTGGCCACCGAACTGCAACGAGCGCAGCGCGGCGACACTCTGTACGTGCTCGATGAGCCGACCTCCGGATTGCACTGTGCCGACGCAGACCGTCTAGTTACCCACCTTCAGACTCTCGTGGATGCAGGCAACACGGTCGTGATGGTGGAACTCGACATGCGAGTGGTCAGCGCAGCCGACTACGTCATCGATCTCGGGCCGGGGGCCGGTGACAACGGCGGCACAGTGGTCGCGTCCGGAACGCCAGCAGAGGTCGCCGCGTCGAGAAACAGCGCTTCAGCACCGTATCTCGCCGCCGCCCTCGCCGAGGCCGCGACGCTGACGTCAGGGGCATAAGTAGTGCCCATTAGCGTGGTGTACGACCGGCCCGCTGGGCGTGGCGTCCTAACGTAAGGCGGCCATCGCGTGATTCTTGGAAAGACCGACCAAAGTCTCTTCTCAAGGAGTTTCCACGCGATGACCGCACCCCATGTTATCGATCCTGCCCGCTTCCTGTCCGAGCAGCTCGCCCAGGCCTCCCCGGACCTGATGCGCCAGATGCTGAGCACGTTCATCAACGCGCTGATGAGCGCCGAGGCCGACGCGGTCTGCGGCGCCG